>URZP01000001.1 GCA_900552365.1 uncultured Coriobacteriaceae bacterium
CCTTTCAGAACGTTTTGCCGTGCTGTTCGAAAAGGTTCTATCGTCTTTCGATCCGTCAGAGACGCCTCTTGTGGTTCTTTCGCATACGCCGGTTGAGGATTGGCATCGTCCGGATACCCCGCTTGGCGATGCTATATATGTGAATGGACACACCCACCATCAGGAGTTTCTAGATGCCCCCCAAGGTCCTACGATTCTTGCGAACAACCAGATAGGGTATGTGAAAGATGAAAGGGAAGTTCAAGGGATTAATGCATTTTGTTATCGCGTAACATATAAGAGCTACGAACCCCTAAAAGACATCGAAGATGGCATACGCAAAATAACAAAGCAGGAATACGCCCTGTATTTGAAGTGGTCTGGTGAACACTCCGAAGGATGCTCGTATCCAGGTGATCTGTGGGTTATTCAGAATGAGGGCTATCGGATGTTCGTCTTGGAGACGTCTAGAAGCCGTTCTCTCTTGAACAAGGGTCAGCGAGTAGGGCCCTTAAAGCACCCTTTAGACTACTATTACGATAATTTACCGAAGTACGCTCGCGCTGCGGAGAGATATACATGCAGGTATTTACAAGCAAGAGGAGAGATTTCAAAGCTGGTGAAGAAGGCGGGGGGATCCGGAAATGAGCATGGCTGCATAGTTGACTTCGATGAATTGACGCATCTATTTTTCAACCCGTATGATGCTTCGCTTCATTGTTATGCAGCAAGTAGCATTGTCTCTAAAAGATACTTCCAGAATTTCAGCAGCATGCTAAATGCTTGCGGTTCGCAAAGCTCAGCCATAAAACGTCGTGCTGCGGAAAAGCTCGATGAGCTGTGCATTGCTGGAGATCATCGCGATTATGAATACTATGAGGGCACTGAGCAATACGCTCTTTCGAACCTGATGATGAAATTAGAGAGGGTCGGGACGAAGCAAATCGTAACGGCATGGAGTGACGATTTGCTCAATAGCTCCCTCGACTCCGTTTTGTTGAAAACGGGTCTTATGCGGATAACGGGAGATGCCAAACCCCACGAGAATTGCGGGTCGCAAAGAGGAGGTCACCAAGCCGCTTTGCCTGAAAACTAGCGCTTGCCGCAGGTCGCGTTGGCGGCTTCTTGCGCGATGCCCTCTTTCAGGGGGATGAGATTGGCGAACGAAGTCCGAGCCAAGTCGGCCAGCGTGACGCCGTCGACGTAGTTCTCGATGACCTCGTCAAGGCCTGCCCAGAACGCCACGGTGGAGCACATGCTTTCGCGCGGGCACATGTCGTCAAGGCCCGCGCATGCAACGGGGGCAGTGGTGCCCTCGGCGGCGCGGATGACGTCGCCGGCCTTGATATCGCCAGCTTCGCGTGCCAGGCGGTACCCGCCGCCGTGTCCGCGCACGCTTGCAAGCAGCTCGGCTTTCACCAGCGTGTGCGCGAGCTGTTCCAGGTATTTCAGCGAGATGTTCTCGGAATCGGCCACCTGGCGCAGCGTGACTTTTGCGCCTTCACCCGAGGCGGCAACGAAAATCATAAGGCGCAGCGCATAGCGACCTTTACTGGTGATGAGCATTCGTTTCGCCCCTTTTTCGGCCGGTTCGTGGACTTTCAGAAGCGGTCCCTATCTGCGGTTTGCCCGCATTGCGACGCGGGTTGTTCGCCTACCGCTTAATTCTAGTATTTTACTAGGGAAAGGTTGACTATTCCCCCATGAAGCCTATCTTAAACCCTAGTCAATTTATAGAGTTTCACGATTAGAACAGGAAAAGCCAAATGACGAGAGATGCTTTGCTGGCTATTCAAAACCTCTCCGCTTCCGTGGATGAGAAACCCATCCTCGACGGCGTCAACCTTGAAGTCGCGCAGGGCGAGGTTCATGTTCTCATGGGCCCCAACGGCGCTGGCAAGTCCACCATGGGCCACGTTGCCATGGGCGACCCCACGTACACCGTCACCGACGGCAAGATCATCTTCGACGGCGTCGACATCACCGACCTTACCCCCGACAAGCGCTCGCGCGCAGGCCTGTTCCTGAGCTTTCAGGCGCCGGTCGAGATCCCTGGCGTGCCGCTGTCCAGTTTCCTTCGCGCAACCCTCGAGGGCCGCGAGGGCATGAAGATGAAGAACAAGGAGTTCCGCAAGCGCATCAAGTCGCTGGCCGAGGAGCTTGACTTCGGCACCGAGTGGCTCGACCGCGAGCTGGGCGTTGGCTTTTCGGGCGGCGAGAAGAAGAAGGTCGAGATGCTCCAGCTGCTTCTTCTGCAGCCGAAGCTGGCCATCCTTGACGAAACCGACTCGGGCCTCGATGTCGACGCTCTGTCCGTCGTTTCGAAGGGCATGGAGGCTTACCGCGAGTCCTGCGACGGCACCCTGCTCATCATCACGCACAACACGCGCATTCTCGAGCACCTTGATGTCGACCGCGTCCACGTCATGCTGGGCGGCCATATCGTCGCCGAGGGCGATGCCGACATGATCGCAAACATCGACGCCAACGGCTTCGAGCAGTTCATGACCGACGCCCAGAACTAAGGGGCAACCATGGTAAAGCAACGTACCGAAGTCGCCGACATCGATCGTAGCCTGTACGATTTCCGCTACGACGACAACGACGCCGAGAAGCTTGATGCGGGCCTGACGCCCGACATCGTGCGCGAGATTTCCGCGAAGAAAGACGAGCCCGAGTGGATGCTCGAGCATCGTCTGAAGTCGCTTGAGATTTACAACTCCATGCCCGTTTCCGACTGGGGTCCTTCCATCGCCGGCCTGGACATGGACAACATCATCACTTACGTAAAGCCCAACACCGAGCAGAAGAGCGACTGGGAAAGCGTCCCCGAAAACATCAAGGACACCTTCGAGCGTCTGGGCATTCCCCAAGCCGAGCGCTCCTACCTGGCTGGCGTTGGCGCTCAGTACGACTCCGAGCTGGTCTATCACTCCATGCAGGACTCCGCTGCCAAGCTTGGCATTGTGTACTCCGGCATCGAGGAGGCCCTTCACGGCGAGTACGCCGAGCTCATCCACGAGAAGTTCATGACGCTCATCACGCCTGAGGATCACAAGTTCGCCGCCCTTCATGGCGCTGTGTGGTCGGGTGGCTCGTTCGTGTACGTGCCGAAGGGCACCAAGCTCGACTACCCGCTGCAAAGCTACTTCCGTCTGAACGCGAAGGGCGCCGGCCAGTTCGAGCACACGCTCATCATCGTCGAGGATGAGGCCGACTTGCACTTCATCGAGGGCTGCAGTGCCCCGAAGTACAACGTGGCTAACCTGCATGCAGGCGCCGTCGAGCTGTTCGTCGGCAAGAACGCGCACCTGCGCTACTCGACCATCGAGAACTGGTCGAAGAACATGTACAACCTGAATACTAAGCGCTCCATCGTCGACGAGGGCGGCGAGATCGAGTGGATCTCGGGTTCGTTCGGCAGTCATGTCGGCTACTTGTACCCCATGAGCATCCTGAACGGCCGCAAGGCGAAGTCCAGCTTCACGGGCATCACATTCGCCGGCCAGGGTCAGAACCTTGACACGGGCTGCAAAGTTGTTCTGAACGCCCCTGAAACCTCGGCGTTCATCGAGACTAAGTCCATCTCAAAGAGCGGTGGCATCTCCACGTTCCGCAGCTCGGTTGTCGCAACCCCGAAGGCAACGGGTTCGAAGGCAAGCGTTTCGTGTCAGTCCCTCATGCTGGATGACACCAGCCGCTCCGACACCATTCCCGCAATGGACATTCGTTGCAAGAACGTCGACGTGGGACACGAGGCCACTATCGGCCGCATCGGCGACGACAAGGTCTTCTACCTGATGAGTCGCGGTCTTTCCGAAGAGGAAGCCCGCACCATGATCGTCAACGGCTTCGCGGAGCCCGTTTCCAAGGAGCTGCCGCTTGAGTATGCCGTTGAGATGAACAACCTGATCAAACTCGAGATGGAGGGGGCAATCGGCTAATGGAGGCAATTGTTTTCGATAAAGCCAACGCAATGCCCGCTCCGACGTGGCATCGCATGAAAACCAGCAGCACCACCATCGAGATCCCCGCGGGTCTTGACGAGGCATACGCTGTTTCCGTTTCGGCAACCGACGGTGCGTTCGGCGAACCCGACGCGTTCGAGGCGGCCATCGCTTCGGCTCAGGCTGCATGGGAAGAAACCCACACTGAGCCGTACCTGACTACCGCACGCGTCGACGAGGCCAAAAACGATGACGACGGCCTGTACGGCGGCACCGCGCTTTCCCGTTATCAGGCGGCGTCCGATGCCGTGGGCGAATCGCGCAGCCTTGCTGTCGCGTTCGAAACCGGCATCAGCACCGAGGTGTATTCCTTCATGCGCGAGTACGCCGACGAACCTGTGGTCATCACCGCTTCGGCCGGCAAGTCGGTTAAGGCTACCCTTGACGTCACGGGCGTCGACGGGGCCATGAACTTTGCCGCGGTCGACGTCGTGGCCGGCGCTGGCTCCGACGTCACGCTCATCCTGAACGTCGATTCCCCCGATGGGGGCACCGGCGTGGTGGGCACGTCCGTTCGCGCCTTCGCCGATTCCGACGCGTCCATCCGCATTGTTCGCACTCAGACGCTTGACGACGGCTGGATCGACCTTGACGACATGGGTCTTTTCACCTGGGACGACGCAAAAATCGACGTGCGTCAGACCATCCTGGGCGCAAGCAACACCTTCACGGGCATCGGCGGCGATATCCGCGGCAATCGTTCGCGCATGGGCATCGAGGCACGCTACCTGGGTCATGGCGAACAGGTTCACGACATCAACTACACCCTGCGCCACAATGGCGTGAAGACGCAGTGCAACATCAACTCCAACGGCGTTCTTGCTGGTAAAAGCAAGAAAACCCTGCGCGGCACCATCGACTTCGTCCGTGGCTGCAAGGGCGCTGAAGGCACCGAGCATGAAACCGTCCTGCTTGTCGACGACGACGTCGAGAACAAGTCGGTCCCTGTCATTCTATGCAACGAGGACGACGTCGCAGGCAATCACGGTGCGGCTATCGGCCACGTTCGCCCCGAGCAGATGTTCTATCTGGCAAGCCGTGGTCTTTCGCAGGAGGCGGCCGAGCAGATGTTCGTCCGCGCTATGCTCGAGCAGGCCGCAATCGATGCTCCTGACCAGGCAAGCCGCGAGGGCGTTCTTCGTCTGGCAATCACGCTGGTCGACGGCTTCGACGCCGATTTCCTTGAAGAGGAGGCCTAAGTCATGGCATACCTGGTAAACGGTGTGGACATCGAGGCCAACCCGTACAAGAAGGACTTCCCGCTGTTCGGCCGTCATCCCGAGGTGGCGTTCCTTGACAGCGCCGCCACGGCTCAGCGCCCGGCTGCGGTGCTTGACGCTCAGCGCGAGTTCTACGAAACCATGAACGCCAACCCGCTGCGCGGTCTGTACGAGCTTTCCTACGAGGCCACCAACGCCATCAACGACGCGCGAAAGCACATCGCTCGTTTCATCGGCGCGGGCGAGGACAACTGGCACGACATCGTTTTGTGCCGCAACACCTCCGAGGCCTTGAACCTGATCTCATTCTCGCTTTCCGAGATGGTGCTCAAGCCCGGCGACGAGGTTTGCATCACCATCATGGAGCATCATTCCAACTGCGTGCCATGGCAGCTTGCTTGCAAGCGCCATGGCGCCAAGCTGGTGTACATGTATCTTGACGAGGAAGGTCATCTGACCGAACAGGAGATGCGCGCGAAGATCGGCCCGAAGACCAAGATCGTTTCCGCCATGCAGGTGTCGAACGTCTTGGGTGTTAAGAACGACGTCAAGCTGCTGGGTCAGATCGCCCACGAGTTCGGTGCGTACATGGTCGTCGACGGCGCTCAAAGCGTGCCGCATATGCCCGTGAACGTGACCGATCTTGACTGCGATTTCTTCGCCTTCAGCGGCCATAAGGTGTTCGGTCCCATGGGCATCGGCATCTTGTGGGGCAAGCACGAGCTGCTTGATGCAATGCCCCCGTTTCTGACGGGCGGCGAGATGATCGACTCCGTGTCCGAGCAGAGCGCCGTTTGGGCGCCCGTGCCCGAGAAGTTCGAGGCAGGCACGCAGGACGCTGCGGGCGCTTACGCCCTGGGCGCCGCGCTTACCTACGTCGAGCAGGTAGGTTGGGAGGCCATGCAGTCCCGTGAGGCCGCGCTGACCAAGTACTGCTTCGACGAGCTTTCGAAGCTCGACTTCATCAGCATTTACGGCCCCAAGGACCCCGCCGAGCACCATGGCGTTATCAGCTTCAACGTGAAGAACGTCCACCCGCACGACGTGTCGGGCATTCTTGATAGCGTTCACGTTGCCATTCGCGCCGGCCATCACTGCGCGCAGCCGCTTATGTCCCAGCTGGGCTGCATGTCGAACTGCCGCGCGTCCATGGCCTTCTACAATGACAAAGCCGATATCGATCAGCTGATCGACGGCCTGAAACTGGTTTGGAGCATGTTTGATGGCATCTAACATCTACACCGCGGCTCTTATGGAGCACAACGCGCACCCCGACTACAAGTACGACATTCAGGACGCTGACTTCGAGCACGAGGGCATCAACCCCAGCTGCGGCGACGAGATGGTCCTGAAGCTGAAGGTTGCCGACGGCGTCATCACCGAGGCTGCGTTCACCGGCCACGGCTGCGCTGTCTCGCAGGCTTCCGCCGACATCATGGCCGACCTCATCACCGGTGAGACCGTCGAGGAGGCCAAGCGCCTGAGCGGCCTGTTCATCGGCATGATCCAGGGTAAGGAACTTTCCGACGACGATCGCGAGGACTTGGACGAGGCTGCCGAGCTCGAGAGCATTTCCCGCATGCCCGCCCGCGTCAAGTGCGCCGAGCTTGCATGGCGCACGCTCGATGGAATCATCGAAGAGAACAAGCTGCAGTAATTCACCTGCAGTGACTCGCAGCTCGCCGATGCGCAGCGAGCGCTTCGCATGCTGTTTGAATCCGAGCGGCCCGTTCCCCCGCGATGGGAGGCGGGCCGTTTTGCGTGCCGCCGCATGGTCCGATCATGTGCGCCCTTCCTTGAACCTCGCGTAAGCTTCCGCCGATTAGCCGTGCCCTCTACGCCGTGTTGTGCGAGAATAAGCCTCGACTAATACGAGCGAGTTTTTTCACGAGGTACCATTCATGCCGGCGCAATTCAACATCAGCGCGGCGGATCCGCATGCCGTCTCCCAGCTGCAGGGACATTTCGGATTGCCGCATTTCATCGCGACCACCATGGCAAGCAGGGGAATAACCACCGTCGAGAAGGCGGAGCGGTTTTTGTCCCCATCGCTTGAGCGCGATTGGCTTGACCCATACCTTATCCCGCAAATCGACAAAGTGGCCGATGCTCTTGAGGCCGCCGTCCGCGAGCACAAGCACATCGTGGTGTACGGCGACTTCGACGTTGACGGCATCTCGGCAACTGCCGTGCTCACACGCGGCTTGCGCACGCTGGGCGGTCATGTCACGCCGTTCATCCCGCGCCGTTTCGACGAGGGCTACGGCCTTTCCGCCGTGGCGTTCGAGCGCGTTCGCAAGCTCGATCCCGAGGTCATCGTCACGGTTGACTGCGGTATTTCCAGCAAGGTTGAAGTGGCCGACATCGTGGCGCAGGGCGTCGATGTGGTGATCACCGACCACCACGAGCCCGCCGATTTGGTGCCCGATGGCGTGCCTGTGGCCGATCCTAAGTGCGGCTCGTCGTGTCCCAGCTCCATTCTTGCCGGCGTCGGCGTGGCGCTGAAGCTTGTCCAGGTGATGGGCGGCCGCTTCGGTTTTCCGCATTTGTGGCGCGACTACACCGACCTTGCCACCTTGGGCACGGTTGCCGACCTTATGCCCATGCGCGACGAGAATCGCGCGCTGGTCAGCGACGGCCTTAAGCACATCAACGCGTCCCCGCGTCCCTGCATTGCGGCCCTTCTGGGCCGCTCGGGTGCGGCGGGCAAGCAGGTCACCGCAACCAACCTTAGTTTCTCGCTGATTCCGCGTTTGAACGCCGCCGGCCGCATGGGCGATGCGCAAATCGCCCTCGACCTGCTGATGACCGACGATTTCGATGAGGCATGCAAGCTTGCCGCCGAGCTTGAGACCGTGAACGACCGCCGCCGCGCAATCGAGGCCGAGCTTTCCGAGGTGGCTCGCGAGAAGGCCGCCGCCGTCTACCATGGCCAGCGTGTGCTGGTGGTGGCGGGCGAGGGCTGGCACGAGGGCGTGAAGGGCATCGTTGCCAGCCGCTTGGTGCACACTTACGGCGTTCCGTGCTTGCTGTTCACCATCGATGGCGACGAGGCGCGCGGAAGCGGCCGCACGGTTGGCCAGGTGAATCTGTTCGATGCCGTTGCTTCGACCGAAGACCTGCTCACCCGCTTCGGCGGCCATGGCGCCGCTGTGGGTGTCACGCTTCCTGTTGCGAACTTGGAAGAGTTCACCAAGCGCCTGTGCGATTACATGGACCAACTTCCTGAAGACGCGTTCCACCCGCTTATCGAGATCGACTCGATGGTCTCGCTTGACGAGCTGACCATCGAGAACGTCGAGCTGATGGAGAAGTTGGCCCCGTTCGGCCAGGAAAACCGCGTGCCTTGCCTGTTGGCACGCGACGTCACCATGGCGAACTGCCGCGCGGTGGGCGCCGAGAAGAACCATTTCTCGTGCGCGCTTTCCGATGGCACGAACCGCGTGTCGGGCATTATGTTCCATTGCAATGACATCGATGAGCTCATGAAAACCTGCAACGTGGTGAATGCCGCGTTCGAGGTTCAGATTGACGAATGGCGCGGCCGTCGCACGGTGAAGGCCATGTTGAAGTCGCTTTCGCCCGCCGGCATGTGCGGCGCTCTTGCGGCCACGCTTGACCCGGGCAACACGCGTTTCGTCACCAGCCTGTTCGCCGCAAGCGACGAATCGCTGTGCGAGGACTGCATCGAAAGCTCGTCTGCCATCGAGGCGTACGAGGCCGATCGCACTTCGAACCGCGAGAAGTGGCAGCGCCGCGCGCAAAGCAATCCCGCCAAGCTGGAATCCGACATCATCGGTGCCCTGATCGGCGACGGCTCGCTGCATGATTCGCAGCGCGAGGTGCTTGACCTGTTGGGCGAAGGCAAGTCGGTCATGGCCGTTATGGCCACAGGTCGCGGCAAATCGCTTACTTTCCATGTGCATGCCGCGATGACGGCGCTGCGCGATGGCAAGGCAAGCCTGTTCGTGTACCCGCTGCGTGCTCTTATCACCGATCAGTCGTTCCACCTGAACGATGCGCTTTCCCGTTTCGGCCTTCAGATTGACGTGCTTACTGGCGAAAGCACCCCGAAGGAGCGCGAACACATTTACCGCGCCATCGCCGACGGCTCAACCGACATGGTGCTGACCACGCCCGAGTTCTTGGAATACCACGTTGACGAGCTTGCCGTGGGCGATAGGTTCGGTTTCGTCGTGGTTGACGAGGCGCACCACATCGCGCAGTACCGTAACGGCAGCCGCGAGGCTTACGGCACCATTGGCAAGTCCATCGAGCGTTTGGGCAGCCCCACGGTGCTGGCTCTTACCGCAACCGCCGACGGAAACGTGGCGCGTGACATCGCATCCATTCTGCCCATCGAGGCATGCGTTTTCGACCGAACCGCCCGTACCAACTTGGTGGTTGACGACAGGCGCGGCATGCGCGCCCGCGAGGACTACCTGGCGAAACTGGTGGCCACCGGCGAGAAGACCGTCGTGTATGTCAGCTCGCGCGAGCGTTCGATCACCGTTGCGCGCATCCTTCGCTCGAAGGTTGGCCAGCTTGCGCCGATGATCGGTTTCTACAACGCGGGCCTCGACCGCGCCGAGCGCACGCGCATCGAGGAGATGTTCCGCTCGGGCGCGCTTTCGGTTCTGGTGTCCACGTCTGCGTTCGGCGAAGGCGTGAACATCCCCGACATCAGGCACGTCGTGCTGTTCAATATGCCGTTCAACGAGATCGAGTTCAACCAGATGAGCGGCCGCGCGGGCCGCGACGGGCGCGAATCGTTCGTTCACCTGTTGTACAACCGCGGCGACGCCCAGCTGAACGAGACGGCGCTTGCCGGGGCGACGCCAGACCGCGACGTGCTGGTGCAGGTGTACCGCTATCTAACCGCGCGTCAGCGCAACGCCGGTGACGTGTCGTTCGCGGCGGGCACTTCCGAGATCGCGTACGGCATCGATCCGAATAACCCGATGAGCGCCGACAGCGTCGAATGCGCCATCGCTGTCTTCCGCGAGTTGGGGCTTATCCAAACCCATGCCGAGTTCACCTCGGGTGAAGAGACGCGCACTGTCAGGGTGGAAAGCGGCCATCAGAAGGTCGACCTCACCGACAGTGTGCGTTACCGCGAGGGCATGGGCGAGCGCGCGATCTTCGACGAATACAAGCACCGCGCCATGGATGAGGACGCCTGCACCCTGCAGGGCCGCATTTCGGCTCCGATCGTTCCGGCCTGCGCCGAGACCGGCGACTGCCTGTGCTCGTAGCGTGCGCAGGCGGGTTGCTTGCGTTAGCTTGCTGAACGCGGCGGCCCGTGCGGGCGGCGTACGTCTTGTGCGGCTGCTGCGATATAATGAACAGGTTACGTATAAACGAGGTGCGCGTTCGGTTTCTACCGTGCGAACACGTGGGAAGGCAAGGGGATCATCATGGCTGACGCGAAGGATTTGGCGGGCCTGACCTCCATCGCTTCCGATGCGCGCGGAAACGTGCTTGAGGAAAACGACTACAAGGTTGGTCACGGTGCCCGCAGCAAGGGCGAAACCCCCGAAGAGCGTTTCGCTGTCCTGCAGGAAATGACCAAATCTTACCTTACCGAGGACGAGGAAGAGAAGCTCGTGGAGGCGTTCGCCTTTGCACGCAAGGTTCACAAGGGCCAGCTGCGCAAGAGCGGCGAGCCGTTCGTTGCTCACCCCGTTGAGGTTGCCATCATTTTGGCCGACCTGCGTATGGACGTCGAAACCCTGTGCGCCGCGCTTCTTCACGACACCATCGAGGACACCGAAACCACCGACCGCGATATCACGCGCCTGTTCGGTGAGCGCGTCACCCAGCTGGTCGAGGGCGTCACCAAAATCACCCGCATCGAGGTGGAAAGCCTTTCCGACGAGCAAGCGGCAACCATCCGCAAGATGTTCGTGGCCATGAACCAGGACATCCGCGTGGTTGTCATCAAGCTCGCCGACCGTCTGCACAACATGCGCACGTTGTCGTCGCTTCGCGAGGACCGTCGTATCTTCAAGTCGCGTGAGACGCTTGAGATCTACGCGCCCATCGCGCACCGTCTGGGCATCAACTCCATTAAGTGGGAACTAGAGGACCTGTCTTTCTACTACCTTGAGCCTGCGAAGTATCAGCAGGTCAAGCGCCTGGTTGCTGAAAGCCGCGCAACGCGCGAGGCATACTTGAAGCAGGTCATCGACCTTCTGCACGACGAGATGGAGAAGATCGGCGTCGAGGCCGAGATCATGGGCCGTCCCAAGCACTTGTACTCCATCTATCAGAAAATGACCAAGCGCGACAAGGAGTTCAGCGAGATCTTCGACCTGATCGCCGTGCGCTTGATCGTGAAGTCCGTCAAGGACTGCTACTCGGCGCTGGGCGCGGTGCATACGCTGTGGCACCCTATGCCCGGGCGTTTCAAAGATTACATCGCCATGCCGAAGTTCAACATGTACCAAAGCCTGCACACCACGGTTATCGGCCCGTCCGGCAAGCCGCTTGAGGTTCAGATCCGCACCGAGGAAATGCACCAGAAAAGCGAGTTCGGCGTCGCGGCTCACTGGCTGTACAAGGAAAACGGTGGCAAGCAGGGCAAGGACGTCGAGTTCGACAAACAGCTGGCGTGGCTTCGTCAGATGGTTGACTGGCAGGATGAAACCCAGGATTCGCGCGAGTTCCTGAAAGATCTGAAGGTCGACCTTGATCCCGACGAGGTGTTCGTGTTCACCCCGAAGGGCGAGGTCAAGAGCCTGCGCTCGGGTTCCACTCCGGTCGACTTCGCCTACGCCATTCACACCGAGGTTGGCAACCACTGCGTTGGCGCCAAGGCCAATGGCAAGATCGTGCCGTTGTCGTACAAGCTGCAGATGGGCGACCGCGTTGAGATCCTCACGCAGAAAAGCGCCACGCCCTCGCGCGGCTGGCTGAGCATCGTCCGCACGCCGTCGGCGCGTTCGAAGATCAGGAACTACTTCTCGAAGGCAAACCGCGGCGACGATTTGCAGATGGGCCACGACAAGCTGATGCGCGAGATGCGCAAGCATGGCCTGGGCCTTTCGAACGCCCAGATGACGCGTGCGGTGAAAACCACCGCCGAGAGCATGGGCTACAAAGACGGCGACGACATGCTGGTGAACATCGGCGCCGGCAAGGAAAGCCCGCAGCATGTTGCCAACCGCATCCTGAAGCTGGTCGTCGACGACGGCAAGAAGGAAGCCGAGCGCCCCGCCATCGGCATGTCAACCATGGCAACGGGCAAGATGCCGCCCATGCTTACCAGCGTGAAGCGCCCGAAGCGTCGCGAGACGCATTCGGACACGGGCGTTGTGGTGAAGGGCTTGGACGACGTGCTGGTGCGTCTGTCGAAGTGCTGCAACCCGGTTCCCGGCGACGACATTTTGGGATTCGTCACGCGTGGTCGAGGCGTTTCCGTTCACCGTGCCGACTGCCCGAACGCCAAGGATCTGCTGCGCGAGCCCGAGCGCATCATTCAGGTTGAATGGGAGAAAGATCCCGCTGTTTCGACGTCGTACAAGATCGACGTTTACATCGAGGCTCTTGACCGTATGAACCTGCTGCGCGATGTCGTTGCCGTTCTGTCCGAGGAGGGCGTCAACGTTTTGAACGCCTCCACTTCGACGCAGCGCGACGACATGGTTACCATGCGCTTCCTGTTCCAGGTTTCCGATGTCGAGCATGTTGACGACATCATCGCCGAGCTTTACGACGTCGACGGTGTCTTCGAAGCCCGCCGCATGAAGCCCGGTGAGAGCGTGGGACGCCGAGACAGTAATTAACGAAGTTGATTGCTGTCGACAGCGCCCATGTTTAAAGCTCGAGATAGCTAGCTAGAAAGGATCAGAATGGATCTGCATAAAGTGAAAGATGGTTGCCTTCCCATTCATTTCATGGTGATGGGCCCCATCGAGAACAACGTCTACATCATCTCTGACGATGCAGCCACCATCGTGGTCGATCCGACCTGCGATTCCGACGTCATCATCGGCGCACTTGAGAAGCTTGGCAAGAAGAAGCTCGACGCCATCATCCTCACCCATAGCCATTACGATCACGTGGGTGCCGCGGCTAAGCTGCGCAGGCTGACGGGAGCAACCGTCGTTGCCTCGAAAGCCGACGCTCCCTACATCGAGCGCACGGTGAAGCCCTTCCGCGACGATCACGAGTTCCCGGCTTGCGAAGTCGATCAGCCGATTGATGACGGCGACGTCGTCCAGATTGGCAACATGGCTTGGAAGGTCGTTCTTACGCCCGGCCACACGCCCGGAAGCATGTGTCTGTTCCTTGACCCGCAGTTCGGCGTCGTCAAGGGTGGCGCGCCGGTTCTTATCTCGGGCGACACGCTGTTCTACGGAGGCATCGGCCGCACCGACTTCGAGGGTGGCAGCATGCCCGACATGAGGGCATCTCTTAAGCGTCTTGCCGTGCTTCCCGATCAGACCGTCGTTTTGCCCGGCCACGGCGAGCAAACAACCATCGGTGCCGAAAGACGTCGCGTTTTCGCGTATTACGCTTAAGCTGCACCGAGGTTGTCCCGATCTGATGGGTAACGGTTTGGCGAACGAAGCGACGGCGTCCGTAAAAGCTGCCTTTGATCGCCCATAATGAGGCATAACGTCGTACGTTAAGCATGGTTGAGCTTGTTTCATGCAGTAGAATCTGTATATAGCCGACTGAAGGAGACCATCGTGTCTAAGAAGCACAAGTCCGATTATTTTGACGCGTTCGAGAAGCAAGCGAAGATTGCGGTAGAGGAAGCCGAGCTTCTTGTCGAAGTCATCGAGGGTTTCACCACTACCGACGCGCTGAAGGAGCCTCTTGATAGGGCTCACGAGATCGAGCATCGCGGCGATCTTCTGGACGACCAGAACTTCCAGTGCGTTGCAGTCGACTTCATCACGCCTATCGAGCGCGGCGATATCCTTGAGCTTTCCCAGAACCTTGACAACGTCATTGACGGCATCGAAGAGGTCATGCAGCGCTTCTACATGTACGACATCCACTACATGCATAAAGACGCGCTCGAGTTCGCGAAGATCATCCGTAAGGCAACCAAGGCCATTTACCGCGCCATGGATGACTTCCGCAACTTCAAGAAGTCCAAGAAGCTTCATTCCTTCCTTGACGAGGTCAGCGATCTCGAGGAACAGGGCGATAAGCTGTATCTCAAGGCCGTTCGCGAGCTGTTCCAGCATCCCGAAGATCCTATCGAGGTTATGGTTTGGGCCAATCTGTTCGACAGCCTCGAGGAAGTCTGCGACCTTACCGAAGACGTTGCCGATAGCATGGGCAACATTTCGCTGAAGAACATGTAACGCGTTCACGCGAACATCGAGCCTCGTTATAACCGTCATCCATATGTGGTTGGCGGTTATTTTTATTGACCGAGGTAGATCGCTTGTGGGGCATGGGAGTCGAAAGCGGCTTCTCGCCGTTCGCGCGAATTCCCGCACGCGAAACACGCTGTTCACAGGCTTTTTGATATAGTCTTGCTAATTCACGTACCCGTACAGGGAGAGGATCCATGGCTTTAATTGTCTGCAAATTCGGGGGCACGTCCGTCGCCTCGCCGGAGCGCATTCAGAAAGTCGCTAAGCGCCTGATCGCGCGCAAGCAAGCCGGAAACGACGTCGTCGCTGTCGTATCCGCCATGGGCAAAACCACCGACGAGCTTGTGGGCCTTGCGCGGGCCCTTAACCCCAACCCACCCGTGCGCGAGATGGACCGCCTTCTGTCCACGGGCGAGCAGGTGTCCATGTCTCTTTTGGCCATGGCCATCGAGGCTCGCGGTTACAAGGCCCTTAGCTTCACCGGCCGTCAGGCGGGCATCGAAACCGACGGTTCACATCAGCGCGCGAAAATCGTGAAGGTGCATTCCGAGCGCATCATGGAGGCCATTGCCGAAGGGGCCATTCCCGTCATCGCCGGCTTCCAGGGCATCGACCCCAGCGGCGACATCACCACGCTTGGCCGTGGCGGCTCCGACACCACGGCCGTCGCCATTGCTTGGGGCATCAATGCCGACGTCTGCGAGATTTACTCCGACGTCGATGGCGTGTACTCGGCCGACCCGCGCGTGTGCCCTCATGCGCGCAAGCTTGATCAAATCTCATACGACGACATGCTCGAGATGTCCGCTGCCGGCTCGGGCGTGCTGCAGATGCGCGCAGTCGAGTTCGCGCGCAAGTTCGGCGTCGTCATTCATTCTCGTTCTGCGTTCACGGAAACCGATGGCACGTTCGTCAAGGAGGCAACCGATATGATGGAAGAAGCCGTTATCACGGGCATCGCTCACGATACGTCCGAGGTGAAGGTCACGATTCGCGGCGTTCCCGATGCCACCGGCGTTGCCGCCAAGGTGTTTGGCGCGCTTGCCGCGAACAGCGTGAACACTGACATGATCATTCAGAACGCATCCGAAGCAGGCGTCACTGACATTTCGTTCACCTGCCCCGATGCCGACCTTGCCCGCGCTCGCGAGACCGTTGACGTGGTCGCCCCGCAGATCGGCGCCCGCGAAGTGGTGGTTGACGAGGACATCGCCAAGGTCAGCTTGGTTGGCACCGGCATGAAGTCGTCGCCGGGCGTTGCCGCAAAGGCGTTCGCTGTTTTGGGCGAGAACCAGATCAACATCGACGCGATCTCCACGTCGCCCATTCGCCTTTCCGTTGTTGTTTCTGCAGCTCAGGCTGCAGAGGCGGTGCGCTGCTTGCATACCGCGTTCGGTTTGGACTCAGACGAGATTTTCGAGGAAACCCAGCTTTCCGCCGAAGAGATCGCTGCGAAAATGAACAAGGGCCGCTAGGTCAGAAAGGGGAGCCACATGGCTTGGACGAAACAGATTCCCGCCAACCCGGTCGTTGCCGTTGCGGGTGCAACCGGCGCCGTTGGTTCGGAATTCATGCAGGTGCTGCACGACCTCGATTTCCCCGCGAGCAAGGTCATCCCTCTGGCATCGGCACGCTCTGCCGGCAAGGAGATCGATTTCCTTGGTTGCGGTCAGGTTCCCGCTGGCAAGCTTCTTGTTCAGGAAATGACCCCCGAGGCATTCGAGGGCGTCGACATCGCCCTGTTCTCCGCCGGTGCGGGCGTTTCCAAGGAGATGCGCGATGCTGTCGTCGGTGCCGGTGCGGTCATGATCGACAACTCCAGCGCCTTTCGCATGGAAGAGGACGTTCCGCTGGTTGTTCCTGAGGTCAACCCCCAGGACGTTACGTGGCATAACGGCGTTATCGCCAACCCCAACTGCTCCACCATCCAGATGGTCGTCGCGCTTCATGCGTTGGAGTCCGTGGCTCCCATCAAGCGCGTTGTCGCCTCCACGTACCAGGCTGCAAGCGGCGCGGGTGTCGCCGCCATGAACGAGCTGTACGATCAGACGCGCGACTACCTTGATGGCAACGAGTTCGAGCCGCATGCCTTCAGCGATCAGATCGCGTTCAACATCATCCCTCATATCGATGTGTTCCTTGACGACGATTCCACGAAGGAAGAGTGGAAGATGATCGTTGAGACCAAGAAGATCATGGGCCACCCCGATCTGGGCGTTGCCGCCAACTGCGCTCGCGTCCCGGTTCTGCGTTGCCACGCCGAGTACGTGAACGTCGAGTTCGATGGTCCTATCACGCTCGAGCAGGCGCGCGCTGCGTTCGAGGCTGAGCCGGGCGTTACCCTGAATGACGTTCCTGCCGAGAACGGCTATCCCATGCCCGGCCTGCTTGCCCACACCGACAAGGTGTATGTCGGCCGCGTGCGCAAGGACTACAGCGTCGAGAACGGCATTTCGTTCTGGTGCGTTATGGATCAGATCCGCAAGGGTGCTGCTCTGAACGCCGTTCAGATTGCCCAGCTGCTGCTTCCGTAAGCGGTTGAGGCGGGCGTCGGCCAGCTCGGGCGAGGTTCGCCTGGCGCGGGTTCGCTTGGCGCAGCTTTGGGCTTCATTTTGCTGGCTTGAAGTCTTGCACTGCGAAATGCGAGCCTGCATTGCCGATCAACTGGTTTCGACATGGGCGCGACAACGGTCGCGCCCTTTCGTTTAGAATGACCGTATGAGCAAACACAGTGACGTTCCCAACAACCTGAATCCTATGACTGCCAAACCGCCTAAACCCAAGAAGGTGCGCCTTGATGCGCTGTTGGTTGAGCGCGGTTATTTCGCCGACGCCCAGGCTGCGCTTCGTGCAGTGTTGGCGCACGAGGTGAAGGTGGGCGACGTGTACGCAACCAGCGCCGCGGTGAAGGTTCCGTCCGATGCGGACATCCAGGTGAAGGGCGGTATGCCCTATGTTTCGCGTGGCGGGTTCAAGCTGCGCGGTGCGCTTGACGCGTTCAATCAGAATGCGTCGGGGCTTCGCTGCATCGACATCGGTTCTTCCACCGGCGGTTTCTCCGACTGCTTGCTGCAGGCGGGAGCAGCTTCCGTTGCATGCGTCGACGTCAACTACGGGCAGCTTGCCTGGAAGGTGCGCCAAGACCCGCGCGTCGTCGTGTTCGAGCGCACCAACATTCGCACGGCCGATCCGGCCGATTTGGGCGCACCGTTCGATCTTGCTGTCGCCGATCTTAGTTTCATCGGCTTGGCAAGCTTGGCTCCCGTGTTCGCCAACTTGCTCGATGCGGGTGGCGTGTTCATTGGCTTGGTGAAACCTCAGTTCGAATCGGCTCACGACGAAACCGAACGCGGCGTGGTGCTTGACGAGGCGGTTCGCTTGCGCACCGTCGACGAGGTCAAGCAAGCGCTTGAGTCGGCGTCGTTCGACGTGACCGGTGTTGTGGAATCGTCGATCACGGGTGCGAAGGGCCACAACGTCGAGTACCTGGTTCGCGCCGTGAAGCGATAGTTCGCAAACCGGCAAGTCGTCTTCTGCGGTTTTTGAAAGCGCAGGCCGTAAGAACGAATCGGCTGCTACAGTGGCAAACAATAGACTGAAAAGGAAAGGCACCCCGCAGGGTGCCTTTCGAGCGTTACAAGCTTGTTTTGCCTGGCTTAGCGGCCGGGAAACAGCGTGTGCACCAGCATGCGGCCGAACACGATGCCCAGCAGGCACGAGAACAACGTGAGCGTGACGTTCAGCAGTGCAACGCCGTAGCTGGCGTTGTCAATAAGGTGGATGGTCTCAAGGCCGAAGGTCGACAACGTGGTGAAGCCGCCCAGAAGGCCAACTGTGGCGAAGTTTTTCCAAACGGGCGTGTCGTGCCAGGTGAAGAAGCTTGCCAGAAAGCCCATCGCGAAGCAGCCGATGGTGTTGATGACCATCGTTGAGATGGGGAAGGGATAGAACGGGTTGGCTCCCGCTAGCAGATGCGCGAACCCCACGTTCGTGAGGTATCTGATCGAAGCGCCCAAAGCGCCGCCGATCGCAACTGCCAACAGATTGAGTCCCATTTTCTTCGCCTTCTTGCTTGTTCCGATAATAACTTGGTCGCGTGTGCGGCCTTATTCGTTTGCTGGTGCGAGCCGTGCACTCTGCTGCCGTGTCCGCTTTAGTTCTTCAGCGAGTTGAGCGGGGCGGGGATGCGGCCGCCACGGTGAGCGAACACCGAGCCGGCGTACTCGTTCACGGGGATGACGGGGGCGTAACCCAGCAGACCGCCGAAGTTCAGGCGGTCGCTCGGCTTCTTGCCGATTGCGGGGATCAGGCGAACGGCGGTGGTCTTGTTGTTGATCATGCCGATGGCTGCCTCGTCGGCGATGATGCCCAGGATGGCTTCGACCGAGGTGTCGCCGGGGATGGCGATCATGTCAAGGCCGACCGAGCAAACGCAGGTCATGGCCTCGAGTTTCTCAAGATGCAGCGCGCCCATCTCGGCGGCGCGGATCATGCCGGCATCCTCGGAAACGGGGATGAAAGCACCAGAAAGGCCGCCAACGCTGGAGCTTGCCATGACGCCGCCTTTCTTAACAGCGTCGTTCAGCATGGCAAGGGCAGCCGTGGTGCCAGGGCCGCCGCAGGTGCCCACGCCGATTTCCTCAAGGATGTTGGCAACCGAGTCGCCCGCAGCCGGGGTGGGGGCAAGAGACAGGTCAAGAATGCCTTTCTCGTAGCCCAAGCGGCTTGCGGCCTCGCGGGCCATAAGCTCGCCGGCGCGGGTGATCTTGAAGGCGGTGGACTTGATGGCCTCGGCCACGGTGGTGAGGTCGGCGTCCTTGGGAAGGTCGGCCAGAACCGCACGCACAACGCCCGGGCCAGACACGCCGACGTTGATGGTTTCATCGGCTTCGCCGGCGCCGTGGAATGCGCCTGCCATGAAGGGGTTGTCTTCGACGGCGTTGCAGAACACGACCAGTTTGCCTGCGCCGATGCACTCGCGATCGGCGGTAAGCTCGGCGGACTTCTTGATGATGCCGGCCATTTTCAGGGCGGCATCCATGTTGATGCCGGCGCGGGTGGAGCCCACGTTCACCGACGAGCAGACGATATCGGTTTTGGCCAGCGCCTCGGGGATGGAGTCCATCAGTTTTTCGTCGGCGCGGGTGGAACCCTTGTGAACCAAGGCCGAGAAACCGCCGACGAAGTTAACGCCAACTTCTTTGGCGGCCTTGTCCATGGCCTCGGCGATGGGCGAAAGGTCGGTTTCGGGAACGGCGTCGCACAGCTCGGCGATGGGAGTGACCGAGATGCGCTTGTTGACAATGGGGATGCCGTATTCGCGCTCGAGTTGCTCGGCGGTGGGAACCAGGTTCTCGGCGGCCGAGGTCATGCGGTCGTAGATTTTGCGCGAGATTCCGTCGACGCTGTCGGCGGCGCATGAGCGCAGGTTAAGACCCAGCGTGATGGTGCGGATATCCAGGTTTTGCTCGGTGATCATCGCGGTGGTTGCGGCGACGTCGGCAGGCGTGATCTGCATGGCTCCTCGTTTTCATTCGTGGTGTGCGATGCGCTTTTCTTGGCGCGCGGCGCTTGCGACCGCGATGCGCATCCGATTCTTCAAGAATAGCAAAGCCTGATGTGCCGCTTGTTACGAATGGGGATATCGACGAAAAGATGACGGAACGCGTGGTTGGCGTGGCTGTTGGCGGTTTGCGTTCGACTATGGGTTGTACTCGCGGTAGCTGTCCATTGCGGTTCCCTCGTGGTTTTCTCGAACCCGCTAATATAGGCAACATCCGCCGCAAAGGCGTGCATCTGGGTTATGTCCCGCGTGCCAGGAACGCCACCATCGCTCAGCTGTTTCGTTTCGGCCACAACAACGTTTTCGAGTGCCGCGTTATGAAGGTGGACAAAAGCGCCGATCCGCGCAATCAGGTTCACGTGGGCATCTACGTGGTCGACAAGCGCAAGAAGAACTAGTTCGAGCCCTTCTTCCTTAGAATCGTCGCTGGCTATTTTTCCTGGTAGCTGGCGACAATTTCTTTCAGGTACTCCTGATAGGCAACCTGAACGGATTTCGGCGACTTCAGCCATGTTCGGTCCCTTCAGGTTGGCTTGATCTTTCGCTGAACCATTCTAAGCGTTGTCGGGTGTGCGCGCCGTCGGTCTTTCGCGAGGCGATCTGTGCCTGCCTTTCGCGTGGCGTTTTGCCCAACGAGGTTGTGCGGTCGTCGCTGCCGTGGAGCTATTTTGGGTGATGATCTGTGCCTTTTGAGCTACAGATGGCAAACAGCTCGGTAGCATCGCGAAATGCCTGTAAAATATAAGGTTGCATACACTCTGAGCCGCATGGGACGTTCGCGTTTCGGCTTGCTTCCATCGGTTTGTTTCGAGTGAGTTCGAGAGGAAACGATATGACGAACAACCAAGCCGCTCCGCTGCGAATCGGCATCGACGTCGGTTCGACCACGGTCAAACTTGCGATCTTGGATCAAGACAACACGGTTCTGTATTCCGTTTACCAACGTCACCACTCTGACGTGCGCGCCACGGTCGCCGAGGTTCTTGAGAAGGCCGCCGAGGAATTCGGCGATGCCCCCATGACCATTGCCATCACGGGCTCGGGCGGCTTGCTTCTGGCCAAGTGGCTTGGCGTCGAATTCGTCCAGGAAGTCATCGCGTCGAAAACCGCGGTTGAGGCCTTCATCCCCGAAACCGACGTTGCCATCGAGCTTGGCGGCGAGGACGCGAAGATCATTTATTTCGATCAATCCATCGAGCAGCGCATGAACGGTCAGTGCGCCGGCGGTACAGGCGCGTTCATCGATCAGATGGCCACCCTTCTGAACACCGATGCCGGCGGCCTGAACGAAATGGCCAAGAAGCACACCACCATTTACCCCATCGCATCGCGCTGTGGCGTGTTCGCGAAAACCGACGTTCAGCCGCTGCTGAACGAAGGCGCCAACAGGGACGACATCGCTGCGTCTATTTTCCAGGCCGTCGTCACGCAGACCATTTCCGGCTTGGCCTGCGGCAGGCCCATTCGCGGCCATGTGGCTTTCTTGGGCGGCCCGCTGCAGTACTTGTCCGAGCTGCGCGAGCGCTTTTACATCACGCTCGGCTTGGACGAAGAGCACATCATTTTGCCCGAGAACGCCCACCTGTTCGTGGCCAGCGGCTGTGCGGTTGCGGGTGCCGAGTCTATTCTGAAAAAGGCAAGCGACGCAGCTGAAGGTGCCCAGCCCAAGGTCGAGACGCTTTCCGCATTGGTCGAGCGCCTACATGGTCTGGGCAACATCCAGGGCTCCGAGGTCACGCGTTTGGCCCCGCTGTTCAAGGATGAGGCCGACTATCAGGAATTCAAGCAGCGTCACGACCGCGAGCGCGTGCGTCGCGGCGACCTGGCAACCTACGAGGGCACGGCGTTTTTGGGCATCGACGCAGGCTCCACCACCTTCAAGGCCGCGCTTATCGGCGAGGATGGCCAGATTCTGTGGACCCATTACGTCAGCAACAAGGGCGACGTTCTTGGTTGCGCTAAGGATGCGCTCGCCAAGCTGTACGCCGACCTGCCTAAAGACCCCGACACCGGCAGGCCGCTGGTTCGCATCGGCCATTCCACGGTAACAGGCTACGGCGAGGCTTTGCTGCTGCAGGCCTTGCGTGTTGATTCCGGCGAAATCGAGACCGTCGCGCATTTGCGCGGCGCGCGTGAAATGGTACCTGACGTCGAGTTCATTCTGGACATTGGCGGCCAGGACATGAAGTGCCTGCGCGTCAAAGACGGCGTTATCGACCACATCATGTTGAACGAAGCCTGCTCGTCGGGCTGCGGCAGCTTCATCGAAAGTTTCGCAAGTGGCCTGAACCTTGAGGTTGCCGACTTCGCAGAAACCGCCAATGCGGCGGAAAATCCCGTTGACCTGGGCAGTCGCTGCACTGTATTCATGAACAGCCGCGTCAAGCAGGCTCAGAAGGAAGGTGCCACGGTTGGCGACATCGCCGCCGGCCTGGCCATTTCCGTCATCAAGAACGCGCTGTTCAAGGTTATCAAGATCCGCGACCCGCATGACGTTGGCAAGCATGTCATCGTGCAGGGCGGCACGTTCCTGAACGACTCGGTCCTTCGCGCCTTCGAACAGCTCGCCGGTGTGAATGCCGTGCGCCCCGACATCGCCGGCAACATGGGCGCGTATGGCGCGGCCCTTTTGGCGCGCGACCGTTTCCACGAGTCCGTCACCCGCAATGCTCGCGAGTACGCGGCCCGCGGCGAATCGGCCCCGGCAGTTGCATCCACGCTTCTTTCCGTTGACGAGCTTGCTGCGCTTAATCCCACGCATCGCACCACGCGCTGCAAGGGCTGCTCGAACAGCTGCCTGCTTACCGTCAACGACTTCGGCGTGGACGAGGAAACTGGCCGTCATCGTCGTTTCATCACCGGCAATCGCTGCGAACGCGGTGCCGGTAATGCGCTGGACAAGAAGAACGAGGTCCCGAACTTGTTCAAGTACAAGTCCGAGCGCTTGTTCGACTACTACACGCCGCTCGAGCCCGATCAGGCTACGCGCGGCACGGTTGGCATGCCCCGCGCTCTGAACATGTACGAGAACTATCCGTTCTGGTTCACCTTCTTCACCAAGCTGGGCTTCAGGGTTGTTCTGTCTGACCAATCCACCAAGAAGGTGTTCGAGTCGGGCATCGAGTCCATGCCTTCCGAAAGCGTGTGCTACCCGGCCAAGATGTCGCATGGTCACGTTATGAATCTGCTGGCCAAGCATCCCGATTTCATCTGGATGCCCTGCAGCAAGTGGGAGCGCCAAGAGGACGAAGGCGCCGGCAACCACTTCAACTGCCCTATTGTTGCCAGCTACCCCGAGGCGTTGCGCCTGAACATCGACGAGCTGCGTACATCTGATGTGGCCTTCTTGTCGCCGTGGCTGCCCTACGACAAGCGCGATTACCTGAAGAAGCGCCTGTTCGTCGAGCTGTGCGAGAATTTCGGCAACGTTGTTGGCAAGAATGGCAGCCTGCCCACCAAGCGCGAGATCGACGCCGCCGTCGACGCCGCATGGGAAGAGGACGCGCGCTTCAAAGCCGACATCCGCGCCAAGGGCGAGGAGACGCTTGCGTGGATGGAGAAAACCAACACGCACGGCATCGTGTTGGCTGGCCGTCCCTACCACAACGACCCCGAGATCAACCACGCCATCCCCGAGCTGCTTACCAGCTTCGGCTTGGCTGTGCTTACCGAAGATTCCATCGCTCACCTGGGCACGCTCGAGCGCCCCATTCGCTTGGTTGACCAGTGGATGTTCCATACGCGCCTGTACGCCGCCGCCAAGGTGGCCACGCAGCGTCGCGACCTCGACCTTATCCAGCTGAACAGCTTCGGCTGCGGCCTTGATGCCCTGACCACCGATCAGGTGCAGGAGATCCTCGAGGCTTCGGGCAAGATCTACACCGTTCTGAAGATCGACGAGGTTTCCAACTTGGGCGCCGCTCGTATCCGTGTGCGCAGCTTGCTTGCCGCGCTTCGCGATCAGCAAGAGAAGGAAGCCGAGGCGATTCTCGAGGCCAACACCGGCTGTCCTGCCGCGCAGGCCGAAGAACTTGTCGCCAAGTTCGAGGCGCGCCGCGAGGCATCGGACGGCGCCGACGTTGCCACCGCTGCTGCCGAGATCGCCAGCAAGATGCGTGCGGCTGGCGCTGCCGAGTCCGAGGTGAACGCCCTGAAGAAGGTTGCGGCTGACCTTGAGGACGTGAATCGCGACGCCGAGTCCACCCAGTTCCCGCGCGCTGAGTTCACCAAGGAAATGAAGGATGCGGGCTACACCATCCTCGCCCCGCAGATGGCCCCGTACCACTTCGAGTTGCTGGCGCCCGTGTTCAAGGCAAACGGCTACAACATGGAACTTCTGCCGTCGGTTGACCATGGTGCGGTTGATGCCGGCTTGAAGTACGTCAACAATGATATCTGCTATCCGTCCATTCTGGTTACCGGCCAGATCATGGAGGCGGTCACCAGCGGTCGATACGACACGCACAAGCTGGCCGTCATCATCACGCAGACGGGCGGCGGCTGTCGTGCCACCAACTACATCTCGCTGATCCGCAAGGCTTTGAAGGCCGCGAACCTCGAGTACATCCCCGTTATCTCGCTGGCCCTGCAGGGCGGCTTGGACGAGAGCAACTCGGGCTTCAAGGTTACGCTGCCCATGCTCAAGCAGGCAATTTACGCGTTCTCGTACGGCGACCTTCTTATGACCGCGCTGTACCGCACGCGCCCCTACGAGGTCGAGCCTGGCAGTGCTCAGCGCTTGTTCGATTACTGGATGGCAACTTGCAAGCAGCAGCTGTACAGCGGCGTGAAGCAGGGCGTTTTCGCGAAGACCGTTCAAAAGATCGTCGAGGACTTCGACACCTTGCCGCTTCAGGGCGAGGGCACTAAACCCCGTGTTGGCGTTGTCGGTGAGATTTTGGTCAAGTTCCATCCTACGGCGAACAACCAGGTGGTTGACGTCATCGAGGCCGAGGGCTGCGAAGCCGTTGTCCCCGGCTTGATCGAGTTCTTCTTGTTTGGCATTGCGGGCCGCATTTTCCAGAAGGACCCGCTGGGCCGCTCGTCCAAGGGCGCGTTCGGCGCGAAGATGATCCTTGGCCTGCTAAAGACCATGCGCAAGCCGGTTATCGACGCCATGGGGAAGTCCACGCGCTTCGAGGCCCCAACCGACATCTTCACGCTGGCCGGTTATGGCGAGGAGATCCTGAGCTTGTGCAACTCCATGGGTGAGGGTTGGCTGCTTACCGCCGAGATGGTTGAGCTGGTGCGTCATGGCGCTCCGAACGTCGTGTGCGCTCAACCGTTCGCGTGCCTGCCCAACCACGTGGTTGGCAGGGCCGTCATCAAGGAGATCCGCCGCCGTTACCCCATGGCCAACATCGTGGCCGTCGACTACGATCCTGGCTCGTCCGAAGTCAATCAGCTCAACCGCATCAAACTGATGATTTCGGTTGCTAAGGCTAACTTGGCCGAGAAGGAGGCCGAGGCGAAGGGTCAGCGCGATGCGCGCCTGGATGCTGCTGGCCCGCATGCGGTCCAGCAGGACATGGGCGATTTCGAGCTGGATGTTGAAACCGAAAAGGTTGAGAAGTAAATGATCTCTTTCCAGATCAAAAACGAAGAGAATGCGAAAGGTGCCGCCGTGTTTGGCGGCGCCTTCGTTGATGGCGCGGCGAACGCGGGCGACTACGAGGACGTTGCCGCTCAGACTACTTGCGAGGACACCGCGAGCGAACATGCGCGTGGCGATCGCGAGGGCAAGCTGTACGTATGCCCCACGCCTATCGGTAACTTGGGCGATATCACGTTGCGTACGCTTGAAGCTCTGCGCGATGCCGACGTCGTGTGCGCCGAGGACACGCGCGTCACGGGCAAGCTTCTTGCTGCGCTTGGCATTGAGAAGCGCCTTGAGCGCTTGGATGAGAACACCATCGGCAAGCGCGCCGAAGCGGTGGCGCAGCGCATCGCCGCAGGCGAGCGCATCGCGTACTGTTCCGATGCCGGCATGCCGGGCGTTTCCGACCCGGGCATGCGCCTTGTTTCCGCAACGCGTGAGCTCGGCTGCGCGGTTGACGTTCTGCCTGGTCCCACGGCTTTCGCCACGGCGTTCGTGGCAAGCGGGTGCACCGATACCTCGTTCATGTTCGTTGGTTTCTTCCCGCGCAAGGGCGCTCAGCGTCGCGAGGCGCTTGAAAACCTGCGCGATTTGCAGGCTGCGCTTATCTTCTACGAAAGCCCCAACAGGCTGGCCGATGCGCTGAGCGTTATCGCTTCTGTTTTCCCGTTGCGCAAGGTCACGGTGTGCCGCGAGCTTACCAAGCTGCACGAAGAGGTTTACCGTGGCGATGCCCCGGCTGTTGCGCAGGAGTTTGCCAAGCGCGCC
The DNA here is from genome assembly GCA_900552365.1 of uncultured Coriobacteriaceae bacterium. Lineage (GTDB taxonomy): Bacteria > Actinomycetota > Coriobacteriia > Coriobacteriales > Eggerthellaceae > UMGS1502. The sequence goes on from URZP01000001.1 coordinate 26,472, forward strand.
CAAGAAGGTCGCGTGAAGGGCGAGATCGTCATCGTCATTGACGGGCCCAGCGCTGAAGAAGGCGAGCAAGCTGCGTCGAATGCCGCCGCGCAGGCGGAAGACCGCGCGGCAGAGCTTGCCGCAGCGGGCGAGAAGGGCAAGCAGATCACGAAAACCCTGGTCGCAGAGTTCGGCATTCCCAAAAATGAGGCCTATCGCCTGGCTCTTGATGCCGTTGCCGCCGTTAAAGCGGAGCGATCTTAATTGGCAGGGAAGCGGTCGAAGGCGCTAGCCGCTGAACCCGAATGGATCGAGGTTGACGGCTTGCGCGTGTTGGTGCGTCGCAAGAGCGTGAAGAACATCACGCTGCGCGTGAAAGCCCCCGACGGTCACGCGGAGCTTTCTGTGCCGCTGCGCGAGCCCGTTTCAAATATACAGGCCATCGTACGCGATCGTCGTGACTGGATCGAGCGTCATGCGGTGATTGCGCGCGAATCGGTAGCGGCTAAGGCCGAGAGCGCGACCCCCGAAGAGGTTGCGCGTTGGCGCGCCAAAGTTCAGGCGCATGTGCCGGCGCTTATCGCGAAATGGGAGCCGGTGCTTGGGGTGAAGGCCGGCAAGCTTGCGTATCGCAACATGAAAACCAGGTGGGGAAGCTGCCAACCTGCGACGGGCCGTATTTGCATCAACGTGCGCCTGGCGTTGTATCCGCCAGAATGCCTTGAGTATGTGGTGGTGCATGAGCTGTGCCATCTTTTGGTTTCAGGGCACGGTCCGTCGTTCTACGCCTTGCTTGACCAGCATCTTCCTAATTGGCGCGCAGCTCGTAAGAAGCTTCGCTCGTAGTACGAGGGGCGGCGGGCGCCGCTCTTTAGCTCTTTCGGTGCCGAGGTCTAGCCGTATAGCCGCCTGCGTTTAGAGCTAGTCGTCCAGTTCGGCTTCGATCTTCGCACGGCGCTGCTTCGCTTCGAAGAACGCCAAGGCCAGCGCACCGAACACGGCGATGAAGATCACGACGCCGAACACCGCGCCCGTTGCCAGATTCGCCACCCAAAAGACGTTTTCGAGCGGAACGATTTGCGCTTCGGCGATGCAGCGCATGGCGGCAATGGCAAGTGCGCTTGCGACGCCGGTGATGCCGGCGATAAGCAAGAAATAGCCTGTGGGTAGGTGATCGGTCTGGCCGAAGCGATTGGTGTCGACGTAACCCTTTCGCGTTTGCTGCACAGAACATATCAACATCACGACGAACAGCCACGCGTACATGACGGCATCGACGGGGTTTGCGAAGAGCTTGAACGCGCCGTCGGCGCCGTTGTGCACCCAAGCAACTTGCTGAGCCATGATTTGGTAGACCAGCAGCACCAGCATTCCGAACGAGAGCAGCATGAATCCGAACTTGTAGATCTTGGCGTTCTCGGCTTCAAGACGTTCGTCTTTGGGACCTGCGTATTCACGCCATTTCCGTGCGAGTTTCGTATTCTGCAGTTTCATGATTCGCTCCTAAAACGAGTGGGTTGGATTGAGTGAAGGAGGCTCGCTTAGTTTTCGCCATCCCAGAACAGATCGTTCAAGGTGACGTGCAGGGTTTTGCAAATTGCCACGCATAGGTTGAGCGTGGGGTTGTAGCCGCCTGCCTCGATAAGCCCGATGGTCTGTCGCGTGACGCCTACGGCTTCGGCAAGGTCGGTTTGCGAAAGGCCGGCCGCCGCGCGTGCCGCCTTCATGCGAAGATTCTTTTCTCCAGGCATGAGATCCCTTTCGTGAATAGACGGATATCTGTTGCAACATGACAGAAATATATTGCATCAATTTCGGAATGTCAAATATAAATTGCAAAATGAAAGAAAGAATTGTCGTTTCGAGGGCGCAGCTTGTCGCTCATGCGCCCTCGGCCGCGCTGCCGTGTGCCCATTTGGTGGGAACAGCCTGTGCGGAAGCCCCCTCTTTTATAATCGGAGTATCCAACGACAAGGATTGATATGCCGATTACCAAACAAACGAAGCTGGGCATACAAGGCCGCTTGCGCGCACTTGTCGCGGCGCTTCTTTCGATGTTGCTTGTGCTGGCAGGCACGTGGTCGTTCCCCGCGGCTTTGGGCGAGGACATCGATACCAATCCTCAGCCCGACGAGTTCCAGCAGCGGATCGAGGACAGCGCGACTGCGTACAACGACGCCATGGCTCGCGTTGACGAGCTGCAGAAGCAGATCGACGAGAACGCTCAGGCCATTGCCGAGCTTGAAGAGAAAATCCCTCTGCAGAAGGAACGCGCAAGCTCTGCGTGCGTTGACTTGTACAAGGCGCAGCAGGACACGGCTTCCATTCTGGACCTTATCCTGTCCTCCGAAAGCCTGAGCGATTTCATCACGCGTGTCGACTATTTCAACGCTGTCACACGCTCGAACCTCGAGCAGATCGAGTCGCTTTCCAGCATGCAAGATCAGCTTCTGCAGGCTCAAGATCAGCTGAATGCCAGCAAGCAGGAAGCTGCTGATCAGGCAGAAGCCGCGCAGGCAGCCCTGCAGCAGGCGCAAAACGCCCGCATCGAGGCGCAGCGTCGCGCCGTTGAGGAGGCCACGCGCCAGGCCGAGGAAGCCCAGGCTGCCAAAGCTGCGCAGGCTGCTAAGGCCGAGTCTGCCAATTCGCCTGCTCCTTCCGACTCCGAATCGGACGCGGGTTCTTCTTCGGGCAGCGCCGCCGAGCCTCCTGCGGCTTCTACCGACACCGCCGATTGGTCTTCCGACGAGGATATCTTCGTCTCCCAGTGGACCGCGCGCATCAACAACTATCTGGCCGGTTCGCCCCTTTCGGGCTATGGCGAGACGTTCGCGCGCGCTGCCTGGACTTACGGCGTCGACCCGCGCTGGTCGCCCGCCATCTCGTGCGTCGAAAGCACCAAGGGCGCGTACTGCTTCGCTTCGCACAACGCCTGGGGTTGGGGCTCGGTTAGCTGGGACTCGTGGGAAGAGGCCATCAACGCGCACGTAGCGGGCCTGGCCCGCGGCTACGGCTACACGCTTACGTATGCCGCTGCGCAGAAGTACTGCCCGCCCAACGCCGATCACTGGTATAACTCCTGCCTTGCGCAGATGAACAGCATTTAGCATGCTCGCTCCTGGTTGGCGTGGGTAACCGCCCCATCAGGTGATAAAATGACGGGCGCTGTGCATTCGTGCACGGCGCCTGTTTTCGTGCATGGCGACCGATCAAACGTCGGCGCCTGCGTATATACGTGCCGCCCTTGCATCATTCGCAAGCGTCGCGGCGAAAGAAGGAGCGAATCGCATGTCTAAGGGAATGTACTCGATCACCACGCCCATCTACTACGTGAACGCGGCCCCGCACTTGGGAACCGCCTACACCACGGTGGCCGCCGATACCGTCGCGCGCTATCAGCGCATGAACGGCTACGACGTCGCCCTGGTCACCGGAATGGACGAGCACGGCCAGAAGGTCGCCGAAACCGCTGAGGCTCATGGCATGACCCCGCAGGAGTGGTGCGATTCGATGGAGCCCGCATTCCGCGATGCATGGGACCTGCTCAATATCACCTACACCGACTTCGTGCGCACCACCGACCCCCGTCAGACGCGCACCGTGCAGCAGTTCTGGCAGAAGCTTTACGACGCCGGCTATCTGTACAAAAGCGCTTACGAGGGTTGGTACTGCGTTCACGAGGAAACCTATTATGCTGAATCCGACCTGCTGAAGAACGAGGACGGCGAGTTCGTGTGCCCCGACTGCAAGCGTCCCGTGCGCCGCATGTCCTCGGGCGAGGAGAATTGGTTCTTCAAGCTGTCCGAGTTTCAGGAACCGCTGCTGAAGTACTACGCCGAGCATCCTGATTTCGTTCGTCCCGAAACTCGCAAGAACGAGATCGTCTCGTTCGTCGAGGGCGGTCTGCAGGACCTGTCCATCAGCCGTTCCACGTTCGATTGGGGCGTTCCCTTCACCTTCGACGAGGGCCACGTCGCCTACGTTTGGGCTGACGCGCTGCTGGCGTATTTCACCGGTCTTGGCTACGCCGACCCCGAGCGCGGCGACGAGTTCGATCGTCGTTGGCCCCTTCAGTACCACTTCGTGGGCAAGGACATCACGCGCTTCCACTGCGTGATCTGGCCCGCCATGCTGATGGCTGCTGGTCTGCCTGTTGCCAACACCGTGTTCGGTCACGGCTTCCTTATGACCAAGGGCGAGAAGATGTCCAAGTCCAAGGGCAACGGCATCATGCCCGCTGACCTGGTCAAGGTGTACGGCGTCGACGCTTACCGCTACTACTTCATGAGCGACGTCCAGTTCGGTCATGACGGCAACATCTCCATCGAGCGCATGACGCAGGTTTACAACGCCGACCTTGCCAACACGTGGGGCAACCTGGTCAGCCGCGTGTGCAACATGGTGAAGAAGTACTACGACTTCAAGGTGCCCCAGGCTCCCGAGTCTGCCGTCCAGAACCCGCTGCGCGAGATCGCCGAGGGCTTGTACGCCGAGTACGACAAGTGCATGACCGATGTTGACTTCACTGGTGCCGTTGCCGCAGTTCAGAAGCTTGCTGGCCGCGCCAACCTGTACGTCGAGGAATCGGCTCCGTGGAACCTTGCCAAGTCCGAGGAAACCGCCGGCGAGCTTGCTGCGGTCATTTACAACACCCTCGAGGCCATCCGTATCATCGCACTGTACCTGGCTCCGTTCATGCCCAACACTTCCGCCGAGGTCTTCCGCCGTCTGGGCTTGGGCGACATCGCCGCCATCACCGACATCGAGGCCGCAACCACGTGGGGCCAGCTGCCCGCCGGCAACACCGTCGAGATCGGCGATCCGCTGTTCCCGCGCCTTGATGTTGACGCAATCGACCTGGGCATCGAGTAAGCGCGAACGTGGACGAGTTCGATCAGCCCAGCTTCTACGACGCGCTGTATCGTCAGAAGCGCAAGCACGGGAAGTTCCGCTTCGTCCTTCCGCCCAAGGCGGAAGGACCGATAGCCGATACGCATGCCCATGTTCACCTGCTGCCCGATCCGCCGTTGGCGTTTGCTCGGGCGGCAGTGTGGGGCATCGACTTCGTGTGCAACATCATTGATATCCATGGCGGCGAGCCTGCGACGTTCGACAAGTTGGACGGCTGGCTTGATGAGGCTACGTCGCGCATTCCGCAGTTGCTTGACGACACGCAGGATGTTGTTGCCGCAGGTGGTAGTGAGGCGACGTCAAGCCATTTCCCGGAGGGGGACGACTTGACCGCGTTCGCCCCTGCGTGCCCCGACGTGAGCGAACTTCGTGTGCCGCGCGTGCGCTTGGCGGTTGGATGCCATCCGCATAACGCCAGCCATTATGACGAAGCGCTTGAGGTTGCGCTGCTTGAGCGTCTTGCCGACCCGCGTGTGTGCGCTATCGGCGAGATCGGTCTTGATTACCACTACGATCTGTCGCCGCGCGACGTTCAGCGCGATGTGTTCCGTCGTCAGCTTCGCCTTGCCCACAAAACGGGGCTTCCCGTGGCGCTTCATATCCGCGAGGCGCATGACGAGGCGTTTCAGATTCTTCAGGAAGAGGGATTGCCCAAGGCGGGCGTGCTTCTGCATTGCTTCGATCTTGATTGGGAAACGCTTGAGCCGTGGGTGAACGCCGGGTGTTATGTTGCGTTCGGCGGAGCGCTTACGTTCAAGAAAGCCGACTACACGCGCGACGCCGCGGTGCGTGCGCCCATGAGCTTGCTGCTTACCGAGACGGATTCGCCGTACATGACGCCCGAGCCTATGCGCGGCATGGTGTGCGAGCCGTTCCATACGCTGTTCACGGCTGATTGCCTGGCCGAAGCTCGCGTTTCGGCGGACGAAGGCGCTGATGCAGGCGATATTTTCGCAGCTAAGGCACGGGTTCTCGCCCAGCTGCACGACAATGCGCTTGCGTTGCTCGACCGACAGCCCACCTTGTGGCAGCTTGAACGGGCGGCGCTTCAATAACGATTCCAACAGGTTGCCGCCGGCCTTGGGGCTTGGCGGCAATCGATTCAGATGTGGTTCCAGAGAGGGAAAACTGCATGAAACGACTGATCATAGTGGGTTCGCCCAGGTCGAACGGCCGCAGCGCCCATTTGGCGGAGATGCTGTTCGAGGCATGCATCGACGAGTGCCCCGATGACGAGGTCTCGCTGGCTCCCGTGTCCGAGCTTGCCATCTCGGCGTGTGTGGGATGCGACGGCTGCAAGAACAGCGAGGGCCATGCGTGCGTCTTCGAGGACGACATGGACGAGATCCGCGAGATTCTTGACGAGTCCGACGAGCTGATCGTTGTTTCGCCGGTGTATTTCTCGGGCGCTCCCGCCCCGATGAAGGCCTTGCTTGATAGGTTGCAGCCCTACTTCTGGACCTGGGAAGCCGGCGGCAACCGTCGTCCCATGACCTTGCATATCATCGGCGAGGGTGCGGGCCCGAACGGTTATGACGCGCTGATCGACGAGGTTCGCGCGGCGGGCGCCGTGGCCGGTTTCCGCTTGGATCGCATTGTCGACTGGGTGGGCAAGATCGATGCCGACGGCCAGATCACGGCCGAAGGCGAGGAATACGTGCCCGAAGGCCGCAAGGTCGGCTTCGCGCGCATCGCTGCGGACGACATCGAGAGCATTCACGTCGTTCACGCTGAGAACCTTCGTCAGGCGCGCAAGGCGAAAAAGGCCGAGAAAGCCACAGGCACAAAGCCCCAGGCCGGCAAGCAGGCGGGGAGGGGTGTCGCTTCTGCAGATGCCTCTTCGGATGCGAAGCCCGAGTCTCAGCCTGCGAATGCCGACGATAGGAACGCCCCCGGCGTGCAGAACGCTCAGGGTCGCCCCAAGCTGAACATCCATTCAACCTCGAAGAACCAGGGCAAGCGCGGTTCGGGCCCGTCGGGGAAGCGAGGCGGCCGTGGTTAGTTCCGAGAGGCTTTCATCGCTTGCCGCCGTGGGTGCCACGCGTGAGGTCCTTCAGGCGCATGGGTTGGCTACGAAGCATGCGCTTGGTCAGAACTTCCTGGTCAATGACGATGTCATCAAGAAGATCGCCGATCTTGCGGGCTTGGTGCCGGATGATTTCGTTTTGGAGGTTGGCCCGGGTATCGGAACGCTCACCGAGGCTTTGCTGAAGTGCAGCGGTCATGTGATTTCGATTGAGCGCGACCGCGACCTTCCTGCGGTGCTGGAAGGAACGCTGGCCGAATGGGCCGATCGTTTCGCGCTTATCCAGAAAGACGCGCTTGACCTGCAGGAAACCGATCTTGATGCGGTTTGTTCGCAGCTGGGTCTTTCTGCGGACGAGCGTCCGAACAAGTTCGTCTCGAACCTTCCGTACGCGGTGGCCGCAACCATCATCCTTGACTTCTTTGAGCGCTTCTCGTTTGTGGACAGCGCCACGGTCATGGTCCAGCGCGAGGTGGGCGAGCGTATCATGGCGATGCCCGGAACCAAGAACTACGGCGCTTACACGGTGAAGCTGTCGTTGTTTGCCAAACCCGTTGACAAGTTCTTGGTGTCGCCCGGGAATTTCTTCCCGCCGCCCCACGTTGAGAGTATGGTGGTCAGGCTCGATCGTCATCAGGTGGTCGATGCGGACGGCAGTGCTTTGTCGCCCGAGCAGCGCGCGGCTGCGTGCGTTATGGCCGATGCCTCGTTCACGAACAGGCGCAAGACCATCGCGAACTCCTGCAAGGCGTATTTCGCCAGCCGCGGGGATGATGTTGCGACGAAGGCGTTGCCCCAGATGTTCGCCACATGCGGTATCGAGCCGTCTCGCCGCGGCGAGACGCTTTCGCAGGCCGAGTTCGTTGCGTTGGGTAAGGCGTATCTTGCCCTGGAGCGCTGATTCGAGGCGCTGGCGCCGGGCTTCAAGTTAGCCGTTTTTCACAAGTTACTGGTCAGAGATTCCTGTGGTGGGGTGCGCTTTCGTGCCTTGATATGGGGTTTCCATGATGTTCGCAACTTGCGTGTTAGAATTCCGAACGATTGTTTTCGTACCGCAGAAAGAAGCACAGCATGGATTTGGAGCAGCAGGCAAATCTCGTTAATACCATTCACGACACGCTTAGCAACTACGTTGACCAGCGCCTGAAGGTTCGCGCGAACATGGGTCGCTCGAAGATCGTCGAGAGCGAGGGCGTCCTTACGCAGGTTCACCCCCGTCTGTTCGTGATGGAAGTCGATCGCAAGCGCGGCCGCACCGCCCGTCAGTCGTATCAGTACGTTGATATTCTTACCGGCGCCGTTGAGCTTTCTCAGAACGGCGAGCCCATCTTCGAGCCGTTCGTTCCTCAGGCCGAAGAGGACGAGCTTGGTACTGCTTCTTCCGACGCTTCTGAAGAGGCTCCCGAGGAAGAAGTTCTTGCTTAGCGCGTAGGGTTCTTTTGAAGACGCGGCACCTTGTTTGACAAAACGGGGAGCAAACCGCACAATACTTTCTTGCGCAGGACAGCGCATTTACGTGGGGATGTAGCTCAGCTGGGAGAGCATTACGTTCGCAACGTAGGGGTCGTGGGTTCGAATCCCATCATCTCCACCACGGAAACTGCAGGTCAGGGGGTTATTCCTCCTGACCTTTTTCTTTACGGGAAGGCATTTTTCGCCTCCGTCTGCAAACCGCGTGCGAACGATACGCGAAAGCGCGGTCTTGTTGGGGGATCGCGGCTAAGTCGCAGCGCTTCCGGGCAATCGGGAGTTAATGAGTGAAAGGTCGAATCGCGCATATGAATGAGGGCGCTTCTTCGAAATCGTCGAACGGGCTGGTTTGGCTTCTTGCCGTGTGCTGCTTCATCTTGGGCAGCGCTCAGCAGTATCTGTTGGGCGTGCCTGACCAAATCGCTTCCGATACCGGCGTCTCGCTTTCGGCGATCAGCCTTCTTATGACGGCGTATGCACTGGTCAATGCCTTACTTGCGCCAGTTGCCATCATGGTTACGGCGAAGTGGTCGCAGCGCAGGCAGCTTATTGGGGGCATGGTACTTATTGTTGCCGGTTTGGCTTTGATGGGTTTGACGAACAACTTCGGCCTGCTCATCTTCTCGCGCGGCCTTGTCGGCTTGGGTAACGGCGTCTTTGTGGTAACCGCTTACGCGCTTGCGCAGTCGCTGGCGGCTCCCGGCAAGCAGGCGTCCGCTATGGCGGATGTTGCACTGGGCTTCAGCGCCTCGTCGGTTTTGGCCATGCCCATCGCTCGCGCCCTTCGCGACATCATCAGCTGGCATTCTGCCTATTTGGCGCTCGCTGTGCTCGGCGTGGTGGGCATCGCGGCCGTCATGCGTTTGATTCCCGAGATCAAATCCGCCAACGCCTCGTCTTCGGCCAAGGATCGCTTGACGCCGCTTGCCAACAAGGCGGTCGTATCGGCGCTGGCCGGATCGCTGTTCGTCTTCATGGCCTTCAGCGTGTTCTACACCTACATCACCCCGTTTATCGACACGGCCATGCCCGAGCTGGGTTCGGGCACCAGCGTTGTCCTGTTCGGCCTGGGAATCATGAGCCTGATCGGTACGAAGCTTTGCGGCGTCATCGCCGACCGCTTCAGCCCGCGCACGGCTATCGAGTTCTGCCTGGTCTCCATCGCGCTTATGCTTGCGGCGACATTCGCGCTTGAAGGCGCCGGCTGCGGCGTTATTCCGCCGTTGCTGCTGTGGATGGGCGCGGCGTGGATGTTCGTCCCTGTCCAAAACGTGGTGCTAACCGACCTTGCCGGCGAGGGTTCGGCCATGGCTCTTTCGCTTTCGAATTCCTTCATGCAGATGGGCAACGCGCTTGGTGCGCCCATCGCAGGTATGGTCATTGCGGTTGCTCCCGTTATGGTCTTGCCGTTGGTTGCCGTTCCCTTCATTTTAGGCGCGTTCGGCTTTGAGGAGTTCGCGTTTCGAAAGGGACAGTTGCCCCGTCGTTCGGGGAAGAGGGCGTAAAGCCGCAGTTTGCGGGCCCGCGGCTTGTTTGGTGCTAGCGTGCGGCTGCCTGGTTGTTTGCGGGATTACAGCGCGAACGGGTCATCGTCCTGCTCGGCATCGCGTTTCAGTTGAAGCAGCTGCGCCACCATGGCGGTGTCGCCTTCGTCGGTTGCCTGGTCAATCACCTTGGTGAACGTTTCGGCGTCCAACACTCCCGTATCGACGAGTTTCTTGAAGCCGTCGGCGTTCCCGCGATCGCGGAATAGACCGCAAACGGTCCAGATCTTGTTGCGCAGAAAAGCCGTGAACTGCTCGCGCATGGTCGGGCTGAGGAAGATGGGGTCGGCTAGGCGGTTGACCATTGTTCCGTAGCGTGCAAAGTGGTCGTTCTGGTTGAGCGTGGCGCGGTCCATCTCGGCCATGATGAGCGTGGGGTCGATGATGTCCGTTTTGAACATGCGGTTCACGGCGTTCAGGCCCGCCTCGTTGCGCGGCGGTTCGATCTTAAGCCGATCGTGTCCGTCTACCGCGGGCGAAAGCCCGATGACGATGCGGCGCGGAGGCTCGCTGAGCGCAAGTGCCGACGGTCCCAGCTTTTTCACGCCGCCGTGCACGACCAGTTCTTCCAACGTGGACGCGTTCGCGAACGCCATGGGGCCGATCTCAGTTACTTCCTTGGGGATGGCCACGTTGGTGGCGGGGCCGATGTACAACACAGCCACGTCGCCGCCGTCGGCCGCCGCCTTGCGTGCGCACAGAACGTCGGATGCCAGGTAGAAGCTGTCGTTTTCGGGGTCGATCGAGATCTCGTACAGGTTGAGCGATCGTCCGCTGGTCCACATTTCCGATTTGCCGCCGCCGTCGGCCACCAACGCGCACGACCCTATGTGGTTGCAAGCCGCGGGAATGTGAAGCGACTCGATGGACGATCCGAAGAACGCCCAGTCCTCGATGCGCTCAAGGGAATCGGGAAGAACCTCGGTTGTCAGGTTCTCGCAGGCGCTGAAAGCGGAATCGCCGATCCAGCGAACACCCTGGGGAATGGCGATCATCTCGAGGGCCGTGTTGCCGGCGAAGGCCAGGTTGCCTATGCCGATGGTTCCGTCCATCGCGCGGTAGGCGCGCGCTTGGCTTTCCGATGCGTCCTCAAGCACCAGCCCGTCGGGTGTTTTCCGGTAGACCACGCCATCGGCGTCGACGATGGTTTCGGGCGCGTTGTTCGCGTGCGCCTTGCTGGTAGGGACTGGCGCGTCGCTCGCTTCGCCCCCTTCGGCCGCCGCGTCTTGTTGTACGGCTGCATCTTGTGTGGCAAGTTTGGTTTCGGGGTGGTCGGCCATGTGCGCTTTGCTCCTTGTCGTTTTGCTCCTTTAAAATATACCGTTGGATTTGCATCGCGCCGCACACGCGGCGTTTTTTCTTGAAAGGGGCCTTGCATGGGCGAAGCGCGCGACGAAGCTAAGGGCATGGGATCTGAAAAGGGCTCTTCGAGGTTGATCTGGCTTTTGGCTCTTTGCTGCTTTGTTCTAGGTTGCTCTCAGCAGTATATCTTGGGTGTGCCCGACCAGGTTGCCGCAACGCTTGACATCTCGCTTGGTCAGGTTAGCCTTCTTATGACGGCGTTCGGCCTGATCAACGCCTTCCTGGCGCCCGTCATCGTTATGCTGACTGCGCGCTATTCGGCTCGCGTCCAGCTTCTGATTGGCTTGGCGTGCATGGCAGTCGGCCTTCTTATGACCGCAGTTACCAGTATCTTTCCGCTTCAGATGGTTGCGCGCGGCATCATGGGAATGGGCAACGGCGCGTTCGTGGCCACGGCGTATTCCGCTTCGCAGAAGCTTGCTGCGCCCGGAAAGCAGGCAAGCGCCATGGCCAACGTGGCCCTGGGCTTCAGCGCGGCGTCGGTTTTGGCCATGCCCATTGCCCGCGCATTGCGCGAGAGCGTTAACTGGCAGAACGCGTACCTGGTCATCGCTATCTTCGCGGTGGCGGCCTTCCTTGTCATCGCTAAGGTGTTCCCGAACACGGCTCCCGACACCGAGGACCTTACCGTCAAACAGCGCCTTGCTCCGCTGGCGAACAAGGCGGTGATGTTCGCCTATGCTGGCACGACTTTCATGGTTTGCGCTTTCGCCTGCTTCTACACGTACGTCACGCCGTTCCTGGATGCGTTCGCGCCGCAATTCAACGCGTATCTGAGCGTCGTCTTGCTGGTTGTCGGCCTGATGAGCATGCTGGGCACAAAGCTTCACGGTTGGCTTGCCGACCGTGTTGGCCTTCGCATTGCGATTATGACCAGCTTCATCTGCTCGACGTTGTCGCTGCTTTTGATCTTCTTCTGCGAGGGTGCGGGCTTGGGCCTTGTTGGCGCCCTTTGCCTGTATCAGCTGTTCGCATGGGCGTTTCTGCCTGTTCAGAACACGCTTTTGGCGTCCATTGCGGGCGATGGCGCGCGTATGGCCATTGCTCTTTCGAGCTCGTTCTTGCAGCTGGGCAATGCCATCGGTGCGGCCATTGCCGGCATCGCCGTTTCGTCGGCCCCGTTCGGTGCGCTTCCGCTGATCGCTTTCCCGTTCGCGCTGCTCGCCATTGCGGCCGAAGTCACGGCGCTTACGTTTGCTGCTAAGAAGATGGCGAGGTAACTCGGCTTTCCCTATACGTTCGGGTTTGTCGTGCTTGCTGCTTTATGATTCGGGTTTTGATCTGCAGATGGTTTGAATCGGTCGAAGCCCGCTTGCTTCTCGATTAATCTACCCCCTATGGGTTAATATGCCGGCGTGCGCCACGCGCGACGTTGGCTGGGAGGTAGCTACATGAATACGAAAACCAAGCGCAGAATGATGGCGGTCACCGGCGTCGTTGTCATCGCTCTTGTTGTCGTGCTTGCCGTTGTGGGCGGAAGCTCTGCGGCGCGCAACGTCTCCGTTGCCGAAGCTGCTTCGGGTTCGGTTCACGACGCCAAGGTCAAGGTTTCCGGCAAGGTCGTGCCCAACTCGTTCTCCACCGACAACAACGTGCTTGTCTTCTCGATTTACGATTCCGAGGTCGACCCCGATGCACAGACCGCTTTGAAGGTTCGTTACGACGGTGGCGTTTCCTCCACGTTCGGCAACGACGTCGAGGCTATCTGCACCGGAAAGGTTGGTTCCGACGGCGTGCTGCAGTGCACCGAGTTGGTCACGAAGTGCCCCTCGAAGTACGAGAACGCGTCCGAGGCCCTTTCGGTTGAGAAACTGCTTTCGTACGGTGCCGATGTCTACGACAAGCCGGTCAAGATCGTGGGAACGGTTGCAGCGGGTTCGATCGCCTCTGCGACTGCTGATCAGCGCTTCGTTGTGCAAGATTCCGCCACGCCCGACGTTCAGCTTCCCGTTTCGTTCGAGGGTGGCTTGCCTGACAACCTTTCCGAGGGATCGTCCGTCGTTCTTACCGGTGCGCTCTCTTCTGAGGGCAAGTTCGTTGCGACCGAGGTCGCTCTGGAGGGATAACCAGCATGTCCATGTTCGGCTACGGATGTTTGATCGTTTCTCTTGTTGCCGCAATCGCGGCAACGGTTCTGCTTGCAGCGGGCCAGGTTCTTTCTGCCCGATCCGGTAAGGCGGGCACGGCGGAAGGGCAGGGGGAAAGCGACCGCGCTGCCGCGCTTTCGAGGTTTGGTCGCGCGCTGTCCGTGGTCGTTGCGGCGGCCTTGTTCGTTTGCTGCGCTATTCTGGTTTACTGTTTCTTCGCGGGTGACTACTCCATTCTGTACGTGCTGCAGGAGCGCTCGCTTTCCACCAGCAACCTTGCTTGGCTCTACAAGTTGTCGGGCCTGTGGGCGGGTCGTGCGGGTTCGTTGATGTTCTGGGCCTTCATCATCTCGCTGTTCGTGGTTGCGCTGTGCGTTCGCGCGCGCAAGGACGCTTCGACGATGGACAACATGGCCATCCTGGTCATGAACGTGGTCCTGCTTGCGTTCTTGGGCGTTCTTGTGTTCTCGGAAAGCAACATGCCCTTTACGGCAACCCCGGCAAGCTACTTCAATTCCGATGGCTCTCTTACCGCTGTCGCTTCGATGAGCGGCATGAACTCGCTGCTTGAGCATTGGGCCATGGCCATTCACCCGCCTGTTCTGTTCGTGGGCTACGCTGGCATGGCAGTGCCGTTCGCGTACGCCATCGCCACGCTCATCGTTGGTGACTCGTCGGCGAAGTGGGTCGAGCGTTCCTCTCGCTTCACGCTGTTCAGCTGGCTTTTCCTGGGCGCGGGCATCGGCCTTGGCGCCGTGTGGGCTTACGTTGTGCTGGGCTGGGGCGGCTACTGGGGCTGGGACCCGGTCGAGAACGCCAGCTTGCTTTCGTGGTTGGTGGGCGTTGCCTTAATCCACACGTTCACGGTTTACCGCCAGCGCGGTGCGTTCAAGCGTTGGGCTGTTATGTGCGCCTGCCTTGCGTTCGCGTTCGTCATCGTGGGCACGTTCATTTCCCGTTCGGGCATCGTTCAGTCCGTTCATGCATTCGAGGGCGATCCCGTTTCGCTCGCGCTGTTCGGCTCGCTGATCGCGCTTGCGGTTCTGGCTGGCATCGTTGGCTTGGCAATTCGTTGGAAGCAGTTCGACGCCGAGACCGAGGGTGGCGACGACGTCGAGAACATGGTCTCCAAGGACGCTGCTTACTACTTCAACAACGTGATCATGATCGTATTCACGCTTCTGCTTACCTACATGACCGTTTCGTCCGCGTTGCCGTCGTGGCTTCCGTTCGGCGGTCAGTCGCTGGGTACCACGTCGTATGATTCCATCGCGCGCCCGCTGGGCATCGTGTACCTGTTCATTTTGGCGGTGTGCCCCCTGCTTGCCTGGGGAAAGACCGACCCGAAGAAGTTCTTCAAGCAGGCGAAGGTTCCAGGCATCTGCGCTTTGGCTCTGTTCGCGGTTTTGCTGGCGTATTACGTGACCACGTTGATGCCTGCGTACTTCGACATGCTTTCTCTTGACAACAGCAAGTCCGCCGCACTGGCCGAGGCGGGCCCCTCGTGGTACTACGTCGGTCTTTCCGTTGTCGGCTTGTTCGTGGCCAGCCTGCTGTTCTTCAACGCGCTGTTCATGATCGGTCGCGGCATTTCGCGCTATGCGAAGGTGCACAAGACGAACGTGCTCTCTTCGGCTATTGGCCTGTTCCGCAATCATGCGGCAACGTACGGCGGCGCATTGGCCCATGTCAGCATGGCGATCATCTTGGTCGGCCTTATCGGCTCGTCCATGTACGTTACCGAGAAGACGGGCTATCTGCCTTACGATTCCCAGACGGACACCTCGTCTGCCGAGTTCACCATTCAGGATTACACGCTTAAGATGGCAGGCACCGCCGACTCCGCAAACCAGGCGACTTACACCGTCTCGTCGCAGCTTGATTTCGATGTGTACCGCGGCGGCGAGTACGTCGGCCAGGTTCATCCGTCTGTTCAGCAAAACGTGATGACCCAGCAGCAGAAGCTCGACGCTGGCGTTATCAGCTTCGCCGACGAGGATCTCTTCGTGGTTTACCGCGGCTTGAGCGCCACGGGTTCGCTGTCGCTTGACGTTCGTGTGAACCCGTTGATCTCGCTTGTGTGGTCTGGCTTCGGTTTGTTGATGGTTGCCATCGTGCTTGCGCTGGCAGGTCGTCGTGGTTCGGGCGAGCTGCTTGCTACGTCTGGCGCCGCGGGTTCCGACGTGAAGCAGGGCGAATCTGCCAATGCGAAAGCTTGCGAGGCGTAAGTTGGATTCCGTTCAGGGCAAACCCGCAATCGAAGTAAAGCACCTGAGCAAGGTGTTCGGCACGCGTCGCGCTGTTGACGACGTCAGCTTCGTTTTGCCACAAGGTGCTTTCTTGTCGATCTTCGGCCCCAACGGTGCCGGCAAAACCACGCTCTTGCGCGTGTTATCCACGCTTGCGCGCGCTTCGTCTGGCGAGGCGCGCGTCATGGGCGTCAACGTGAAGGAAGAGCCCGACGCCGCGCGCAACTTCATCGGTTTGATCTCGCATCAGCCCATGCTGTACCCCGACCTCACGGCCGAGGAGAATCTGCTGTTGTATGCCGAGCTGTACGGCGTTGCCGATCCGCAAAAGCGCGTGAACGAATTGCTTGATGTGGTGGGCCTTTCGCATCGCAGGCTCGACCCGGTGCGCACGTTCTCGAAGGGAATGACGCAGCGCGTGGCCATCGCCCGCGCTATCGTCCACGACCCGGCGGTCGTGTTTCTTGACGAGCCGTATTCCGGGCTTGACCCGCATGCGGTCGACATCTTCGATAGTCTGATCGCCGATATCCGCGACGAGCACACGTTCGTCATGGTCAGTCATGATTTACGGAAGGGTTTCGCCATGTGCTCGCATGCGTTGGTTCTGGCTCGCGGCCGCGTGGTTTCCTTCGACGATAAAAACGCGTTGGATTTCAGTGAGTTCTCGCAGCTGTATCGCGAGACTGTTGGAATGGGGGTTGCCTGATGTTGCAGACGCCTTCAACTTTCCAACAGTACAAGACGCTTCTTCGCAAGGATCTCCAACAGGAATTCCGCACGCACGACATGGTCGTGTCCATGGGGCTGTTCGCGCTGTTGGTCATCATCGTGTACGGCGCTGCGCTTGCTCAGACCGCGGCAAGCCTGGACATCGTGCGCATGTCGGGTGGTCTTATCTGGGCGCTCATCGTGTTCACGTCGCTGTTGGGCTTGAACCGCTCGTTCTCGCACGAGAAGGAGCAAGGCTGCCTTGAGGGCATCTTGCTGGTTCCGCTTGATCGTTCGGTTGTTTACCTGGCGAAGGCCACATCTAACTTCCTGTTCCTGCTTGCGGTCGAGATCATCGCCGTGCCGCTGTTCGTGTTTTTCTTCATGACCACCGAGACGTTCTCGGATTCGTTCTTGTTCTTAGTGTTTCCGCTGCTTTTGGGCACCGTGGGAATCGCGGGCATCGGCACCATGCTTTCGACCATCACCGTCAACACGCGTGGCAAGGACGTCATGCTGGCGGTGCTGTTCATCCCGCTGATCTACCCGCTGCTGTACGCATGCGTGACCGCAACGACGGCGGCCATCTGCGGTGGCGAGTTTTGGATGGATTCGTATACGATGCCGCTTGTCATGGCGGCAGGATATGATGTGATCATGTTGGCCCTTTGTTGGGTTTTGTACAACTTCATCATTTCGGCTTAGCTTGCGGTTTAAGACGCGAGAGCCGCGAAGACCGATCTTTAAATTGATCGGAAGTAACTTGCAATACCGAACCTAGGTTAGGAGCAGGATGGCGAACAATAAGAACGTGAAGATCCCCGAAGCGGGGCAGTGGCCCGACAAGCTGCTTGTTCCGGCGCTGATCGCGGGCCTTGTGCTTACCACCGTGGGCTTTCTGCTGGCGTTTTTGTGGGTAGGGCCGGTCAACGGTGCCGCGGTGAACGGGTTCGCCCTTATCGGCGGTCGCATGGTCACCAACATCCAGCTGCTTTCGCAGAAGATCTTCTACTTCCACATGCCGGTGGCTATCACCTCGTTCGTGCTGATGGGCTTCGCGGGGTATTACGCTGTCCGCTTTCTTATGACGAAGAACCAGCGTTTCGACACCTGCTCGCGCGTTGCCCTTGAGGGGTCGCTGCTGTTTATCATCATGACTATGTTCACGGGCGACCTGTGGACCCGTTTCGAATGGGGCGTGTGGTGGACGTGGGACCCTAGGCTTACCACGTACCTTATCCTGATGCTCATCGTCATTGCATGCTTCGTGCTGCGCAACTCCATTGACGAGCCCGAGCGTCGCGCGACGTATTGCTCGGTTATCACCATCATCGCGTTCGTCGATGTGCCGATTTGCATGATGATCACGCGTATGATCCCGTCGAGCCTTCATCCCGTGGTGACTCGCGAGGGCGGAATGACGGGCGACATGGCCATCACGCTCGTGCTTATCGTCGT
This sequence comes from uncultured Coriobacteriaceae bacterium, assembly GCA_900552365.1. Taxonomy (GTDB): domain Bacteria; phylum Actinomycetota; class Coriobacteriia; order Coriobacteriales; family Eggerthellaceae; genus UMGS1502. The sequence goes on from URZP01000001.1 coordinate 44,269, forward strand.
CGGTATGCTGCTTATCGGGTTCGCGTTGTACCGCACGCGCTTCCGCCAGCTTCGCGTTGCCGAGCGCATCCAATCCATCACCGACCAGCTTGAAGACTAAGGGGAACGAATATGGATCCTATTTTGCAAGAGATTTACAGCACCGTCGTTCCGTCTGCGCCGTTTTTGATTGCGGCCTACGCGCTTCTGTGGGCGGCGCTTTTGGTGTACGTCGTCGTCATGCAGCGCGGCCTTAAGAACTCAGAGAAGCGATTGGATCTGCTTGAAACCGAGTTGGCTTCAAAGAAGCCAAGCGACAGCCTCCAGGGTTAAAGCCGAGCTGGCTTCGAAGAGCTCAATTTCCGGCCGCTAAATTCGCGCTGAAACCGAAAACCAAGCTCAAGTAACGGTAGCGGAGCCGTTTGCCCGTGCGGCGAGCGGCTCTGCTTGTCCGTGGTATCCTGAGACAGTTGCTTTGACATCCAACGAACCGAAAGGGAATCGTATGAAGGCACTTATTCCTGCAGCCGGTTTGGGCACGCGTTTCCTGCCCGTCACCAAGGCTCAGCCGAAGGAAATGCTCCTGGTCGTTGACAGACCGGTCATCCAATACGTCGTCGAAGAGGGCCTTGCCTCTGCCGCCGACGAAGTCGTCATCATCAACAGCCACTCCAAGAAGGCCATCGAGGATCACTTCACCCCCGATCCCGAGCTGGTTGCCACGCTGCGCGCTCGCGGCAAGGACGCTTATGCCGACGAAGTCGAGCGCGTTGGCAACATGAACGTTAGCTACGTGTACCAGGAAGAGGCCCTTGGTCTTGGCCATGCTATCCATTGCGCCGCTGAAAAGACCGGCGACGAGCCCTTCTACGTGCTGCTGGGCGACGTCATCGTCCCCGACAACAAGATGCTTCCGCGCATGCAGGAAGTTTCTGACGCGCACGGTGGTGCCAGCGTCATCGCCGTCATGCCCGTTCCCGACGATCAGGTTCACCGTTTCGGCATCATCGCCGGCTCCGAGGTTTCCGAGAACGTTTGGAAGGTCGACTCCCTGGTTGAGAAGCCTGCTTTGGAAGATGCTCCCTCCAACCTGGCCGTCTTCGGCCGCTACCTGCTGTCTCCGCGCGTCATGGAGCTTCTGGCTACCGTGAAGCCCGGCGTTGGCGGCGAGATCCAGCTTACCGACGCTCTTGATGAGGTTCTGAAGGAAGAAGAGATGTATGCGCTCGTCATCGATCCTTCCGACGGCTTTGACACCGGCACCGTTGCCAGCTGGCTCGAGACGAACAACATCCTTTTCCAGCGTAAGAATTCGTAGCGATCGTCGGTCGATCCATTCGCGTGCTAAGGAGCCGTTCATGCCGGATATCGCACTCCGTTTCAACAAGGACATGCTGACGTTGTCGACGCCCGTTCAAAACGCGCTCGCGCGTCAGGGCGTCGATGTCGATGCCGATCTTGAATACCAGCTTCTGATGGAGCCCGAGGCTATCGTCGATGCCATTCGCCTTGAAGCCGCTGCGGGCGCCCAGTGCCTGGTTGTGCCCACCGATGGCATCACCGCCGCGCGCTTGTCGCACAAGCGCATGGAAGGCAAGGCTCATGACCTGGCGCACGCCGCTTGCGCTTGCGCCAACGAGGTGAAGCCCCAGCACGTCGTTGCCGCGATCGGCCCCAGCGGTTTGCCCATCGATCCTTCGTCGAAGGCGTCGCTCAACGAGAACCGCGCGCAATACGCCGACGCCGCCAGGGCATTCCAGGGCGAGACGTTCGACGCCTTCCTTCTTGATGGCTTCACGCGCAAGGAAGACTTGATGTGCGCGCTTATGGGCCTTGCCCAGGTGGGCGACACCCCGGTGCTCGCTTCGGTCGTCGTCGATTCCGATGGCGTTACCCCACGCGGCGACACCATCGAGGACGTGTGCGCGCTCATGCAGGAATACGGCGCAAGCGTCGTCGGCTTCTCCACGTCTGCGGCGCCTGCCGTCGCGGCTAAGCTGGTCCGCCGTGCTGCTTCGGCATGCAGCCTTCCTATCTTGGTTCAGCTTGACGTGCGCGAGGTCAACCCGCGTCAATTCGAGACCACCGACCAAAACCCGTACTACCGACCCGATGAGATGGTCACCGCCGCAGCGCATCTTCATGCTGCGGGCGCTCAGTTCATTCGCGCCATCGGCGCGGCGACTCCGTCTTATACGGGTGCCATCGCCGCAACCACGGGCGGTCTTGACGTGCGTCTTTCCTAGTTCGCGAGGTGCACGTATGGGCGAATTCATGAGCGATTTTCAAACGAACACGACGCGCAGCGAGTCGTACGGTGCCCTTCAGGACATCGTCGACTCGCTTTTCGTGAACAAGGGGCCGCTTGACGAGGTCCGTCGTCTTGATGTCATCGTCGCCGGCGAATCGGGTGACCTTCCCGCCGACCTGCAGGAAGTCATCGCGCTTCTGCCGCCGGGAAATTATTCGCGTCAGCGCTTGTGCGACCAGCTGAACTCGTCGATCGGCGGTCACGCATGGGGCCAGGTGTACGGAACGGTGGAATAGCATGCAAGATGTGTTGGATTTCTTCGAGAGGGTGACCGCCTCGGAGTTCGCAGGAACGGTGATCACCGCGGTCATCATTCTTGCCGCAACGGCAATTTGCGTTCGCGTTGCCACGCGCCTGATCAGGGGGTTCGTCAAGCACAGCGGCCATGACCTGCCGTCCAGCTCGATCTTCGTCAATATCGCTCGCGCGACTATCTGGCTGATCGGCTTCAGCTTGCTGTTGTCCACGTGTTTCGGTATCGACGTCAGCGCGCTTGTCGCTGCACTGGGCGTTGGCGGCATTGCCGTGTCGCTTGGCTTCAGGGACACCATTTCCAATCTCATCGGCGGCTTGCAGGTGTCGATGCTCGGCATTGTGGCCCCGGGCGACAATATCGCCGTGGGCTCGCTGAAGGGCGTCGTTCAGGACGTCACATGGCGTCAAACCGTGGTGCGCGCAGGCGACGGCCACGACGTGGTCGTTCCCAACTCGGTCATCAATGCGCAGACCGTCGAGAAGTTCCCGCCGGTGAACGTCGTTCGCGTTCCCGTTTCACTTGCCACGGACGGGCGCGATTTGGATGAGGTTGCCAAGGCGGTCGAAAGCAAAGCCAGCGCCGCTGCGCACGGGGTCGGCACGGTCGCCTGCGAGCCTCGCTTGCTTTTCACGGGGATCAGCGAAATGGCCGTGAACGGCGTTTTGACGTATGAGATGGGGCAGGCTGAAACCGTGTCCGCCGCAACTGATGCCATCATTCGCGCGATCGCGCCGTATGCGCGCAATTCGTTCAAGGAAGCGGCGGCAGAAGATACCGCCCAAGAGTCCTGATTTCGGGCATGAAAAATCCCGCCCCCTGCCCGCAGGGTGAACCCACCTTAAGTTAAGGTGGGTGCTCGCAGCTTGCTTCCTGGCTTTCGTGTCGACAGACGCGAATCCCCATTTCACAGGCGATTAGAGCTCCCTGAGAAAGAATGTCGGTCCACCACAAAAAGCGGCATTGGGAACGGGACCAACTAGTACACTATCCCTGCGTCAATGCGAAATAAAGTCTTGACTTAGATTTTGCCGTGCTGTTTCGTTTTTTGGTGCGGCATCGTGTTTTTCGGTTGTCGCATTTCAGGCGCGAAAACGCGCTGAAACGCCCCTCGCAAACCAGAAGGCTTCTCCATGGATACTCTATTTACCGAAATGGAAAATGCTCAAAAATCAAAGGTCGCGCCCCTGGCTGTTCGTATGAGGCCGGCGTCCCTTGACGATTTTGTGGGGCAGTCCGAAGCGGTGGGGCCCGGCAGTTGGCTTCGCTCCGCCATACAGAACGATACGTTAAGCTCGGTCATCCTGTTCGGGCCGGCGGGAACCGGCAAGACGTCCATCGCGCACATCATCGCCGAGAGCACCGCCGCCACGTTTGTCGAGGTATCGGCCATTGGCGGAACCGTCTCCGACCTGCGTCGTGAGATTGCCGCCGCCGAGACGCGCTTGCTGCAGGGCAGGCGAACCATCCTGTTCGTCGATGAGATCCATCGTTTCAATCGCGCGCAGCAGGACTCGCTTCTTCATGCCGTCGAGAACCGCACGGTTGTCCTTATCGGCGCTACTACCGAGAACCCTTATTTCGAGGTGAATTCCGCCTTGATCTCGCGTTCGCGCATCGTCGAGCTGGGACATCTTTCCGATTTCGATATCGCCGAGCTTATCTCTCGTGCGCTTGTCGACGAGCGCGGCTTGGCGGGGAAGTACGAGCTTGCGTCCGACGCCCTTGACGCGCTGGTCGTCATGGCCGGCGGCGACGCGCGCTCGGCTTTGACGTCGCTTGAGCTTTCCGCCGGCATGGTTTCGCCCGGCACTAAGGACGCCCCTGCTCCGATCGGCGCCAAGGTCGTCGAAACGGCCAACCTCCATCGCGGTTTGCCATACGACAAGAACAAGGACATGCACTACGACATCATCTCGGCGTTCATCAAGTCGATGCGCGGCAGCGACCCCGATGCGGCCTTGTACTGGCTCGCTCGCATGATCGACGGCGGCGAGGATCCGAAATTCATCGCACGCCGCATTTTCATCTGCGCATCCGAGGACGTGGGCAACGCCGATCCGCAGGCTCTTTTGGTGGCGGAGGCCGCGTTCAAGTCGGCCGAGGTCATCGGCTACCCCGAATGCGCTTTGAACCTTGCCCAGGCTGCCACGTACATCGCGCTGGCTCCGAAGAGCAACGCTGCTTCCGCGGGTTATTTTGCGGCGCTGGCCGAGGTTCGCAAGGGCCCCGTCCGCGAGGTTCCCAGCTATTTGCGCGATCGTCATCGTCCCGGCTCCGAGAACTACGGCACCTACCGCTACCCGCACGACTATCCCGGTGGATGGGTCGATCAGCGTTATCTTCCCGAGGGTTTGGAGCGCGGCGCGTTCTATCATCCCACCGACCGTGGTTGGGAGGCTTATCGCGTCGATTCGACCGCAGGCGACCGAGCGGGTCGCATCGATTTGGGGCTCAATGCCAAGGACGGCAAGAAAGGCCATCCTCAGCCGAAGAGCACGTGGGAGAAAATCCACGACGATGCGGGAAAGCCTCTTCCGAACAACGGGAAATAGCCTTTCGGTCGACGCGGCACTGAGGCAACTTGCATGCCGATTCCTCTTCAAGATCCCCCGCCGGCGACTGCGCGCCACAACGTTTCGCGATGTGTGGCGTGACGTGCTTTGACGGTAGATGAAAAAGGAAACGAAGGCGTAGCACGTGCGAATAGACGCCTTTTCGCATGCTATAGTTGTCCCTGTAGAACAAGGAGGTTTCCCATGGACATCAATATGATCCTTGCCGTGGTTTTCATTTGCGTCGGCATCGCGCTGATCGTTTTCCTTATCGAGCTCGTTCGCACCGTGCGCAGCGCTCGCACGACCATCGATAACGTGCAGAAGCAACTTGAGCCTACGCTCGCCCATGTCGAGCAGATCACCAACGAGATCAAGCCGGCCATTGCCAAGGTCGATCCGCTGATGGACCGCGTTTCGCTTACCATTGACGCCGCGAATCTCGAGATGATGCGTGTCGATCAGATCCTCGAAGATGTCACCGCCATCACCGACACCGCCTCCAATGCCGTTGAGGCCGTTGACAATGTGGCCAATGCGCCGCTGGAGCTGATGAACAACGTTTCCAGTAAAGTTCGCAAGGTTTTGAAGCCCAAGGCCGCCAGCGACGAGGCGCAGATGCTCGAGCAGCAGCGCGTTGCTGCGGCGAAGGCCCTTGACGAGCTTCGCGCGGCCGAGAAAGAGACGGGCCTGACCGGCGTCTCTTCTGCTCAGGTCGACGGCGCGGCTCCTGCAACCGAGGCTGCCGACGCGAAGTCCGCGGGTGAAAACGCGTACTTCACGTACGAGGCAACTTCAAGCAAATAGTGCGAAGGCGATAGCGCATGTCTTCAAGCTCGGCTGATCAACGGGAAGCATCAGGCTCTTCTCTGCATGAAGCGGTTCGCGAGGATCGCAAGATGCACGCTGCAAAGCGTCATTTCCTGCAGGTCTGGACGCTGGTGGGAGCCTGTGTACTCACCGCGGTCGTCGTTTATCTTCTCAATGTCCTTGCCATACCCGTCGGCATCATCATCTGGACCGTCATCATCTGCTTCATCTTGTCCGGCCCGGTGAACTTTTTCGAGCAGTATGGCATAAAGCGCGCATGGGGCACGCTGCTGGCGTACGTCCTTATGTTCGCCGTGCTCGCCTTGCTGCTTTTCATCACGTTCTCGCCGACCTTCGGCATCAGCGAGCAGTTCCAGAACATGGTCATGTCGCTTCCCGACTACGCGCAATCGGTCATGGCGGCCGCGAACGGGTTCTACGATCGCTACGCCGACGTCCTTTCCAACTACAAGGTGCGCGAGGCGCTTGACTCCATCGCGCAATCGTTTGCCAGCTGGGCTTCGGGTGTTGCTGCCAGCAGCGCAAGCGGCGTGGTTTCCGCAGGCGCGGCTATCGGCAACGTCTGCCTGGTGGTTGGCTTCGCGTTCGTCGTGGCTTTCTGGATGCTTATGGAAGCACCTGGTCTGGGACGTGAGGTTCGTCGCATCGTCGGCGACGATCGCCATGAGGAGCTTGCCATGCTGCACGCCACCGTCACCCGCGTGATGGGCGGCTACATCAAGGGCACGCTTATCCAATGCGCCATCATCGGCGTGGGCTGCGGCGTCCTGTTCGCCATTGTCGGCACGCCTAATGCGGCCGCGTTCGGCGTGATCACCGGTCTTCTGAACATCATCCCCGTCGTCGGCCCGTGGCTGGGCGGTTTCGTGGCGGCGCTCGGCAGTTTGTTCATCAGCCCCTTCACCGCGTTCGTGGCCCTTATCGGCACCATTGCCATTCAGCAGGCTGTCTACACCTTCGTGTCGCCTAAGCTGGTCGGCAACGCCGTCGACATCCATCCGGCGCTCACTTTCATCGCCCTGATGGCCGGCAGCGGAATCGGCGCCGCTATGAGTGGCCTTTCGGGTTCGCTTGTCGGCGCGCTTCTGTCCATTCCCGCTGTTGCAGTGATGAAGTCGGTGTTCGTTTACTACTTCGAGAAACGCACCGGCCGTCGCATCGTTTCGCCCGATGGTGTGTTCTTCTGCGGCAAAGATATCGGCGATGGGCAGATCGATCCCATGGTCGACGCCACTGGTCTTACCCTTGCCGACGCCGAAGCCGAGGCCGAAGCGCGCGAGCGTGCGGGGCTTGGCCTATAGCTTCGGGTGGTGAACCCGGGCGTGCGCATCCGCGCGTGCGGGCTTGGGATTGTAAATCTGGCTTGTAGTTATTCGGGGTTGCGCCGATGATCTGCTGCGTTCTGCGCAAATAGGGGTAGAATTATCGGCACCGTTTTCGGGCGCCGCCTGGGAACGCGTTCATGGAATCGAATGCACGGGCAGATCGAGCACGTGAGCAAATAGCAGATAGCGAGGATTCAACACATGCAGTACATGACTTCGGCTGAGATCCGCGAGAAGTACCTCAGCTTCTTCGAAAGCAAGGGGTGCAAGCGCCTGCCTTCGTCGTCCCTTATCCCCGACGATCCGTCGTTGCTTCTTACCAGCGCCGGCATGGTGCAGTTCAAGCCGTACTTCCTGCATGTGAAGGAGTTCGACCCCAACTACATCGGCGCCACCACCGTCCAGAAGTGCGTGCGCACCAACGACATCGACATCATCGGCACCGACGGCCGTCATCTGAGCTTCTTCGAGATGCTGGGCAACTTCAGCTTCGGCAAGTACTTCAAGAAGGAGATGTGCACCTGGGCCATGGAGTTCTCCACCGAGGTTTTGGGCCTTCCGAAAGAGAAACTCTACTTCACCGTGTTCCTTGACGACGACGAGACCATCGAGATCTGGAAGAGCCTCGGCGTCGATGAAAGCCACATCACCCGTTTGGGCGAGGACGACAACTTCTGGCGCGCCGGTCCCACCGGCCCTTGCGGTCCCTGCTCCGAACTGTACTACGACCAGGGTCCCGAGTTCGGCTGCGGCAAGGAAGACTGCGGCCCCGGCTGCGAGTGCGACCGCTTCCTTGAGTACTGGAACCTTGTTTTCACCCAGTACGATGGCCAGGAAGACGGCACGCTCGCCCCACTTCCCACCAAGAACATCGACACCGGTCTGGGCCTCGAGCGCATGGCCGCCATCATGCAGGGCGTTCAGGGCAACTTCGAAACCAACGAGCTGCGCGGCCTTATCTCTTTGGGCGAGCAGCTTTCCGGCAAGAAGTACGTCGGCTCCGCCAACACCGCCGCCATCAAGGGCGAGCAGGGCGCCATCAACACCAGCCTGCGCATCATCTCCGACCATGCTCGCAGCGTTTCGTTCATGATCGCCGACGGCATCCTGCCTTCCAACGAGGGTCGCGGATACGTTCTGCGCCGTCTTCTGCGCCGCGCCGTCATGCACGGCCATAAGCTGGGCATCGAGGGCCCGTTCTTGGGCACGTACCTGGCTCAGATCGTCGACACCATGGGCGGCGTTTATCCCGAGCTGGTTGCAAACCGCGAGCTTATCGAGCGCGTCATCCTTTCCGAGGAAGAGCGCTTCGGCAAGACGCTGCGCACCGGCCAGACCTACCTTGAGGGCGCACTGCGCGACCTTTCCGCAGGCGACGTCCTTTCGGGCGAGCAGGCATTCACCCTGCATGACACCTATGGTTTCCCCATCGAGCTTACCGAGGAGATCTGCGCTGAAAGCGGCATCGGCGTGGATAAGGACGGCTTTGACGTGTGCATGGCCGCTCAGCGTGACCGCGCCCGTGCTGCAACCAAGGACGACGCCGAGGCCGCATGGTCCACGTTCGGCGGCGTTCATGCCGAGCTGTTGAAGCAGGAAGGCGCCACGAACTTCGTGGGCTACGACAAGCTTCAGGCCAACGCCCGCATCATCGCAGTCATCAAGGACGGCAAGCGCGTTGCCTCGCTTTCCGAGGGCGACGAGGGCGAGATCATCCTTGACACCACGCCGTTTTATGCGGAAATGGGCGGCGAGGTTGGCGACACCGGCGTTATCGAGACGTCCGACGCCGCCGCTCAGGTTGTGAACACCAAGGCTCCCGAGAAGGGCCTTATCAGCCACTACGTGAAGGTCATGCGCGGCACTCTGGTCGAGGGCGAGTCTGCAACGGCTTCCGTCGACGCGCTTCGCCGTGCTCAGGTTGCCCGTAATCACACCGCTACCCATATCCTGCATGCTTCGCTTCGCAAGGTTCTGGGCGATCATGTGAACCAGGCCGGCTCCTACGTCGGTCCCGACCGCCTGCGTTTCGACTTCACCCACTTCTCGCCGGTCACCCGCGAGGAGATCGAGCAGATCGAGCTCATCGCCAACCAGGCAATCATGAGCGCCATGCCCATGAATATCTACGAAACTTCGCTTGACGAGGCGCGCGCTTCAGGCGTTACCGCCCTGTTTGGTGAAAAGTACGGCGAGAAGGTCCGTGTTGTCGAGGCTGGCGAGTTCTCTCGCGAGCTGTGCGGCGGCTGCCATGTTGCCAACACCGCCGAGATCGGCTTCCTGAAGGTTGTTTCCGAGTCCAGCGTCGCTGCCAACACGCGCCGCATCGAGGCCGTCACCAGCTTTGGCGCCCTTGAGTACGTCAACAAGATCGAGGCCGAGCTTCGCGTTGCGGCCGATGGCCTGCATGTTGCGATGTTCGAGGTTGCCGACCGCGCTGCCGCTAACGCTCAGGCTCTTAAGGAAGCTCAGCAGAAGGCTAAGGCGGGTCAGCAGGCCGCTGCAGCCGAGGGCCTGGACGCCGTGCTGAAGAACGCTTTCGAAAGCGCTGCCGGCTACCCGGTAGTCGTTGCTCATATCGCTGGCGCCGAGACCAGCGCGCTGCGCAACGCCTGGGACATCCTCCGTGCCCGCATGGAGGCTCCCGGCGCCGCTGTTCTTGCAGGCGATAAGGATGGCAAGCCCATCATCATGGCCGCAGGCACTGACGAGGCAGTTGCCGCAGGCTTTAATGCCGGCGCCATCATCAAGGCCGTTGCCCCTGCCGTTAAGGGCGGCGGTGGTGGCAAGCCCACCATGGCTCAGGCTGGCGGTAAGGACGTCGCGGGCATTCCAGCTGCGCTTGAGCAGGCTCGCGAGATTCTGACCAAGTAGCTTTGCTTCGGCTGCATACGCGCTGATAAACCCCATATTGTTCAAAGGCGGGGAGTAACTGGAAACGGTTGCTCCCCGCTTCTTTTTCGGGCCCGTTTAGGGCGTCTGCGTTTTGTATAATGGCGCAAAGTTTGCAAGGTGGAAGGAGAGCAAGATGGGGAAGAACGCTTCCTTTGAAATCGCGCCCGATGCTAAAACGGCGTACATCAACGCCCATGTGCTTGACGGAACCGAGAACATGGAGGTTCTTGAAAACCATGCGGTTGTTGTCGAAGGCCAACATATCGCGGCCGTGTCGCCTATGGCCGAGGCTGATCTGGACGGCTGTAAAACGGTTGACCTGAAGGGTGCGTATTTGCTTCCCGGTCTTGTCAATATGCATGTTCATCTTGCCGGCAACGGAAAGCCTCAGAAGAAGCAACGTGACAACGAAGCGCTGGTCAAGAAGGTTATGGCCAACGGGTTGACGCGCGCCGTTGCTTATCGACTGGTTTCCGAATACGCGCGTTTGGAGTTGCACAGCGGCGTCACGACCATCCGTACAGTGGGCGGTCTTGGCGATTTTGACACGCGCGTGCGCGATGCCGGCCTTGCGGGCCAGCTCGAGGCCCCGCGCATCCTTGCCGCCAACGAGGGCATCTCGGTTCCCGGCGGTCACATGGCAGGTTCCGTTGCCATTGCTGCGCACAGCATTCCCGAGGCGCTTGTGCAGGTGGACATCGCCAAGTCGCAGGGAGCCGACCTTATCAAGCTCATGATCACCGGCGGCGTGCTTGATGCAACGGAGAAGGGTACCCCAGGCGAGATGAAGATGGACCCAGCCATGGTTCGCGTGGTGTGCGACAAGGCTCACGAGCTTGGGTTCCTTGTTGCCGCCCATGTCGAATCGACCGAAGGCGTTCGCGTGGCGCTTGAGGGCGGCGTCGATTCCATCGAGCACGGTGCTGCGCCCACCGACGAGATCATGGATCTATTCAAGAAGAATCAGTCGTTCCTGTGCACCACGATCTCACCCGCTTTGCCGTACGCGTTGTTCGATCGTTCGGTTTCCAATGCGAGCGAGGTCGAGCAATACAACGGCAACATGGTCTTCGAGGGTGTCATCGCCAATTCGAAGGCGGCTTTGGAGCAAGGCGTGCCCGTTGCCCTGGGCAACGACGTCGGTTGCCCTTGGATCACTCAGTACGACTTCTGGCGCGAGCTTCGCTACTTCGAGAAGTACGTGGGCGTGTCGCGTCAGTTCGCCCTTCATACGGCGACGCTGCGCAACGCCGAGCTTGCGGGGGTGGGCGACATCACCGGTTCCATCGAGGTGGGGAAGTGCGCCGACATGATCGTGGTGGATTCCAACCCGCTCGACGACTTGTGCGCACTGCGCACGGTGAAGCATGTGGTTCATCGCGGGCGTTTCATCGCCGCTCCGAAGGTGAAACGAAACGCCGCGGTTGACCGCGAACTGGATAAATTCCTGTAGGGCGGCGCGACAGCACGAATCATCGGTGCTATGGGCGCCTGGGTTGAGAGGGCGATATACGGGGTCGAAGCGATTCGACTGACATAGTCGTATATGACAGGCGGGACGATGTTGTTTTTCAACCTCGTCCCGCTCTCGTGTTCTATAGCCGCCGGTTCCCAAATTGGAAACGCTGGAGATCATCGGCACTGGAAATGGGGGGGGCGAAACGCCGCAAGCGCGTTTAACGCTCGTGAACGCGCGAGGCGTCAAAGCGGCTGGGCCCTTGGGCATTTACTTCGCCGTCGGGGGTGCCGCAGGGGACAAGTGCGAACGGCGTCAGGTCCGAAGGAATGTCGAGCGCGGCGCGCACGCCTTCGATACGGTCGGGATAACCCTCGATGGCCATCCAAACGCCGCCAAGACCCTGATTCACGCACTCAAGAAGCAGGTTCTCTATAGCTGCCGACATGTCCATCGGAGCACACTCGGGCAGCGGGATATCTTCGCGTACGCATGGCACGATCACGATGGGCGCGGTTGCGGCGCACTTGGCGTAAGGCGACGCGGCGGCAAGTCGAGCGCGCACATCGGCGTCGCGCACGACGTAGAATTCCCAAGGCTGCTGGTTGCCGCCCGAGGGCGCGGCCATAGCCGCGCGAAGAAGTTCGGTCACTGCTTCGGCGCTGACGGGCTCGTCTTTGAAACTGCGCACGCTTGCTCGCTTGGCGATCTGGTCGATCATGGCGATCACGCTTCCTTTCTTCGGTTCATGATCTTCAGGTGCATTCTACTTCTATTCTGCTGTCTTCGTTATCATCGGAGTTTCCGAATAAAACAAACAGGTTACAGTCGTTCCTATAGCTCTTTTTTATAGCAACATCACTAGAACCTGCGGTAATATGCAGGTGTCTCAAACGATGCAAAACAAAAAACATCGGTATAGCCGATGCAAAAGGGAGATTTGCACCGTGGCAATTTAGGGGAAAGGTACGTTATGGGACGTCCAACTATCTATCCCACCGGCACCACTGTCTATGATCCCGAAAAGTGCCAGAACGGTTACACCGTTCTGTCCGTCCCGCCCCTGGGCGTCATTTTGCTTGACATGAACGGCAAGGTCGTTCGTCGTTGGAAGGATTGCTATGGCTTTCCGCCCAAGAT
>URZP01000002.1 GCA_900552365.1 uncultured Coriobacteriaceae bacterium
GGTCAACGGTCAGACCGGCCGCGTTGCCGCTGTGGTATTCGACGAGAAAAAGGAGGCGCGCTTCGTTTCGCCCCTTGGCTCGAACGTGCATCTGTCTGCCGAGAGCACCGTTCATGCGAATCCCATCGAGGTTCGCTACAAGAAGTCACCCCATCTGTACGAAATCGCCCGCATCGGCAGGCTTAACTAGATAGTTCGTGCTATGGAGAACCACTCATTTAAGCGAGTTAACCAGAAGGCACCCCCCCTGACACCGAAGAGCCACGCAAAGCGCCCCGCAAGCAACTGCGGAAAGACGCTTTTGGTTTTTCCGACTTGAGTGCCGAAAATGCAATTCTTGGACAATTGGGTTATCGATAATATATATAGCCATAATCCAAGATGAGTTTCGCTTTATTTGCCAAGCACTTTCTTAGTGCGAGCGACCAAACCGCCCTCTTCGATGATCTCCTGCAAGAACGGCGGGAAAGGCTGGGCTTGGAACGTTTGACCCGTGGTTTTATCAGCAATAACGCCGGTGTCGGCATCGACCTCGACCACGTCACCGTTATTGATGGCATCAACCGCTTCGGGGCATTCCATGATAGGCAAACCGATGTTGATGGCGTTGCGATAGAAGATGCGCGCGAAACTCTTCGCGATGACGACGCTCACGCCTGCAGCTTTAATGCAGATAGGAGCATGCTCGCGCGAAGATCCGCAGCCGAAATTCTCTTCAGCAACGATGATATCGCCCGGCTGGACTTTCTTCACGAACTCGGAGTCAAGATCCTCCAAGCAATGCTTTGCAAGCTCGGCCGGATCGGACGTGGTAAGATAGCGCGCCGGAATGATGACGTCGGTATCGACGTCGCGACCGTATTTATGAACTGTTCCCTCGAATTTCATCAAACGCTCCTTAATCCAAATCAGTCGGCAAGCCGATGTGCCCAAGAACGGCAGATGCCGCAGCAACAGCAGGCGACGACAGGTAAACCTCGCTGGTTGGGTCGCCCATACGGCCGACGAAATTGCGGTTGGTAGTTGAAATCGAGCGCTCGCCCGGAGCAAGAACGCCCATGTAGCCCCCCAAGCACGGACCGCACGTCGGCGTGGAAACTGCGCAATTGGCATCAAGGAAGATCTGCGCGAGGCCCTCGTCGATGCACTGACGGTAAACCTGTTGCGTGGCGGGGATGATGATGCAACGCACGTTGGGGTTGACTTTGCGACCCTTCAGCACCGCAGCAGCTTGACGCATGTCCTCGATGCGGCCGTTGGTGCAGCTGCCGATGACCGCCTGGTCGATGACGATATCGCGAGCTTCGGCAACAGGACGCGTGTTGGAAGGCAAATGCGGGAAAGCAACTGTCGGCGGAATGTCGGCAGCGTCGATTTCGTACACCTTCCGATACTGGGCATCGGGATCTGAATGGTATTCGGTATAAGGACGTTCGACGCGACCGTCCATGTAAGCGCGCGTGACGTCATCGACCTCGATGATGCCGGCTTTGCCGCCGGCTTCGATGGCCATGTTGGAAATGGTAAGGCGCTCGTCCATGCTCAGGGAGCGAATAGCGCTTCCCGTGAATTCCATGGCGCAGTAAAGGGCACCGTCGACGCCTATCATGCCGATGATGTACAGGATGACGTCCTTGCCGGTAACGCCGGGAGCAAGCTCGCCTTCGATCTTGAACAGCAACGATTCGGGAACTTTGAACCACGCCTTGCCTGTTGCGTAGCCAACACCTGCATCGGTGGAGCCGACGCCCGTGGAGAAAGCGCCAAGCGCGCCGTACGTGCACGTGTGGCTGTCGGCGCCAATGATCAGGTCGCCCGCACCAACAACGCCCTGCTCTGGCAGAAGAGCATGCTCGACGCCCACGCAGCCCACCTCCCAATAATGGGTGATGCCCTGTTCGCGAGCGAAATCACGCGCAGCCTTGGCCTGCTTGGCCGAGTTGATGTCTTTGTTCGGCGTGTAATGGTCGGGGACGATAAGGACACGCGTAGGATCGAAGACCTTGCCAACGCCGATCTCATTGAACGTCTTGATGGCGATTGGGGTTGTCACGTCATTCGAAAGAACAAGATCGAGATCGCATTCGACTAGCTGACCAGGGCTTACCTCATCAAGTCCGGCGTGAGCCGCCAAAATCTTCTCCGCAATGGTCATAGGACGCGTCATCGATACTCCTTCTCTCGTTCTGTTCCTGTTAATTCTCCTTGGACAACGCTAGGCAAAGCGCATCAAGCAGTGTGATTGCGAAATGCTGTGCGGAACGATCCTCGCCGGCGTCTTCCCACATGGTGCCAGGGGTGACAACAGCCAAACGGTTGGCGCCCTTTGCAGCAAGCGTTTCGAATGCCGCGGAAAGGCGCAGCGACAAAGACCCCTCGGGGGCATAGCTTACGCACGGCATGTCGCCGGGGCAGGTTTCCTCGGGCAGCATGATATGAACCATGAGCATACGATTATCGGGCTGGACCAAAAGCGAATCGGCGCTCAGGATTTTCGAGGCCGGGTTGGTTGCAAGCGCAAGATTGGACATGCGCGACGCAACGCTGCGCGTGAACGCATCGGTGCCGAACAGGCACAGGGCATGACGTTCCAGAACATCAGCGGCACGCGCGAAACCGATGTTGATGGGAACGTCGATGGGCTTTTTGCCCTCCCATGAATGATGGAGATTGCGGATAGCGGCGTACGTGTAAGCGCCGGCGATGCCATCTGCAGGAAGGCCCAGGTTCACCTGGAACTTGCGCAGGGCGTCTTCGGTGTACGCGCCGAAAATGCCATCCTCGTTGCCGCAAGAAAAGCCAAGCGCGCCAAGAGCCCGCTGAAGATCGAACACGTCGTTACCGTGGAAATACGGCATACGAAGGAACAACGTGCGATCACCCAGCGAGAACGACGCGTCGACCAAAGCCGACCAAACGCGCTCATCGACTTCGTCGGACTCGGGCAGCGACTCCTTCTTGCAGAAGGCGCGAACTGCCTGTGCGGTTTCCTGGCCGAATGTGCCATCGACATGGGCGCTATCAAGCAAGCCGATACGAGCCAGACGATGCTGGACGTCTTCGACTGCGGGCCCTTTGTCACTTTGTTTAATCGTATCCATGCCTGCCATGATAGACCATGCGGACATACGCATCGGGGTTTGCAGGAATGCCGAGCTCACCTGCGTAAGCCGACAAGACGCTATTGTGAATTGCTGTTGCCGTCACGAATGCAGGCAGGCTATTTCAGGCGATTGACGAACCAATCGGCCATGGAGATCAGCAGATCGCGGGAATCCGACGGAGGAACCATCTCGATCAGGCGGTTCTTCGCGATGCTGGTAAGGTTTTCGGCATACGAGCGGGCGTAATCGATGCTGCCCGATTTCTGCATGATCTGGACGGCCTCTTCAAGAACCGCCGGATCCTTCTCCTTCGAAGAAAGGATCTCGATGATGCGCTTGCGATCGGCCTCGTCAGCGTTCTGCAGAGCGTGAACCACCACAAGCGTGCGCTTGCCTTCGGTGATGTCGTCACGGAAGCCCTTCTTGGTGCTTTCCGTCTTGCCAATAAGATTCAGCAGGTCGTCCTGAATCTGGAACGCCAAGCCAGTATCAAGACCGTAGTTGCGCAGCGCCTCGACCTGGGTGTCAGTTCCGCCGCCCACGATCGCGCCGATGGCCAGGGGCACGGCGCCCGAGTAGTGAGCCGTCTTGTGCGTGGCCATGGTGAGGTAATCCTCGGGCGTGATGTCGTAACGGCCGTCGCGCGCCCAACCGATATCAAGAGCCTGACCCTCGATGGTGCGGCGCGTCATGTCGATGAGTTCCTTGATGACGCGGACCTTGGTGGCGTCGTCGAGGATCGAGTCCTCGATGACCGTACCGTTTACCAAGGAAAGCCCCAGGTCACCCATGTTGATGGCAAGGCCAGTTCCCTCGGTAAGATGCAGACAGGGCTCACCGCGGCGAAGCTCGGCCTCGTCGGCGATGTCGTCATGAATGAGCGCTGCGGTATGGAAGTGCTCGATCGCAGCGGCTGCGCTGACCGCCCTTTCGGCGTTGCCGCCAACGGCCAGGCATGCAGCAAAGCAGATCAGCGGACGATGGCGCTTGCCGCCGTTTTGGCTGTAGCGACGCAGCGGATCGTACAGGTACTTGTCCATATCGGGGTGCGAACCGCGCGGAATGAATGCGTTGATAAGCTCGCCGACCTGGTCGGCGTAGGACGCAAGATACTCTTCGAACGAACCGGGTTTGCCGCCCTGGGCGAGGATTTCATTGATGCTAGGCATGGATTTCTTTGTCCCCTGCTTCACGATAGTGCTTAACGAACGAGGCGACGTCTAAACGCCACCAACGTGCGCCTTTCCCCAAAAAGCACGTGCCGACGAACGTCGACTGCGCGTTCTTGGACTGGTAGGAGCGGTGGGACTCGAACCCACAAGCCCGAAGGCGGCGGATTTTAAGTCCGCTGCGTATGCCAATTCCGCCACGCTCCCATTCGCGCACGACGCTGTTCACTTTAGCAAAGAATGCAAGCCCCGATGGGCACTATTCGTTGGCTACTCGCAAAACAATACCTTGAAGGATGTCCGACTCGCTTACCGTGAACTCCGAGACGCCCAAAAGATCCATGATCGTTTGCAAGATCAAGAAGCCCGCCACGATCACGGGGGCTCTGTCCGGATCAAGGCCAACCGTCTGACGGCGGGCTGTCAAAGGCTGCGACCCCAGGCGGCCGGCGATGGCGTCAAGCTGCCCGCGCGTGACGCGCGCTTTATGAACGCGGGACGAGTCATAGGTTTCCATGGCCTCGCGAATGGAAACGACGGTTGTTGCCGTGCCCGCCACGGCAACCATACGCGCACCGGTGAATCCATGCGAGTGAAGCTCGGCGAAGTACGGCGCCATTTGATCGCGCATCCACGTGCGCGCGATTTTGATCTCGGCCTTAGTTGGGATGTCGGTTTTCAGGAAACGCTCGGTCATCCGACGGCATCCGATGTCGAACGATTTCGCCAGAGCGGGGGCGTTCCCCGATTGACCTGCGACGACTTCAGTCGAACCGCCGCCGACGTCAACGACGACCGCCGATTCGCCGGGGAATTCCGCCGTGGCGCCCGAGAAAGAAAGAGCGGCTTCAAGTTCACCAGGGATGACGCGCACCTCGACGCCCAGATCGCGCATGCGGTTCGTGAAGTCGGCGGCGTTTTCGGCGTCACGCGATGCCGAAGTAGCCAGCGCGACGATTCGCGGCTTCAGGCTGAAGGGGTTGTGCCCGGCGTCGTTCAGCGATTCGAGCTTAGCCAGATATCGTTTGACGATGTCAGCAACGCGCTCGATGGCATGCGGCTTCAAGCGGTGCGTGGCATCGACGCCTTCGCCCAGGTTGGCGATGGCGTATTCGCGGCAAAGCTCGCGCATACCGCCCTGCGCATCGACGTCGGCAACGAGCATGCGGCACGTGACCGTACCGATATCGATTGCGGCGACGCGGCAAACCGGCAGGAACGAATCGACCATGGTTACTGCCCAACCCCGAAGAATTTATCCAGGATAGGCGAGTACCAAGTCTCAGGGTAGTCGATGTTGCCGATGGCAACGTTAGCGGTGATGGTGCTTCCAGCCTCTTCCTTCGCGTAGGCCGAGTCGGAAAGGCCCTCGACCTTGGCGGTTTGCTCGCCCTGCTTCACCCAGCCGTAATCTTTGTGAGCGATGGTCTCTACGCCGGCGTCGCTGGTAAGACGGTCGTTTTGGGCTTCGAGAGCATCGCTTCGCGCCTCGATCGCGGCGTACTGAGCCTGTGTGCGATCGTTGTCGCGAATGGACTGGTAGTACTGCTGAGCGGGGCCATAAATGCTGATGAACGAGCCAACCAAGCACACGAAGACCACCGCGGCGATCACACCACGGCGAGAAAGGAAGAAATTGGACAGGAACGCCGCGGGGTTGAAGCTGGACAGACCCTGGGCAACCGCCTTGCCGCTTGGGACAAGACGCGCTGCTTTACGAGCGTTCTTCCCCATCTTGCCTTCATAGACAGCGGCGCGAGGCGAACCCTCGCCAGACGAGGGGGCGTCATCAGAGCCGAACTGCTCGGCGAACATGCGGCCAGCGCGGTCTTTCGCGCGCTTGCGGCGCTTTCGCTCCGCTTTCGACGCGTTCACTTCGGCATTGGCTTTTTCGTTGTCGAACTCTTCGCCACCGAATCGATCCTCCAAACTGGAGTCGACCTTGCGATCGGAACCCGCAGATGCCGAAACAGCCGACGCGGATGCACCGCCGCGGATCACTGAGAACGAAGAACCCGCGCTAGAGGCAGGTTTGTCGCCGCGCATCTCGGCCCAGAATTCCTCGTCGGAAAGCGACGAGAGACCCGCTGACTTGGGCTGCGCAGGGCGGGAAACCGCCGCGCCCGCCGAAGGCGAGCGGCGGGACGAGGAACGAGCGACGGGCTCTTTTGCCTGATCAAGATAGGCGACGGAACGACGAGAGACCGAACCACGACGGCGGCTTTGCGCTTTCGCAGCCGCATCGTAGCGGTCCAGAGATTCGGCGAAATCGGAATAGAAGTCCTCGGAGCGAGAGCTACCGGAGACACGACGAGACCGCGAGGCGCTGCCGCGCTTCGCCGCATCGAACGACACGATATTCGATCGCTGAGACAATGGATTGGGCTCCCTGAAGCATCGTGGTTGGTTTGAGTTTCGTGTAATGCTTGAGCCAAATCAGAATACCACATCGCCAAACCGACGATGTATCCGCTCTGTGTTTTCTTGAAGCAGCTAACGCGCAACGAAGGCATCTTAGGAGACGATCGGGCGACCCCGATACGCGGCGCCCGACAACCAAGCAGCTTAGTATTCAATGCCGAGGCGCCTGATGTACTCGGTCCACTTTTCGAACGAATCGTCGCTGATGGCATGCTCCATCACATGAGCTTCTTCCTCGGCCATGTCGGCATGAACACCAAGGACCTTCTCCATGAAGGCGACAAGGAGGTTGTGGCGTTCGACGATCTTGCAGCCATATTCATAGCCAGCGGGGGTGAGAGTCGCGTCGCCATAATACGGCTGATCAAGAAAGTCCTTCTCTTTAAGAAGCGAGAGGGCTTTGTTCACAGACGCCTTCGAGACCCCCATCTTCTTGGCGATATCGACCGAGCGAACGGCTTGCTCGGTACTGCCGCCCAGCTCAACAATCGCTTCAAGGTAGTCTTCACGCGATTTGGAAACCTTCATTTGCAAGCTCCCTTATTCGAATCGTACGGTCACAACATGCAAAAGCCCCGACCGTCCGTCGGGACCATCGGGGATTCAGATTTCAAGGGACCGGCAAGAGGGAGGAGAGGGGGGGGTGGACCCTCTTGCCGGTAATTTTGCGGTGAATGATCAGACGAGAGAGGAATCTTCACCGCCGGATTGGCTTTTCAAAATCGAAGGAACCCAAACTAGAACAACATCGAGGTCGAATCGAATCTTTTGATTGTTTCCCGAGGTCGTTGCTTGACCCTTTCGACATTTGTTAGTTTAGGGTTACATGCTGGGCATTGTCAACGGTAAGTTTTCTTTGGCTTACTTCTTCATAAGTTGCACACATTGAACTTTTATCGATTCAAACCGAACCGGAGAAATGGCAGCGATTGTTCATGCCAAGCGCCCACACTCCCATCCGCTTCGAGCAACGCGCGTCGGCACCCCCACCTGGCCGCAAGCAACGCGTGTCAGACATTCCCGTTTCCGCCTGATTTCATGATGCTGGGCTTTGCATGAAGCAAGACGCCGCAGCTCACAGGGCACCCACTAGGGATATAATCGCCCTGCACGAAGCAAAACGGTTCGGCATTCGCCCCGTAACGGAAAGGGACGCTCACATGGTTTTGAAACAACCGCTCTCCGACAACAGATACATCGACACGCGCGGCGTCTGCACCGAGCCTGTCACGTTCACTCAGGCAGTAGTCCGCGGCTTGGCCAACGGCGGCGGTCTTTTCGTTCCTCAGCAGATTCCTTCATTCACCATCGACGAAATCTGCGATCTGGCAAAACTCCCCTACGCCCAGCAAGCGGCGTTGGTTTTCGAATCATTCGGCATCGACCTTTCGCATGAGGAGCTTCAGCGCATCACGTCCGAGGCATACGGCGACAACTTCGATGACGCCGACATCTGCCCCATCACCTCGCTTGACGAGAACACGCACATTCTTGAGCTGTGGCATGGCCCGACCAGCGCATTCAAGGACATGGCGCTTCAGTGCCTTCCCCGCTTCTTCAGCGCTAGCGCAAAGCACCTTCGAGACCAAGGGGAACTCGATGACGCGCATATGATCCTGGTTGCCACCTCAGGCGACACGGGCAAAGCCGCACTTGAAGGCTTCCGCGATGTCGACGGCATGTCGATCGGCGTCATGTACCCCAAGGACGGCGTCAGCGATATCCAATATCGCCAAATGGCAACGCAACGCGGCGAGAACGTAACCGTTTGGGCCGTTCGCGGCAACTTCGACGACTGTCAAACCGGCGCCAAGAACGTCTTCGGTGACGACGATTTCGCCGAAGAGCTTCACAAGCAGTACGGCATCGCGCTGTCCAGCGCTAACTCCATCAACTGGGGGCGCCTCCTTCCTCAGGTCGTCTACTACATCTCGGCATATGCCCGCCTTGTCGCCAAGGGAGCCGTTGCCGCAGGCGATCCCATCGACGTGTGCGTGCCTACAGGCAACTTCGGCAATATCCTTGCCGCCTATTACGCCATGCGCATGGGAACCCCCATCCGCATGCTGTTCTGCGCCAGCAACGAAAACCGCGTGCTGACCGACTTCATCAACACAGGTTCTTACGACATCAGCGATCGCGTCTTTGCGAAAACGCCTTCGCCGTCGATGGACATCCTTGTCTCTTCGAACCTCGAGCGCCAGCTCTTCGAGATCACGGGGCGCGATTCCGATGCCATCGCCAAATGGATGCGGGATCTTAAAGAGAACAAAGCCTTCCGTGTCGATCGCGACACGTTCGAGAAAATGCGCCAAGTCTTCCGCTCAGACTCCATCGACAACGACACATGCCTCAAGGTCGTTCACGAGGTGTTCAACCAGTACGGCTATCTGCTTGATCCGCACACCGCCGTCGCCTATCAGGTTGCCGAAAACCTGCGTGACGACGACGTTCCCGTTCTTATCGCAAGTACTGCTCATTGGGCGAAATTCGGCAACAACGTATACAAGGCGCTTCACGAGCTTTCACTTGAGGACGAACTTCCCCAAGATGTTGCCGAGCTTTCCGGGTGCAAGCTGAATGAGCTGGTTGCAAGTGAGACGGGGCAGGACAATATCCCTGCGGGACTTGCCGCACTCGAGAAGTTGCCCATCAGGTTCACCGAAGCGATCGACGGCAACCAAAATGCCATCGAGAATGCCGTCAAAGAATTCCTCGCGAGACAAGCCGCTCGTTAATCAAACAGCAAGCAGGCAATGCTAACCCGTCGCCATCGAGACGACGAACCAAACCGCCAAGAACGGAGCCATCGGAAACGCGCCCGCAAGCGCATCCGGGGCTCCGCTCCTTTTCTCCCTCCAAGAACAAATCAAACCCCACAACGCTGCAGCGGCGAAACAAACCAGCGCACCGATCAGACACCCGCCGCCCGCCGCTAAGCTAAGCGCCGGGAACGCAGCGATGTCACCTCCGCCAACCAAAGGGCCGCCATTACGCGTTGCAAGTTGCGAAACCCCAAGCGTTACGGCAAAGAGAAGACTCCCGATGAGCAGGTTCGCTGCGAAATCCTCGGGATGAACAAGAAGCAGCGACACCAACCCAACGGCCGCAAGCATGCGATTGCACTCGATAGGGAGGAAACGGAAGCGCACATCCGCAACAAGCATTGCGGCAATGATCTGCGTTTCGACAACGCGGAAGCACGCCGTAGCCCAGTCGCACGACAGTGAGCATGCCGCAACCGCACCCGAGAAACAGAGCAGGCCGCAAACCAGGATCTTGCGCCGCAGTCGGCTACCAGCAAAATCGTCGCGAGCGAATTCACCCGCCCGAGCCGCCGCCCTCTCCGCAAAGCAACATCCAGCCGTTGACGCCAACGTGACAGAACAAGCAGCGGACACGATGAACACAGCGATGCGAAGCGCCATCGAAAACGACTCCTGAACTGCAACGATCACTCTTTCGCCGCCCTAGAAAGCGGGCTTGAGAGCCGTATGACGATAGACATGGCGTCATCAGACACATCGACTGAGGCTATCCCTGCTGGGATCCCACCTATCTTCTGTGTCAGCGCAGAAGCCTCGTCCTTCTCTTGGGGAAAGGAATGATCGAGACCCCGCGGCTCGTCGCTATCGAAACGATGCAGACAGCCGTAACACACACGTGCATCATCAAAAGCCGAAGCGCCACATATCGGACATTGCTTCACCACTGTGACCACCTTCCACTACATCAACCCTCATGAACTACGCCACCCTCAAAACAACGGAGGTCGAGCCCCCAAACGGATAAGCCGAAACGAACGCCCAATTCTCGGAAGGGGCATCGCGCGCAAACGACGCGCAAACGATGCCCTCCTTACTTGCCGAAGTCAAAAACCAACCATCTAAACTCATCGCCCGCCCCAAGGAGGACAAAGACGCAAACGGATCGAGATCGGTTTCATAGCCGATCAACAGTCCGTCGACCGACATCCTCCTTAGGCGAGCGTCAGCCGGAAGCGGCACCGCAAGCGACGCCTCCCTAGCAGGAGCGGAATCCCCGTCGTCGCCGTCAAGAAGATCCGACGGCGCACCGATGATCAAAGCACTCACGTCTTGCTCAGCACCTTCGCACAGCATCGAGCCATCCATTGCCGATGCAACGGCTTTGGAGGCACGCGGAACAGCACGAACCGAAACCGCCGAATCGGACAGCATGCCCATGGCAGCGGGGGATGCCACAACAACCAACAGCGCCAGAACCACTACGAAGATGGCACGCCTCGATCGAACCGACGACACAAGAGAGCCACCGTCGCTGCGATTACCCGAAGTATCTGATGAGCCCCGCCAACTCATGCGATCACCCCTGGTTTGTAAGGGTCGATCACGAACGACGCCCTATGAGTCAACCGCGGAAGGGAAACACCCATAACGCTCTCCCGAAGTCCCATGCCGAAAAGCGTTGGCGTGAACGTAAGCGTCGCATCGAACCTGATCAGGAAACCCTGAGAAGCCGACGTCACGTCAACGGCCAGATGGTCTTCAGCAAAGCGACCACGGAGATGCTCCTGAACGAGTCCTGCATTTCCTCCCGCGGTTTCCCCATATGCAGGCGCTGCGGCATACACGCGGACAGCATTCGGAAATTCCCTATCGAACGCCGCGCATTCCGAGAAGAACAGCAGCGCGTTCATCGCGATCGTAGCCACCACAATAGCAACGGGAAGCACAACCGCCAGCTCAACCGTCATTTGCCCGCATTCAGCACCAGCACCTCGCCAAGCAGGGAAGATCCCACCACGCCACATCGTCATTCCCATACCCTTACCCCGCTAACCTGCAGATAGATGTCCCGCAGTCGCGAGAAAACCGATTGAATGACAGATTGGGCGCTTCCCTTCACAGAGTCGGGAAAGGGGACCTCGATCACAAACGGGAGCCCTCCGACCCCTAGCTCTATCTCGGCGATCTTGATGGAATCCATTCCAAGAACCCCCTCTTCAACATAGGATTCCACCCCATTCAGAACGGAAGAAAAGGCATCTGTCGAACTTGGCGGATTTTGAAGAACCCTCATCTTCACCGAAAGGTACCTGCCAGCCGCCTCGTCGCTCGACGCCGAAGCAACATGGCCGGTGTTCACCAGGACGGGCTTCAACGATTCGACCTCGGCAGGTTCAAGCCCAACAACCGACATGCACTCCTTGAACTTCGACGATGCCCAAGGCCCAAGACCGCTTGCACCCACAAGCGGCAATGCTCCCAACACGCGCTCGACGGCATCTAACAGGGCCGACTGGCCATTCGCGTACGCGTCGAGGCTTGCCGACCAAACGCCGAGAACCAAGCCCGCCCCTCCAAATTCGCCGTTCTCCTTAAAACCGTCCAAAAGCGACGTAATGGCATTCCGGCCCTCATCAGACGGCTCTTGAAGCAAAGTGGAGCCAGAGACGGCGACGCGCGCTCCCAAAGCCCCATCCGAAGAAACGAACGAGTTCGAAAAGCCAAAACCCTCAGGAAACGACCCGACATTGGCGACGAAGGCTATCGCCCCAATCCCTCCCGGAGGATTAGGCGAAAGGCGGGCCCCCGCCGCTTTGCGCGCTCCCTCCATAATCGCATCGATCAGACCGCCAGCAGAGTCCTTGACCTTATCCGACAGCGGATCGGCCTGGTTTCTCGCCTCTTTATAGTCACCTGCAGCTTCAGCGATTGCGGCATAGTGGTACTCGAATCCGTTCTTGATCGCAGTCGAAGCGGACGCAACCGATCCCATGCTCGACGCCGTGAACTCGCACTTCGGGCACGTATTGAAATCGCCTTCGTCCATTTGCTCGATCGAACCCAAAGATGAAAACCCCGCCGCAAGAGGACATCCCGGCCACGCATGCATCGTCAAACCATCCCCGTCTGCGGTTATCGGGTATGCGACCTCAGAAAACAGCCATGTATCACGCATCTCATCCGTATTCCTAGGAAACACCGGAAGGTAGGCATCAAAACGGTCCCCATCCTCTACGACATATGCAGATTCCAGCTCCTTGGACGCATACTCGTAAAAGCGCGTCCTTAGAGCCGAACGAGCCTGCTCGGCAACGGAATCGTCAGCCGGTGCTTCAATCGAAAGGCGCTTCGCGTAATAAGACCGCGCACGCTCGAGGGGAACTGAAAACGACCATGCGTCGACGCTGCTGTAAAACGGATTGTCTGATCCGCCAAGCCCCGCCAACTTGTCAGCACGCTCGTACAGGCAGTACCCGGGAAAGTCGCCACAGTCGCGCATGAACGCCCTCTCTTTGACGGCGTTCGCCGCCTTGGCTGCTTCCTCGGCAGCAGCCGCATCCTTCTTCAGATCATCGGCGTTCTCCTCTATTTCCTCCCCAATGCTCGACTCGCTCGAAAGGGGGAAATCGAGAGGGTCTCCCCGTCCAGGGACGAGGATCGCCGCACCCACATACCGAGCACCCTCCTGCGTTGCGTCGTTCGCAGAAGCGACCGCCGAGGCACGCGCGGCGGCAAGAAACGGAAGCGCCTTTTGATAGCGCTCGAGCGAATCCTTCGCCTGTTCCGCGAATGCATCTCGCGCCTTCGCAACACGATCGCCCAATTCGATAAGGCTGTCGCCCAAAGCCTGAGTGCCCGGAACGCACAATGCAACAACCCCTGCTCCGTACGAAACCAAGCTGGTCAACGACAAGGAAAGCACAACGGCATCGCAAAGACGCACCGACAAGACAAAATCAGAGACCTGATTCCCCGCCGCAAGAGCCGCGGCATCAGCAACATCCTGAACTTGCGAAGATGCGGCATTTATCCGATAAACCCGAGCCGATGAGAAAACGAGTGACAATGCGATAAGAAGAGAAAGAACCATGCTGACCGTCGTGAACCCCCGCTCGTCCCTGAACAGGTTGTCGGACAGCAAGCTTTCCCCAACAGAAACGCGCCTTTTCATGACAACCACGCACCCGCCCAACCGGAAACATCACGTCCGACCTCGGCGCTTCCAACCCATAAAGGTTGCGATGGGGCGCTTTCCCTCGCCGACAAACGAAAGGTCCCCTCATTTGACAACGCACCTATCGCCGACATTCCCCATGAAATCAGGGGAAGCGGCTTGACCTGGTTCTCGATCGAAACCGTGACCACAGAAGAGTCCTCATCACCAGAAAGATCGATAACCCAAGAACAACCACTGCTGTGGACGTGAAACAGGTCCTGCGGAGGAATCGCCGCCAGTCGATGGCGAATGAACGCCTTGACCGCTTCCTCGGATTCGCCGAAATCAGAGCCCGAGATCGCCAATAGCCGGCACGCCTCGGCAGCTGCCGACTTCATGACGACGCGATCATAAAGAACGATGCCCGGCTGAAGGAGAAACAGCACCAGGCCGAGCAGGACGAGGAGAACGAACGCCGCCTCAACTGTTCCCTGCCCGCGCTCGACGGCTTTCCCATTTCTTTCGAAACGCATGATTTCCTCCTTTCGCATTGCCCTAAGACAACCTTCAATACAGAAAGATATCCGCCATCGCAGACAGCGCCGCACCCCCAACGTGATGAGATGCGGATGTCAGAGCGTGCTCGACGAATTTGCCGTCCTGAAGCGCATGCAAAATCGCAGCCAACCCGATGACGATCGACAGGCACCCAACCATGACCACCGCGAATTCGACGGTTGATTGACCTTGCTCTCCGCCACAGATCACAGGCCGTTGATCCCCTCGGCAATGGAGTTCCACAACTCCTGCAAACGTGGCCTGAACAGGGCAATTGCCGCTATTGCTATCACCACGAGGACCCCAACTAAGATTGCGTACTCGGTTGTTCCCTGCCCCCTCTCGTTGCACAGGCGACTGCCCCTTCCCCCTACCAGACCGAAAGGGATCGGCGTCGCTGCAAGCACCGATATCGCTCGCCAGCCCAGCGCCGACAAGAAACCCGCCACTCCACTTTCGCCCAACGCCAAAACACTCATTTTTCTTCCTTTCCCTTTGAGCTTTCGTTTCAAAACCCGCCCATCAACTCCAACAGGATGGGTCCCATCACTAAAAGGAGCATTGCCGGCAATATCAGCGCCCCTGTCGGGAGCATCATCTTGACGGGGGCCTTCGCTACGCGTTCGCGAACCGAGCTTTTGTAGTTCGCCCGCGACTGCCTGGCCAATTCCTCCAACTCGCTTGAGAACGACGACCCGAAACGAGTTGAGCGAATCGCACCCTCCACCGCTCTTTCCAGTTCTTCGCACTGATACGACGCCGAAAGACCGCGAAGAGCCTCTTCTCGCGTCATCAAACCCAGCGTCCAGCTTCGACACGCAGAGGCGCACTCGGTGGCAAAGCCCGTCGCGAAGTGGGATCCGTATAAACTGAAGCTACGATCGAACGTCAAGCCGCTGCGAAGCCCCAGCGCCACAACCTCGAGCATCTCAGAGATGTAACGTTCCGCTTCGTCGGCCCGTTCGCGCTCCAACGCAAGCACCGCCGCATACAAGGCGCGGCGGCCAACCACGAACCCGACAAACCCAAGCAAGAAGGCCAGTTCGACCGTTAGCGCGAAGCCAACAGCAAAACCCGCTGCCGTCAACGCGATCTCGAGCCTCATCCGCGTTTCAACGAAACCCCGAACAGTGAGCCGATCACCGCGCCCAGCACGCGCAGCATGATCTTCCAAGAAAGCCGCTGCGCTATCAGAATCCGCCTTTCCCGAACGAACGCGCGGAGAGACCGCCTTCGTTGCTCCGTAAGAAAGCCGCGATCCGACATTCTCGGCATAGGCAAGCAAACGCTCGCCTATGCTTTCGTCGCGCGGGCGGGACCTTTCGCGCCTGCCCGCGAGCGAGCTGCCCTCGTCTTTGACCGAAAGTTCGGTTTGATGCCTGATAGACCGTTCCTTTCGACGCACTCCCCCAACTCGCTCGGCTAGAACCACCGACGCGGCAGCTCCTCCCGCACCAGCCGAAACAATAGCTGCACCAGCCACAAAAAGCGCCATCGCCTCGTTCATTTGCACGCACCTCCCGCAGAAAGCGCACGGCGTACAAGAAGGATCCCGGTCGCCTGCATGACCAAAGCCAAGGTAAGCAAGCCGATCCCCACCGCACTCCCGAAAAAAGGAGCCATGAACGTCGGGCTTGCCAGCGAGAACAGCGCGATCAGCACCAGTGGCATCACTGTGACAACGCGCGCGGAAAGCCGCGCTTGGGCAGTCTGAACGCGAAGCTCCTTCTTTAGGGCAAGTTCCCCTTTCACGCTGTCAGAGGCAGCCTCGAGCACCGGTTTGATGGATCCACCGGTCTGGTGCTGAATGTCCAACGCCACTGCAATGAACGACACCTCATCCGCGACATGCCTGGACTGAATGACAGACAGAGCCTCATGCGCACTACCACCAGACTCCAGCACGTTCGCCGCAGACAAAAACAGATCGCCGACGGGCCCGGGGACGTCCTTTGCCACCTGATTGAACGTCTGAGAAAGCGTGTAACCTGCGTTGAAACATGCGGACATCGACTCCAAAGCGACCGGCAAAGATGCACGCAAGGCCTCGTTGCGCCGATCCCTGAGGCTACCGGCTAACACGATGGACGCCGCGGCGACACACACCGGAGCAACGGCCAAACATACCGCATTGCCCGAAACAAAAGTTGAAACGATCGCCAAGAAAAGCGATGCGCCAATGAAATTCGACAGCAATGACTCGCGGCTCGCCTCGAAACCTCGCCCGCGAACGCCCAGCAAAAGCTCGTCGACGACCCCGGAAACGCGCCGGATTTTAAGAAGGAAGCTCGCCAACCTGCGCGCAGGCTTCCATTCATTACGAAGACGCCACGCGACGAACGCGCGCACGGAAGGCTCGTCGTCAAGTAAGGACGCCCGTCGGAGCCAAAGCGACCAAACTATCTTTCCCAACAAGAAACCAAACGCAAACGCCGAGATCACGCCGGTCGCGCACAAAAGCAATCCCGCTTCCACGACAGCACCTCCTCTTCGATGGCACAGCCAAGTTTTGGAAGGACGTCTATCCAGGTGGGCAAATCAATCCATGTGCCCTGCGGCTCAGTCAGCCTATGCTGGTAAAGGGGCACCACAACGCACTTCTCCTCGTTACGGTCGAAGCGAAGCTCGACGACGTCGGAAACCCTGCGTGAACCGTCAAGAGCGCGCTGTGTCTGCACGATCACATCAACCGCGCTTGCGATGTTCGCCTCTATCACATCGACAGGCAGCTCGGCGCCATAGCGCACCATGGTCGTCAGCCGCGAGATCGCTTCAACCGGGGAGTTCGCATGCAACGTGGTCAGCGAGCCATCGTGACCGGTATTCATGGCCTGCAGCATGTCCAAGGCCTCCTCGCCGCGGCACTCGCCAACAACGATCCGATCGGGGCGCATACGCAAGGCATTCGTGACAAGGTCGCGAATAGATATCTCTCCGAGTCCTTCGGCATTGCGAGGGCGCGCCTCGAGGCCGACAACGTGCGGATGCTCGAAGAAGCGTAGCTCGGCCGAATCCTCTATCGTAACGATGCGCTCATTGCGCGGAATAACGCACGAAAGCGCATTGAGCAACGTGGTTTTGCCACTACCCGTTCCGCCAGAAACGGCGATGCTCTTGCGCGAATGAACCGCCCAGATCAGCAGCTGCCGCAGTTCGGGCGTTATCGTGCCGCTATCAACCATGTCATCAAGGCTGATCACCCGCTCGGTGAATTTCCTAATGGTAACTGTAGGCCCAACAAGCGAGATCGGCGGAAGAACGATGTTCACGCGATGCCCCTGGGGCAACCGTGCGTTCACCATAGGCGATGCCTCATCGACGCGGCGGCCAAGCGGACCTAAGATCCTGTCAATCAGCGCCATCAACTCAGACTCGTTCTCGAACACGCGGTTGAACGGCTCAATACGTCCGTCACGCTCGAAAAACACCGATCGGGGTCCGTTGATCATCACCTCGGTAACGCTCCGATCATCGATCAAATCCTCGATAGGGCCTAAACCGAAAATCGAATCAAGCAGAGCGACGGTAAGACGTCCCCTCTCCTCATCGGGAAGATGTTTCCAATTTGGCTTCTCGAATGCTCGCTTGCAAGCGTTTCTGATCTCGCTGCGGGCCCGCGAGGGATTGGATCTTGCCATAGCGGCGACTTCATCGACCGAAACCAGCTGTCGAACCTGATTACGGAGCGGCAACAAGGCCGATTCGACCACTGGCTGCGTCGAACGTGACGCAGCCTCCACCTGACGCGCTCGCTCATAAAGCGTCATCGCTCCGTCCTCCTTCTGAATAGACCGCGCTTCCCACCTCGGGCGTCGCCCGCTCCAACCGACGCCGCAACGCTTTCACCCAAAGACGGGACAAGGCGCGCAAGCAAACCTTCAAGGCTTTCGTACAAAGGATTCGTGGACGTGACCAAATCTGCAATGATGCCCGCAGACGAAAAGTCCTCAACGTCCCGGCCACCCTCCCTCAGCTCAACTGCCTCAACGCCGCGAAGAGCGCACGACACATCGATCGAGCTGAGCAGCGAGCTTTTCGAGCACCTGTTGGCAACGAACAGGAAAGGCCCCGTCGGCATGCCGCAGTTCTCGCAAAGCCGCAAAGCGCGATGGCACGCCTGCAGCGACGACGCGCGCTGGTCAACCAGGAACAGCACATTTGAACTACGCTCGAATATCGACGCATGCTGTTCGGTCCATGTGGCACCGGTGTTCGCCACGATAGCGTCAAAACGCGAGGACAAAACAGACAAGATCTCGCTCGTCCTCCCCGCGAACAGCTCGGACTCCGCGGGGTTGCGCGGCGGCGACACGATGGCGGGAAGCACCCCGGTCGGGCGCAGCTTCTCAACCGAAGCTTGACTCGCCAGCAGCTCATCGACGCTAACTGGCTCGACGCCTTTGAAAAATCCCGCCACGTTCCCGAACTGGTAATCGAAATCGACGAGCACCGTCTTTACTCCATGTATCTGCAGACAGAGCGCCGCCAAAGCCGCAACCGTGCTTTTTCCCGCGCCGCCCGAAGCGCTGACTACCGTAATAAGCAACGCGGTTTTCGCCTGCGAAGGCAAAGCTGTCGCCGCAGGCTCGCCAGCAATCCCACTAGGCTGCGGCGCAACACCTGCATCGAGGGTCCCGCTCTCCAACAAACAACCCTCCGTCGAATATGCAAGTGCTGCTTTTGCCGCAACATAGCGCTGCACGAACATCTCCTCGTTGTAAACGGCATCAAGCGATGCCGCGTACGCCCTGCTAAGAAGCGAACCTCCGTCGTCGCTTGCCAACAGGCAAACGCGCAAGATCGGGCGATCGTGCTTAATGGCCGCAGCCAAATTAATGGCATCGACCTGTTCGCAGCCCGCAACCCACACCTCCTTCAGCTCGTCATCCGCAAGAATCGAGAATCGCGAATCCTCCGCGGAGGTGTATAGCGCAAGCCACTTTTGCCCTGCCAGGTTCTCGTCGGGCAAGCCGATAAGAGCAGGCTCGGATAGCATTGCCGGATCAACGCACAACGCAACTTTGCTCATTTGGAACCAGCCTCCTCGCTTTCGGGAGAAGGGTCGCCCGGCAAAGAGAAATACAGCTCGGAGGTATTAGCTGCGGCAACCAGCTGCTGAACCAACTTGTCCTCAACGGCAACCGTTACCCAAGACGACGAAGACGACACGCCCGAGCCGTTTTCCGAGACAGCAAGCACCTGGACGTCTTTTGCGATAATGCTGGTCTTCGACCCGCCTGTCGCATAGATGTCGACGTACATACCAGCGGATAGCCCGCCTCCCACCGCCTGCACTGCCTTAGCGGGAACGCTGACGGCGGTCGTTCCCTGAGGAACGGAAAGCTGACCTTTTGATTCTACGAAACGCTTTTGAAGAAGCACTTCACCACGGCATATCGAGGACGAAGCCACCAGCCCGGCTACATTCTCGGAAGAGCGAAGGGCCCCATCGGGGAGAAGATCCGAAACCCACGAGCGCGATTCGATCATTGAAGGCTCGACACGTTCGCCCGCGGAGATATCGCGTTTCGCGACAAGAACGTCAACCTGCGATCCACCGTATTTAGCAAGAACCTCGGCCCTTTGAGCCTCGGCGCCGCCTTGAACAGACTGCATGAACAGCACGACGCAAATCGCGCATACCACACCGCTGACCAGCGCAATAACCTTTGATTTCGACTGATCCATACCGTCCTCCCACGCTTTCCTCTTCAGCAAAGGACAGTATGGGGATCCGTTCCATCAACCGTTTAACCGTGGTCAGACAGCAAGATGCAAATCTCGCGAGTTTTTCCGACACCGGTTAGGCGCGAAATCCCCGCCGTTCCAACAAAGCAGGTCAGCGCCCAGGCAAAAATCGCACCATCGAAATGTCTCCACAGACGACGTTTGCGCGAAAACGAGAAGTGTGCGAAAATATCTCCTCGCCGAAAGGCAACAAGATGGTCGAGTGGCGCAGCGGGAGCGCAGGTGCCTTACAAGCACAAGGTCGGGGGTTCAAATCCCTCCTCGACCACCATCGAAATGCAAGACGCCGCGCAAGAGCACGGCGTCTTTTTAATATGAGCAGGACATTGTCAAGAGGCAAAGTCGGGCCTGGCCCAGATATTCTGGGTCAGGCCCTTTCTCTATCTCAAACCCTCCTGCGGCGACCTCGGCGTGTCTTTCCGACGCTCGTCTTTGCAGTTTAATATCCGCCCGTGGCGCACCTTTGCGCTGGGCAATCCGTTGCTACGGCTGGGGCTGCCTCGTCGAAACGACAGTCTGTGCACGCGGGTGGCGCCTGCGGCGCTCGCAAAAAAAGAGACTGGGGTTCGCCCCAACGGCCTCGGATTCGGCCGAAGGATGGGATGGATCGCGCTATGCCGGCGCGGCCTTCCCTAAGGCTAGCCGTTCTCGACCATGCGGCCTATCGCCCAGCACCAGCATGCGAGCTCGCGGGCGGTCGCGACGTTGGCCTTGTTCTTGTGGACGCCGCGCTCGAGCATCGCTGCCCGCCTGCCGACGAGCCTTCTCACGCCCTTGGCGGCATGGCGCCTCGCGCCGGGGTCCGGCGCTTGGCCTTTGGCCAGGTCTTTCGAATGGGGAGAGCATCCCAGGTAGTGCCACGCCGACTCGACGAGCACGCGCCTCAGATGCTTGTTGCCCGCCTTCGTGATGCCGCCCTGCCGCACGCTCTCGCCGCTGGAGTGCTCCGACGGCGTCAGCCCGATCCACGCCGCGAACGACCTGGCGTTCTTGAACCTGGAGAACTCGCCGGCCTCGAAGACCAGGTCCGCGGCGCTCGTCACGTCGATTCCCTTGAGGCACCTGACGGAGTCGACCCTCTTCTTCCACCTGGGCTTGGACGCCTCGGCCTCGACCAGCCTCTCGAGGCGGGCCTTGTCCTCCATCGCTTGCCTGGCGGCGTCGATGTAGTAGGCGAGCACTTCGTCGTCGGCCTTATCGGGAAACGATATCGACCTTATCCAGGCCCAGTGGGCGGCGGTCCAGTTCTTCTTCCTCTGCCCCTTGGCGTTCGTCTCGCTGAAGACGAGCCCGTGCCGCAGCAGGAACTTCGACAGCCGCTGCTTGCAGCGCTTCAGGTCCTCGCGCGCGTCGTCGAGGGCCCGGGTCAGGTCGCGCGCCGCCTCGCACTCGTCGTCGGGCACCCACACCTCCACGACGTTGCCGACCGACAGCATGCGCGCCAGGAACTCCGCGTCGTTGCGGTCGTTCTTCCTCCGCCTGTCGGCGCTGGGCTTGATCATCTTGGACACCGCGCCGACGACGCAGTCGATTCCCATCGAGGACAGCCTCTTCTGCAGGTCGAACCCGGTGACGCCCGACTCGTAGGCGCATTTGGCGGACGGGTCGACGGACGACACCCAGCCCGCGACCTCGGCGGCGTCGTAGCCGAAGGTGGCCGAGCGGACCTCGCCGGTCATCGCGTCGAGGGCGACGGCCTTTATCGAGCGCGCGTGCACGTCGAGGCCGACGAAGGTGGTAGTATTCAACATGAGAGAGCCCCTTTCCATGCTTGTGGCGTGGCCGCCACCGGTTCGAATCAGACACTCACCATTGTCGGCCTAATCCACGGGATTGCATGCAGCAGGGGCTCTCAATGTTTTTATGTCCTGCTCATATCGTCTGTTTATCTGCAAACAGAAGGGTTCAACGACCGCAAAGCGTTCCACGGAGCATCTCATGAAGGGCACCGACCAAACGAAGAGCGACATCCTCGAGGCATTTTGGCGCCTTTACGCCCAAAAGCCGCTGGACAAGATAACCATTCGCGAGCTCACCGAAGTGGCGGGATACAACCGAGGCACCTTCTACCTGCACTATCAGGACATCTACGATCTCTTCGAAAGCGAAAAGTCCCGTCTTCTTGCGGAAATGGAAGAGTGCGTGGCCTACTGTTCGGGCAACATGGGGAAGATCGAGCTCATCAAGCTGATGATGCATGTCCTTGCCCTATACGAGCGCAATCGCACGCAAATCGTGCTCCTTCTGGGGGAACGAGGCGATCCCGCGTTCATGAAGAAACTCCGGGGCATGATGAAGCAGATCCCCCTATGGAAGGCAGCCGACCCCCAACCTGAAAGCATCGCCCGGCGAGCGCGATCTTCTGCTTGAACAGAACGTTGCAGGCGTGTTATTCCTGATCGAAGCGTGGCTTGAAGATCCACGCGACGTGTCGCCAACGGGACTGCTCCACCTTATTTACAATACCGCCATCAAGCGCTAGCGGCTTAAAGCTTCCAGCCTTCGGGCTTCACGCGCGCCCATCTCTAGCGCCAGCGCGCGACGCGCCTCTCAACTAGATCGATAACCGCGTAAAGCACCACGCCCAAAACAGCCATGGCGATGATCCCCGCGAACATACGGGCATAGTTCACCAGCGCCCACGATTGCATGATGAAATAACCTAGGCCCGTTGAGCCGGCAATGGCCTCGGCGAAGAACAACACCGCGATGGCAGTGCCTGTGGAGATGCGCAAGCTGGTCAAAACCGCAGGCAGCGTTGCCGGAGCAATGACGAGGCGCAACATGTCGGCCGAAGAAGCGCCCAATGCGCGCACTGCATCGATCTGATCTTGCGGCAAGCTGCGAACGGCATCGCGCACCGCAACCAGCACCTGGAAGAACACGGTGATGGAAATCAGCGTGATCTTAGGTGCGTCCGCCAAACCCAGGAACACCAACAAAATCGGAAGCAGAACGACCTTGGGGATCGGGTACAGCAGGTAGAGCACGGGGGCGAACAGGCCATCAAGCACCCTGGAACGAGCGCATACCAAAGCTATCGGCACGGCAAGCACCGTTCCGATAGCCACGGAAGCCACCACACGATACGCGCTCACCACGAAATCGGGCACGAGCGCATGAACATTGGCGGCAAGCACCGCGAACGTCGCGCCGGGCGTGGGGAGAGCCGACGAATGCAGCGCGACCGATGTCGCCCACCAACCGACAAGTATGAACGCAACGGCGAACAGATAACCGCCGATCTTCCTCAGAGCCGACGGAGCCAGAAAGCGCCTAGATCGCGACGCCTCTGCTGAAACACGTTTCACCTTCACCGGCGCACCTCCTCGCCGTTGTCGCCGAAAAGAGCCGCACGCACTTTGACGCACGTCTTCGCAAAGGCATCCGAATCGCGAAAACCCCGCTCGCCCATGGAGGGATTCTCGACAACCGCAGCAACGGTACCGGGGCGCGACGTCATCACGAAAATGTGCTGACCTAAGAAAACAGCTTCGTCAATGGAATGCGTCACAAGGATCTGCGTCTGCGATCGGCGCTTCCATAAATCCAGCAGCATGTCCTGAAGAGACTCGCGAAGCAGGGCGTCAACTGCCGACAGGGGTTCGTCCATCAAGAGAAGGTCGGCATCCATGGCGATGGCGCGAGCCAGCGCAAGACGCTGCCTCATGCCGCCCGAAAGCTCCTTCGGAAACGCGTCGGCGAAATCAACCAAGTCGACTTCGCGCAAAGCTTCAAGAGCCCGTTCGCGCGACTCGCGCACACCGGCCTTTTGAATCGTCAGACCAAGTGCGGCGTTTTGCGCCACGGTCTTCCACGGAAGAACACCCAGCCCCTGGGGAATGAACGCCGTCGTACGACGGGGCTCGTCGACGGGGCTGCCGCCGATCGAAACACTTCCGCTAGTCGGCTTCAGGATTCCCGCAAGCATGTGCAACGTAGAGGACTTCCCACAACCAGAGGGGCCGATGATCGCGACGGCCTCACCGGGTGCGACGGACAAACTCACGTCGTCCAACGCGACAACCGAATCGTTTTCGCCACGATACGTCAAACCCACTTGCGACAGCTGCACCTGCGGGCCCGCCTGCGCCATCGTCTGATTTTCCCGCGCCACAGCTCGGCGCCCCTCAGCCTGAAAAGAAATCATCTACGAACGCACCAAACCCCCTAGCGAATTGAAAAAGCACCGTTGGACTGGTCGTACGCAAGGTCCTTGGTCAGATAACCCTTACCTTCCATCCACTGTATGACCGGATCGACCATGTCGTTCGTGGGGAACTGGCACAGCGGATACTCGCTGATTGGATAGGTTGCGGCAACGGCATCCGACAGGTTCGCGTTCTTCACAAGCAGCTCGCGATACTTCTCGGGATCGGCGTTGATGTCACGCGCGCAACCGTCCCAAATCTGCTTGAACGTCTCAATAGCCTGAGCGCCCTCGCCCGAAAGCCAATCGTTGCGAACGGCCATCACCGACTGAGAGATGTTTTCGCCCGCAGTGTCGTCAGCCAACGTAATAGCGCCTGATGCCTCGCCCAGCGCCAGCAAAGATGCGGGAAGGGCTGCAGCCTTAACCTCTCCCGACATCATGGCCTGAAAGCGAACAGGCAGCTTCTGCAACTCGGACGTGACGATCTGCTCGTTCGAAAGACCAGCGCGCTCCATCAGCACGTCCATGACATACTCAAGGATGGTGTTCGTGCCTACGCCAACGGGAACGCCCGCCAGCTGGGAAAGCGAGGTGATGCCGCTATCGGGGCCGGTCTGAATGCCGAAACGGCCCTGAGCCGCCGTGGTTCCCAAGGTGACCCACGAAAGCGAAAGGTCGGTGCCACCCGCGAAAACGCTGGCCGCGACCATGATGTCGGTCATCGCCATCTGGACGTTTCCAGAAGAAATGCCCGCGATCAACTCGGTTGCGGACTGGAACAAGACAACCTCGGCTTCGATGCCTTCAGCCTCGAAACGACCTTCCGACTGAGCAACCCAAAACGGCAGGATATCCTCGGTGGGAAGCGTGCCGATGGTGACCTTTCCCATTTTAGAAGTTTTCGAAGAGCTTGCCGAGCCAGCAGGCGAACAGCCGACGATGCCCGACGCACAAATAGCCAAGGATCCAGCGGCAAGAGCGGCGACGAAAGAACGACGAGAAATGGCGGGCAGAGCGATCGGCATGAGGTCTCCTTCGGTCAAGAATCATTGCATTCGATCGTAGTAAGCCAGATCAACCGCTTCAATGAACAATCTGCCCAGTGGTGTTGAGAGACGAACGCGCCATCGAAGTCGGCCATCGAGGCCAACTGCTGGACCTTCGCCGCACACCCCGCACAGCACAACCTCCGCTCGTGCCCATTCAGTGGCACCCCACCAAACCTGCGGGATGGGTGTGTTAGTATATGCACGCCCCCTTCGTCTAGCGGCCAAGGACGCCGACTTCTCAGGTCGGAAACGGAGATTCGAATCCTCCAGGGGACACCACACGACACGAAAAGGCCCCTGCCATCTGCGATTCAATCGCTTGGCAGGGGCCTTCTTATGCGCCAAGCCCTTCGTTGGCACATGTCAACACCGTCATTGGCACACGTTAAAGGCTTGCGAGCACCTCGCGAGCAGCCTCGATAAATGAATCAACCTCGGCAGGCGTATGCGCGCATGACAAGAACAGCGCCTCGAACTGACTGGGAGCGATAAGGTAGCCATGCTCGAGCATGCCCGAGAAATAACGCGCGAACTTGTCGGTATCGCACGTAACCGCGCCATCCCAATCGCGAACAGGCTGATCGGTAAAGAAGATGGTCGCCAAAGCGCCTACACGGTTCACCTGAGCCGAAACGCCCGTGTCGGCGATGGCGGCCTTCAAACCCGCCTCAAGACGCGCGCCCAAGAACTCAAGATAGTCGTAAATCCCCTGACCGGCAGCCTCGGGATTCACCGAAGCGGGAACGACGCCCGCCTCCAGCGCTCCCAGCTGAGCCAAGCCGGCTTCCATGGCAACGGGATTGCCGGAAAGCGTGCCCGCCTGATACACGGGGCCGTTCGGTGCAAGCTGATCCATGATCTCGGCGCGACCGGCAAAGCAGCCAACGGGGAAACCGCCGCCGATGATCTTGCCGAACGTGCATAGGTCGGGCATGACGCCGTAACGCTCCTGCGCACCGCCAAGGGCAACACGGAAACCGGAGATAACCTCGTCGAAAATTAGAAGCGCGCCGAACTCATCGCACAGGTCGCGCAGGCCCTGTAGGAAACCCTCGGCAGGAGCAACCGCCCCCATGTTGCCGGCAACGGGCTCGACGATGATGCAAGCCACCTGATCCTTGTTCGCCTCAAGCGTGGCGCGAACGGAGTCAAGGTTGTTGTACACGCACACCAACGTATCGGCCGCAGTACCCGCCGTCACGCCCGGCGTACCGGGAATCGAGAACGTGGCAACGCCCGAACCCGCGCTAACCAGCAGCGAGTCGGAATGCCCGTGGTAATTGCCCTCGAACTTGATGATCTTGTCGCGATGCGTGTAGCCGCGAGCCAAACGGATGGCGCTCATCGTGGCCTCGGTGCCGCTGGAAACCATGCGCACCTTCTGAGCAGAAGGAACCAGCTTGCAGATCTTCTCGGCCAAGGCGATCTCGCTTTGGCATGGAGCGCCGTACGACACGCCACGATCGAGCTGAGCGCGCACGGCGTCATCGACGAAATCAGGCCTATGACCGAAGATCATCGGGCCCCACGAGCCAATGAAGTCGACGTACTCGTTGCCGTCGACGTCCCAAACGTGGCTGCCCTTGGCATGGTCGTAGAACACCGGAGTCTCGTTCACGTTCGCGAACGCGCGAACAGGCGAGTTCACACCACCGGGAATGCACGTGTTCGCCTCTTCGAAACAGGCATCGGATCCTTTGTGGTTCGCCACCTCGTGGGTCATTCTTCCTCCTTGCGGCGTTTCGCAACGCCTTTAGCAAAGTCTTAAGAAACCGACGGGGCGCAAGCATTGCGTACGTCCCGTCCCAAAAACGCGTCGGCTTGCCAACCAGAGCCCAACGCGCGTCAGTTCGTTTTACTCGGCAAGCCAGCGGGCGGCTTCCTTTGCATGGTACGTGATGATCATGTCGGCACCGGCTCGCTTGATGCTGGTAAGCAGTTCCAGAACAACGCGTTTCTCATCGATCCAACCGTTTTGAGCGGCGGCCTTCACCATGGAGTACTCACCCGACACGTTGTAGGCAACCGTAGGGAAACCGGTCTCGCTCTTCACGCGGTACAGAACGTCCAGATACGGAAGAGCAGGCTTCACCATGACCATATCGGCACCCTCGGCGATATCGAAGCACGCCTCGCGCACGCCCTCGGATGCGTTGGCCGGGTCCATCTGATATGCGCGCCTGTCGCCGAATGCCGGAGCGCTGTCGGCCGCATCGCGGAACGGGCCATAGAAGCCGCTAGCGTACTTGGTGGAGTAACTCATGATGGGGATTCGCTCGAAACCGGCCTCGTCAAGAGCCTTGCGGATGGCGCCCACGCGACCGTCCATCATGTCGGACGGGGCAACCATCTGAGCGCCGGCCTTCGCGTGACTTACCGCCTCGTTGCACAGCAGTTCAAGCGTGGCGTCGTTATTCACGTAGCCGTCGGAGTCAAGCTTGCCGCAATGACCGTGATCGGTGTACTCGCACATGCAGACGTCGGTGATGACGAACATCTCGGGAGCCCGCTCGCGGATGATGCGGATGGCATCCTGCACCACGCCGTGCTCGTCCCATGCAGAAGAACCGACCTCGTCCTTCGACGCGGGAAGACCGAACAACAAAACGCTGGTAACGCCAAGCTTCAGCAGCTCGTCGATCTCGGGCATAAGAAGATCAAGCGACACCTGGAAAACGCCGGGCATGCTGGGAATCTCGTCATGATGGCCCATGCCGGGCTTCACGAACAGCGGATAGATGAAGTCCTTCGCGGAAAGCTCGGTCTCGCGAATGAACTGGCGAACCGTCTCGTTCTCGCGCATGCGACGCGGACGATACGTCGGGAACTTGCCATACTCCATGAGTATCTCCTTCTTGGATCTCTTCCTTCATGTTCGAGTTTACCGCTCAGAAAAAGCGAAGCTCCGGTTGGCACCGAAGCTTCAAACGAACAACCGAGTGCGAGGCGCCTTCAATGAAAATCGGGCGGCAGAGCCATGACGCACTTCCAGCAGAAACCCGCAGCATCGACTTCGCCAGACCGACGTCCCGCATCGACGATTAAGCGAGCGTCTCGCCAACCACCTGAGCCAAACCAGGGATGGTGTACTCAGCAGCCTCGGCAGTCACGGTTAAGCCGGAATCGCGCATCGTCTGCGAGGTGATCGGCCCGATGCTCAAGCATGCCACGCCTTCCATGGCCTTCGCGAACGCATCAACGCCCATATCGTCGGACAGCATCGAGCAAAAATTGCGCACAGTCGAAGACGACGTGAAGGTCACCGCATCAAGCAAGCCCTCTTCAAGCAAGGCGCGCATGCGCTTCACCTGATCGGCTTCGTCGGGCATGACGGTATCGTACACGGCAACCACATCAACCTTGGCGCCCTGTTCACGCAGGGAGTTGATCATCGTGTCACGGGCGACGGCGGCACGCAGGACAAGCACGCGGCTTCCCTTGCCAACACCTTCGCCGATCAGCGTTTCGGCAACCGACTCGGCAACGAAACGCGGCGGCACAACGTCCGCCTTGATGCCGCGATCGGCAAGGACCTGAGCCGTGGCAGGCCCGATAGCGCACACCTTGGCGCCGCCGAACGCGCGGGCGTCCTTCCCCATCGCATCAAGCTGCTCGAAGAAGCTGTTAACGCCGTTCGCAGACGTGAACACGACCCAATCGTACGAGCCAAGGGAATCGGCAGCAGCTTCGATCGCGTCATCGACCGGGCGCGCAACCGTTTTGATAACAGGGAACTCAACGGGGTCGGCGCCCAGATCGCGAAGACGGGACGACAGAGCCGATGCCTGCTCGCGAGAACGCGTGACCGCGATACGCTTGCCGAACAGCGGCCTGACGTCGAACCACGCAAGCTTGTCGCGCAGCGTGACGGCATCGCCAACAACGATGACGGCCGGAGCTTTGAACTGGGCTTTTTCCACCTTCTCGACAATATCGCCCAGCGTCCCCGAAAGAACCTCTTGTTCGGGCGTGGTGCCCCAGCGAACAAGCGCGACGGGCGTGTCCTCTGACCTGCCGAAATGAACCAAGCGCTCGACAATATGGGGAAGATCGCGCACGCCCATGTAAAAGCACAGCGTACCCGCGTTCTGCGCGAACGACTCCCAATTAATGGCGCTTTCGGGCTTGTCGGGAGTCTCGTGACCGGTCACCAAAGTAACGGCGCTCGCCAACCCACGATGAGTGACGGGGATGCCCGCATAGGCACATGCGGCAACGCCCGCCGTGATGCCGGGCACCACCTCGAAGCTGATACCGTTCGCAACAAGCTCGAGCGCTTCCTCGCCGCCGCGGCCGAAGACGAACGGATCGCCGCCCTTCAGGCGAACGATGCTCGCGCCGGGCTGCGCAAGAGCCTCGGCAACCAATAGCGCGTTGATCTCTTCCTGCGTGACATGATTCGAGAAGCCCTTCTTGCCCACGAAGATCTTCTCGGCTTCGGGCCGCGCGAAACGCATGACTGCGTCCGAGGCCAGGTAGTCGTAAATAACCTCGTCGGCGTTTGCGAGCAATTCCTGCGCACGCAAGGTCAGCAGGCCCGGGTCACCAGGACCGGCTCCCACCAGGTACACCATGGCGGCGCTCATTCCCTGAAACTCGTTCGTTTCGTTGCTCATTCAGCTTCCCCCATGATCTCATCCAGAATCTGGCGAGCGCCCTTGCCCACCAAGTCATCGACAACGACCTGTCCCAACCCCTTGGGATCATTCGCGTCGCCCTTTGCGCGAGCCTCGACATATTTCGTGCCATCAAGGCTCGCCACGAAGGCGCACAAGTCCATGACATCGCCGTCAATCTCGGCATGAATGCCCATGGGAACCTGGCAGCCACCTTCAAGAGCCCCCAGAACGAAGCGCTCGGCCGTAACCGCAAGCAACGTGTCGCGGTCGGTGATCTTCTCAAGAAGGGCCGCGATCTCTGCGTCGTTCTGGCGCGCCTCAATGGCGATGGCACCCTGACCTGCAGCAGGAATAAGAACGTCAGTCGGGATGTTGTTCGATACGGCATCCTGAAGACCAAGGCGCTCAACGCCTGCAGCAGCCAGAATGCCCGCGTCGAACTCGCCGTCAAGCACGCGCTTCACACGCGAATCGACATTGCCGCGAATCTCGCACGCCTCGATGTCGGGACGGCGACGCAGCAGTTGGGCCACACGACGCAAGCTGCCCGTCGCAACGCGAGCGCCCTGAGGGAGCGAGTCAACGGTCAGGCCAGGTGTGCTGGAAATGATAGCGTCCTGAGCGTTCGCGCGCTTAGGCATGCCCATGATGGCAAGCCCCTCGGGCAGCGCCGTGGGCATGTCCTTGGTGGAATGGACGCACAGATCGACTTCGCCGTCGAGCAAGGCACGCTCAAGCTCTTTCGTGAACAGGCCTTTGTCGCCGATTTTCGAAAGAGCCACGTCAAGGATCTTGTCGCCTTTCGTGTGAATGATCCGAACCTCGCAGGTCAGTCCAGGCTCGGCCTGCTCCAGCAGGCTCTTCACGAGATTGGACTGGTACAGGGCCAGCTTGCTGCCCCTGCTTCCGATGATGATCTTCCTCACTGGTTCATCGCCCCTTGTTTGGCGTCGTTCTTGATATTTGCCTGCGGAACGTCAAACAAATAACGCGCCGCGTCGATGGTTTCATATTCGGAATGCGCGCTCGCGCTCTCGCGGATGCGCACCGTCGGCTCATGCAGGATCTTCTTCACGATAGCGCTGGTCGCGCACTCCAAACTTTCCAGGTCCTTTTCGGAAAGCTCCACGTCAAGCGTGCGAAGCAGATGCTTGACCTCTTGCTGGCGAATACGTTCGGCGTCAAGACGGATGGTCTTGATAAGAGGAGTGACCGCGTAGCCCGCCGACCAATCCAAAAACGCCTCGGTCTCCTCGGCGACGATTGCGCGAGCCTGTTCGGCCGCCACGGAACGGCTGTCCTTGTTTTGGCCGATCTCCCTGCCGATGTCGTCAAGGTCGCGAACAATGACGCCCTTCACCTCAGAGCAGGCGGGGTCGGCGTCGCGCGGAATGGCAATGTCCAGGATGAGCACCTTGTCGCGATGAGTGCCATCGAACATGTCAGGCGTGATGACGTAACGTGTCGCCGCCGTACCCGACACGATGATGTCGGCTTGATTGACCAGCTGCTTCAGGTCTTCGAAACGACGGGCCACACCGCCAAGCTCCTCGGCAAGCACGATGGCGTGTTCGCGGGTGCGACTGCTGACGATGAACGCCTCGACGCCTTGCTCCTTCAAGTAACGAGCCGCAAGTTCGCTTGCCTCGCCTGCGCCAACGACCAGCACCGTCTTGTCGGCGAAGTCATCGAACGCACGCTTGGCGATATCAATTGCGACCGTGGAAACGCTGACGTGGCTTTCCGAGATCATCGTCTGACTGCGCACACGCTTGCCACATTCCATTGCCTGACGGAACAAGCGCGTGAGAACCATGTTCACGCACCCGGCGTGGCTGGCCTCTTTGAATGCGGTGCGCATCTGGCCGATGATCTGCTGTTCGCCCAAAACCATCGAATCAAGCGACGCGACGACGATAAACAGATGCTCAATCGCCTCCCTGCCAACTTTGGCGTACAGACTGCGCTCAAGCTCTTCGGGGGTGACGTTCTTCTCAACGAGCAGGAAGGTCTTCACCTCGGCAAGCGCATCTTCGGGATTGGGCGTGGAAACGTATATCTCAGTGCGGTTGCACGTGCT
The DNA here is from genome assembly GCA_900552365.1 of uncultured Coriobacteriaceae bacterium. Taxonomy (GTDB): domain Bacteria; phylum Actinomycetota; class Coriobacteriia; order Coriobacteriales; family Eggerthellaceae; genus UMGS1502. The sequence continues at coordinate 31,826 of URZP01000002.1, forward strand.
CACGATAACCGCGCCGTCGATGTTCGCGTAAGAGCACAGCTGATTGAGCTGGCGTTTCATCTCACTCTTGCGAAACGAGATTCTGCCTCGAAGCTCGACTCCGGCTGTGGTGTGGTTCAATCCGACTACGCAGATGTTCATAAGTTCACCCCTGCTTTTTCAATCGCCTCGGCATAAGCTTGCTCGGGCGTGATGTTCTCGCCAGCCGCCAAACGCTCGCGCCATCCGGCTTGCGTTGCTGCCTCGAAGACAGGCTTCCTGGCTTCGTCAGATTCGAGGATCCTGGTTTTCACCAATGCGCGGAAGCTCTGCATCAGTTGAAGATACGGCTCCCAGCTTTCATCGAAGTCATTCTCGAGCTTGCGGCGAATACGCTTGGCTTCGGTCGGCGCGCAGCCGCTGGTGCTGACCGCAATGCGCAATGGCCCGCGATCGACTGTGCTCGGCACGATGAACTCACACTTCGCGGGCACGTCAACGACGTTGATAAGTGCGCGTTCGCGAAGAGCTTCCTCACGCACGGCATCATCTACGCTCGACACACCGCAGGCAGAAAATACCAGGCGCGCATCTTTAAGATCGCCCTCATGATATTCACGAGGAACCCATTCCAAGGCGCCGCTTTCGGCAAGCTCGCGAAGACCGTCAGTGATCTGCGGAGAAACGACGACGATTCGCGCACCGAATGGAATGACCGTTTCAACCTTATGCTGAGCGATGGTACCGCCGCCGATGACAACAACAAGACGATCGGTAAGATCGAGGAACAAGGCATAGCCCGCATGGGCATGCATCGCGGGAAGGACCTTGGCGGAATGCTCGAGCGACGAAGCAGCTTCACCGGCAACGCACTCAAGAGGACCCGCGTTTCCAGCTTCAGTGTTCGTCATCTCTCTCCCGTTTTCCTTTCATGATTCAAACGCTGGCTTCGATATTCTACCGCCGCATCGACGAATCCGAGCGCCCATTGCGGTGAAGCAATGGCGTTAACGTGCAAATAACCCGCAACCGTGCGATTTCGGCAGACGCCATCCTGTTTCCCGAAGGTTCCCTTGCCGCGCGTGATATCGAACGCGAAAGGCTGATCTTCGCTCATGCCGAGCACGCGCGAATGGTGGTGCTCGTGTCCGACGATCTTCGTTCCTTCCGCAAGCCAAGGATGTTTGGTGCTCACACAGGCGATTTCGTAGCCATGAGCCTGACGCTCTTCCATCATCTGCACGTCGAAGTCGAATGCACCGACCATATCGAAGGAGTCGTCCCCAATGAAAAGCTGACGAGAAAGGAGCATCAAGCCGCCGCACTCAGCCGAACATGCAATGCCGTCCTCGATTGCAGCAAGGACGCTTCGGCGGAAGCGAGCGTTGTCTTGCAGCTGCTGAGCATAGGATTCGGGGAACCCCCCGCCGATGTACAAGCCATCAATGCCCGAAGGTAACTCGATGTCGTTAAGTGCGTCGACGAAAACAAGATCCGCCCCGGCCTGCTCCAGCGCCTGTAAGTTCTCTTGATAGTAGAAGTTGAAGGCCTTATCACGCACTACCGCGATTTTCACGCGATCGGCCCCAGCTTCGATGCTGGCCGCAACCGGAAACTTAACTGGATGAGCCTCTAACGCAGGGGCGCTTTTCGCAATGGACATCAACAAATCGAGATCGATGTTCTCGCGAATAACTTCGGCTACCCCATCGTAAAACTCGTCAAGGTCGTCGAACTCGGGTGCGTTAACCAAACCAAGATGCCTATCGGGAATAACGAGCTTTTCGCTCTCGGGAATCATCCCGACAACAGGGATGCCGCAGTAGTGCTCGACGGCTTCGCGAATGCGCGTGGCGTGGCGTTTCCCGCGAACATGATTGACAATGACCCCCGCGATGTTCACCTCGGGATCGAACTGCATGCAGCCCATGACCAAGGCCGCGACCGTACGGGTCATGCGCGTGGCGTCGATGACCATGATGACAGGCGTGCCCGTTGCCTTGGCCACATTTGCCGAAGAGCTGGATCCTTCAAGGTCGGAGCCGTCGTAAAAGCCCATCGCTGCCTCAATAACGGCGATATCACCGCCGCAGGCCGCGTCAGCCAAAACATCCCGCATAGTCGCCTCGTCCATGAACTGAGGATCGAGGTTGCGCGACGGCTTTCCACAGGCAAGAAAATGCCAACTGGGATCGATGTAGTCGGGACCCTTTTTAAAGGGGCGTACATCGATCCCAGCTGACGTTAATGCTCGCATTATGCCCATAGTAGAAACGGTCTTGCCGCTTCTTCCGCTAGGAGCCGCAATCATAAGACGCGGCAGAGGACGTACCTCTCCCATAACAGAATTCACAGCAAGACCGTTAGACATAACAGGCGATAACCCATCAAAGCCTTGATTAAGACTTAGACGCAACCCGTCGGCTTCATGAGGCCAGCGATTTTGCAAGCTCCCTTGCCGGGGCCGCTGGGGAACAGCTCGTACATCTCGCCGTTCGACAGCTTGGTGTCGCGCAGCATCTTACGAACCATCGGGGCGGTACCGAAGTCAGCATAGTACTGACGGAGGTAGTTGATGACTGCCCAGTGAGCATCGGTGAGCTCGACTTCCTCGGACTTGGCGAGAGCTTCAGCGACCTGCTCGTCCCAATCAGCGGGATCTACCAGGAAGCCGTCCTCATCAAGAGCGATGGTACGATCGCCTACTTGAATATCAGCCATGTTCACTCCTTTTCTTAAAATACTCAGCCTATATTTCTGCATCCAGCCGCTTTAACACGGCGAATTGCTAATGATGATAACACACCGTGCGCCACTTAGACGCACGGGTGCTATTTTAACGCATCTGCAGCATTAATGACCGGCAACCTCAGAAAGCTTCTTAGCGCCCTGAGCGTTATCGTTGCGAACACCGATAACGATCTTGTACAGAAGCGTCAGAACCAAAGCGCCGATTGCGAACACGCCGATGATAACGCAAATTTCATCGGGGTTCGGGATGTAATCAACAACAGTGCCGAAAACGGTAGGCGTGAAACCACCAAGAGTGAAGCCAAGACCCTTATCGATCCAGCAGGCCAGGAAGACCAGGAACAGACCAGCGAAGAGAGTCTTGTGCTGCTTGCGCCACTTCGGGACGATGAGCAGGGCAACGCCGACGAATGCGCAGACCGTTGCTACCCACATGAAGGGCCCAAGCTGGTTGATTCCATTAAGACCAAAGAACAGGTACTCGATGGGAGCCATGTGATGCGGGCTATTGGGATAGAAGCTGGCAAAGATCTCAAGCAGGAAGAAGAAGATGTTGACGCTCATTGCATAGGCAACGATCTTACCGAAGGAGTTAAGAGCCTTCTCGGAAATGTCAAAGTTCGTGAACTTCCTCATGATGAAGCAGACCATGATCAGCAGAGCAGGACCAGCAGCGAAAGCCGAAGACAGGAAGCGGCCGACGACGATTGCGGAACCCCAATATGCACGGCCCGGGTTGCCGATGTAAATGAATGCGGTAACGGTATGGATGCCGATAGCAAGCGGGATTGCGATGATTGCCAGAACCTTAGCCCACTTGAAAGGCGGGATCTGCTTACGCTCGCAGTAGATGGCCGCCCAGCCCACGATAATGTTCACGATCAGGTACGAAGAAAGAACGCACATGTCGAAGAACAAGATGGAGTGCGGAGACGGATACAGGATAACGTTAAACAGACGCTGCGGATAACCAAGGTCGGTGATAACGAACAGGAGGGCAACCAGAACAGCTGCAACAGCGAGGAACTCGCCGAAGATCAGCATGGGGCCGAACTCCTTGTAGTTATGCAGGTAGAACGGGATGGCTACCATAACGCCCGATGCTGCAACGCCGACAAAGAACGTGAACTGGGCGATATAAAGACCCCAGCTGACGTCACGGCTCATGCCGGTGAGGATCAGGCCGTTCTGAAGCTGATTCGCATAAGCGACTACGCCGATGCCGACGCAGACCAGCAGGAAGCAAATCCAGCCCCAGTAAAGCTTACCGCCGTGGAAAATCTTCTCGATCATTCTTACTCACCAGCCTTGATGATGTAGTAGACGCTCGGACCGGAGCCAAGCTCGACCCTACGCCTAATGGAGAAGGCACCCTTAAGAGCCTTACACACATCAGAGTTCTCGTCGTTGAGGTCGCCGAATACAACGGCGCCCTTGGACTTCTCAACGCACAGAGGAGCCTCGCCCTTGTCAATGCGCTCGTAGCAGAAGGTGCACTTCTCTACGACGCCCTTGCTACGCGTGGGGTAGTTGGGATTGATGTGATCCATGTACTTGCGCGGGTCGCTGTAGTTCAGGCTACGTGCGCCATAAGGGCATGCAGCGATGCAGAAACGGCAAGCGATGCAACGATGGTAGTCCATCGTGACGATGCCGTCTGCGCGCTGGAAGGTTGCCTCGGTCGGGCAAGCACGGCAGCACGGAGGCTCTTCGCAGTGGTTGCACAGAGCCGGGAACTCGAGCTGCTTCACGGTTTCGGAGTTGAACTCGTTCTCCATGTCCTCAAAGAGGTGCTCGTACGTGTCGCCCCAGATCCACTTGATCTCGCGCTTGGTGTCCTCGATATGGGGAACGTTGTGCTCTTCGTGGCACGTGGCGATCATGTCGTCAAGAACACCGAGCTTGTTCAGCTTCTCGACATCGATAGCCATAGCCCAATGCTTGCTACCGTCGATCTTGGTCTGAGAAACGATCTCGGTGTACGAGGTGGACTCGGTCTTGCAACCAGCCATTCCGAGAACACCAAGACCGAGAGCGCCCAGGCCGAGTTTGGTAAAGTCTCGTCTTTTCATGTTCAGAGAACTGTCTTTCTTTTCAGCCATGTCAACTCCCCTATTTATCCGAATTGACATTGTGCAGTTCAGGGTCGTTAGCACCGTGGCAGTCCCAGCAATACAACTCCACGTTAGCGTTCTCGTGGCACTTGTTGCAGAACTCCTCAGGGTTCGAATGGCACTTCAGGCAGGTGTCGTCGAGGCTCTTCTCGTAAACCTTGCCGTTGGAGCTGACGTACATGGTCTCGCCACCGCGAACGACCTCGTCACGCCACTCGTTCAGAAGCTGCATATGATGCTCGCGCATCCAGTCAGCGTCCTCAACGCACTGTTTATCGGTCATCGCGTTGATCTCGGGGGTGTCAAGGCTCACCTCAACGGCGTCGGCCTTGTGACCCGCGTTAACAGCAAACGGGATGAGCAGCAAAACGCATGCGACTACGATGAAAAGGATGATCTTCGCTTTTTTGCTCATTATTCAGACACCTCCGCGTTAGCAGGCTCTTCCTTCTGAGGAAGATCCTCGAGACGCATGTTGAGCGTACGATGATCGTTCTCGTCAAGGATGAGTGCATTTGCAACGAGCTCGTGGACGCCGGTGACCCTGGTACCAGGTACCCAGTAATCCATGAGAGGCGGAAGAACAACGCGGTCGATAGCGCAGATGTTCGCCAAGGTGTTGACACCGAAGCGATCGCGGACCGAGCGAACTGCCTCTGCACGGGGGAAGCCGCCGCGCATACGAAGCTCCATGTTCTCGCCGGCGTTCAGGCCAGCACCACCGCCGCAGCACAGCGTCTTCTCACGGATGGTCTCTTCGGGCATCTCATAGAAGTTGTTGCAGACGGCCTTGATGATCTCGCGGGGCTCATCGAGGATGCCCATGCCGCGGGACGTGTTGCAGGAGTCATGGAACGTGACGATCAGGTCGTCATTGCGGCTCTTGTCGAACTTAAGCTTGTTGTGGTGGATGAGGTCGGCGGTGAACTCGATGATGTGGATCATCTTCGTGGAAGCCGCGTTCTCGAACTTGGTGCCGGTAATGGGCGAAACCGGGACCTCCAGCCAGTCGGCCGGGCCGTTCCAGGTGTCCATATACTGGTTCATAACGCGCCACATGTGGCCGCACTCGCCGCCCAGGATCCACTTAACGCCCAGACGCTCGGACTCGGCGTAGATCTTGGAGTTCAGTCGCTTCGCCATCTCGTTGGTGGTGAAGAAGCCGAAGTTACCGCCCTCAGAAGCATAGGTGCTCAGGGTGTAGTCGACGCCAAGGTGCTCCAACAAGGTGATGTAACCCATGAAAGTGAAGATGCCGGGCTCGGCGTAAATGTCGCCGGACGGGGCAACGAGCAGGATCTCTGCGCCCTTGCGGTTGAACGAAGGCTCGTAATGATGACCCGTGATGTCCTCGAGGTCGTCCATGAACATCTCAACGTTGCTGATAATGGTCTGGGGCTCAAGGCCAACGTGGTTGCCCTTCATGTAGCAGTTGGCAACAGGACCAGCGATCCAGTCGGTGTTCATGCCAAGCTTGTTGAAGATCTCGCGGCCCATCATCGTGATCTCAGCCTGGTCGATGCCATAGGGGCAGAACAGGGAACAACGACGGCACTCGGTGCACTGATAGAAGTAGTACCACCATTCTTTGAGCACGTCCTCAGTAAGGTCGCGTGCGCCAACCAGCTTGCCGAAGAGCTTGCCGGAGGTGGTGAAGTAACGCTTGTAGACCGAACGCATAAGCTCAGCGCGAAGAACGGGCATGTTCTTCGGGTCGCCGGTACCCATGTAGAAGTGGCACTTGTCAGCGCATGCGCCGCAGCGAACGCAGATATCCATGAACAGGCGGAATGAGCGATACTTCTTGAGCAGGTCGGCCATCGTGTCGAGCACGATTTCCTTCCAGTTCTCGGGAAGATGCCAATCTTCCTCATTCGGAGCCCAGACATGGCCGTTCGGGAAGTCGATCGGCTTCAGCCAATCAGGCTTAACGGCGTAGCAGTACATGCCCTCTTTAAACTCGACCTTAGTGTCCATCCACTCCTTTTCAGGGGCGGAAAGATCAATGGAGTCACGAATCTCCTGAGGTTTGGGAGTCTTTGCCATGGTTACTCATCACCATCCAACGGTAGTCCGACCTTCTTCATCTTCTCGCCGAACTCTTCCTCGTACTCCTGGTAAGAGTGAACCTTAACCGGGTAGTTCCACGGGTTGACGTGGCGGACTGCACGGCTGTTGTTCGGCATGTTCCTGGTCGGGCTGAAGAAAATGCCCGCAGCGTGCATAAGCTTGCTGAAGGGGAAGTACGCCATAAGGACGCACACGCAAGTGAGATGCATATACAGGATGGGAGCGATGCTCTCACCCGCAACGGGGTGGAACGTGACGAGACCCATGGTCACTTCCTTGACGGCAGTGATGTCAACCCTGACGCCGTAGCGCATGACAATGCCGGTGATGGCGATGGCCAGAAGCAGAGCAACCGGGAAGTAGTCCATGGGCTGGGAGATATAGCGAATGCGCGGGGCCACGACGCGGCGGAAGAACAGGAACACAAGGCCCGCCATGATCAGAACGTCGGTCAAGTAGACGATAGGAAGACCGATCTGGAACATGCCGTCGAACGCCTCGAGAAAGCCCAGCCATGCCGGAACAGGGTCGAGGAACAGACGGAGGTGACGCAGGACGATAATGAACATAGACCAATGGAAGGCCAGTGCACCAAGCCAGAGCCACTTGGAAGAGCCGATATGCAGACCGTCTTCGGTCTTCTCGGCCTTAGCGCCACGGAACAGCGACCTGAAGGTCAGAACCTCAAGTGCCATACGGGCAACGACACCCCAGTAGGTGAACGGGTTGTCGACTTTGGCCTGCTTGATCCAAGGCAGGCTCTTCTGCTGTCCGCCAGTCGTGGGGATAGCGAAAGGCACGTCACTCTTGCCCCAACGCACGATGCGGATAATGAAACCCACAAAGAAACATGCGATGGCTGCATACGGAAGCACGACTCCGAAGAACGTGTACAGATGCAGACAAGCGGTGCCAACCCACGCGGCGAAAACGATAGCGAGGACCATCACGAGGGGTCCGAGAATTTTCATCTTAAAATTCCCCCATCTCTTTCTGTGCGTTGTTGAATACTCTCTCTAAAGCGTCCGTCTTACGCTTCAACTCGTTGAAGCGAATCGAGTTCAGCTTCTCGCGGCTAAGAACGTAATCCTCGAACGCTGCAAGGACGACTTCATCGATACGCGAGTTGATGTTCCGAGCTTCCTCGGAGTTTGCATCGAAGTCTCCCAAATTCGATGCAACCAGCGAACGAAGCTGCGTAAAAGGCTTAAGCGTCTCGGACGGCGACGAATTCCACAGCGCAACCAGCTGACAGAGATCGTTGAGCTTCGAATCGAAGCCCTCGCCCTTCTCACCGCTAAGCACGAATTCAACCACTTCGCGCGCTGCACCGTCTACGTGAAACGCGGAAGGGTTTCGAAAGCGCCGGGAACTGATGTTCCCGGCGAAATCGTCAGAATCGAATGCAGGATCGAACTTGGCGCACCATTCGCGAATGATGACTTCCTTAGGCTCGCCTGCAGCGACCTTCTTGAACATGAAACAATTCCTCTCTCATTTGCCTTACTCAGGCAAACCCACCCAGATGAATCGGTTTCTGTTCTTATTTGTCCTCAGGCTCGGGAACCTTGCCCTTGAGAGCGACGAACGTGGTGGTGATGTACAGATACTCAACCAAGTCCTCGGCGGCGAGCTCCTTGATGGCCAGGTCGACAGCGCCCTTACGCTCGTCGATAGCCTTGGCGATTTCCTTGCTCTTAGCCTTCTCGATGGTGCCCAGGTAATCCAAAACCTTCTGCTTGATTACGGGATCTGCAGGTCCTTTGTCCATGACAACACTCCTATCTGTGCTGAACTTATACGCGTTTACGCATAGTGCTATAAACTAGTCAATCATACAGCCTTTCCCATTGAGATACTTTGCTCAACGGGAGCTATAAGCTATTTCAATAGCGCAATAGCCTGTGGCATTAGCATGCAACAGGCTATCGACAGCGGCGTATCTCTTACGCAGGAGGCAAGACTACATGCCCCACTTCCTGGTGTACTCACTGAAAATGACGAAGTCCTCTCCAGTGAAGCCTGCGGCGTTGAGCGCCGGAAGGATATCCTCGTACTTCACAGCATCGGACTCCATGTAAACGCCCTCCGAGCGCGGAATGACCTCCCAATCGGGATCCATCTTGAGCAGGAAAGACATCAGCTCGGCGCACCGGTTGATGCGCTTATCGGCGTACGCAGCAAGCGCCTTTACCTGATCAGGCGTAACGTCCGTGCCATCGATGTAATCGCCCCATTGCGTTTGATCCTTGCTCCCGCTGTTGCTTCGCTCTTGGAAGAACGGCAGGAAGAAGCATGTTTCCGAGGTGCAAAGACAAGCGATGTCGTCGTTAGGATCGGCAGCCATCGATTCCTCCATACATTAGTAGCTCGTTTAGGCATAAAAAATCCGGACTACCCCCTTGGATAAGGAAGTAGCCCGGATAGCAACGACTAGTACTTGAACGCTGCGGACGTACGGAACGTCTCGCGAGAGAAGATGTAATCGTCGATGAGCTTATCGGAGAACGGAATACCGGTAACCTCAAAGAACTTCTCCCAGCCGATACGCTCGATCCAGTCGCCCAGACGCTCGCCCTTGCGGCCACCCTCGATCCAGCACTCGACGATGTTGCGGATAGCAGCAACGGTCTCGGGCCAGCGAGGAGCGGTGTTGGGGAGGTACGGGATGACCATGCGAGAGAACGCAGGAGCCGTACGGGCGTTGGCGACCTTGCCGCCAACCAGGATGGCGATGCCGTCGTTGACCTCGTCGATGATGTGCATACCAGGCGACATGGTGTAGCAGTTGCCGCAGTACATGCACTTGGACTCGACGACCTTGACGCTCTTGTTCTTGGGATCGGGGCGGATAGCACCGGTCGGGCAGCAAGCGACGAGGGACGGGATCTCGGTGGTCTTGCGGATGGTCTCATGGTCGATACGCGGAGCGGTACGATGGATGCCGACGATGGCGATGTCGGAGCAGTGAGCAGCACCGCACATGTTCAAGCAGCAAGCCATAGAGATGTGCAGCTTGGCGGGCAGCTTGTCGTCGGACACGAAGTACTCGTACAGGTCGTCCATGACAGCCTTGACGACGCCGGAAGCGTCGGTAGCAGGCGTGTGGCAGTGAACCCAACCCTGGGTGTGGACGATGTTGGTCAGGGCGTGACCAGTACCGCCAACAGGGTAACCGAGCTTCTCGACATCCTTGATCAGCGGATCGATGTTAGCCTCGTCGGTGACCAGGAACTCGATGTTGTTGCGCGTAGTGAAGCGCAGGTAGCCATCGCAGTACTTGTCAGCGAGGTCGCAGATCTCGCGGATGTTGTCGATAGCCATCAGGCGGGGCTGGCCTGCACGAACAGTGTACAGGTTGCCCGAAGGACCGATGTGCTTGACGACGCCCGGCTTAACGAACTCATGGTCTTCCCACTTGCCGTAGTTCTCTTCGACGATCGGCGGGATCATCTCTTTATAATTCATTGGGCCTTGGTCAGTGATAGCCAATTAAATTCACCCCTTCTTATAGTAGCGATCAGCTTGCTAAAAGCTTGTCGCGTGGATTCCTACGATTACTCGGCTGCTTCTTCTTCCGGACGGGCCTCAACCTCGTCGGGCTGCCAGAACACGTAGGGGTTAGCACGCGGACGCCAAACCATCTGAGGAACAGCAGGCATATCGATACCACGGAGGAACTCGCCCATACCCATACGGTAAATGGTCTCACCAAGACGCTCGCGGGTCTTGCCGTTCTCGTCCCACCAATCCCAGACGTTGTTCACGAGTTCCTTGAACTCGTCGTAAGGGGACTCCATCTTCATGAAGGGAACGAGGACCCAAGCCATGAACGGGGACTTGACGATGGTGGATTTAGCGCCAACCAGGATGGTAGCGCCCTTCTCCTTGCCCTGCTTGATTGCACGGCCCATGGTGTTGATGCAGTGCATGCAGCGGGTGCAGTTAGGAGCATCGACGGAGAGCTCGCCGGTCTCCTTGTCGTAAGTGAGGCACTTGGTGGGGCACTTGTGCGCAACAGCAGCAACGTCCATGCCAGCCTCAGCGTACTTCTTCACCTCGTCGTTGTCGATGGTGATGGAGTCGCGCCAAGTACCGATGACGGCGATGTCAGCACGAGCGCCGGCGCCAACGCAGTCGTTTGCGCAGCCGGCCATCTTGATCTTGGACTTGTACGGCCACATCGGGCGATGCAGCTCGTCCTGCCACTCGTTGGTGATGTCGGTGCACATGTCCAGCGTGTCGTAGCAAGCATGCTCGCAGTAGCCAGGGCCGACGCAGGCAACGGGGGTACGAAGGTCGGAACCAGAACCGCCGAGGTCGATCTCTTCCTCAGAGAACTCGTCGAAGGTCGGCTGAAGCTCTTCGGTCTTGCAGCCCAGCATAACCAGGTCGCCGCAGGTGCCGTGAACGTTGGTCAGGCCAGAACCGTGCTTCTCCCAAATGTCGCAGATGGTACGCAGCTTAGCGGTGTTGTAGAAGAAACCGCTCGGTGCGTTAAGACGCATGGTGTGGAACTCGGCCAGATGAGGATACTGATCAGCCAGCTGGCTGTAACGGCCGACGACGCCTCCGCCGTAGCCCTTAACGCCGACGATGCCGCCGTGCTTCCAGTAACCCTTCTTGGTTTCGTAGGAGAGCTCGAGCTGGTTCAACAGGTCGTTGGACATCTCGTTCTTCGCAGCTGCGGTCTTGATCTCCTTGACGAAGCTGGGCCAAGGACCCTTCTCGAGTTCGTCAAGCAGCGGAGTATTTCCGTATTCAGCCATAACGCCCCTTTCTCGCAATTCGTTTACTTAACTTGAGGAATCTTACATCTCGGTGACCATGCAAGCGCCAGCCGGGCAGACGGTGACGCAGGTCTGGCAACCCAGGCACTCCATCTCATCGCCGGAAACGAAAGCATGACCATCCTCGAAGCCCAGGATGTGTGCAGGGCAAGCCTCATGGCACTCACCGCAACCGACGCAAGCATCCTCATCGATAGAAATCATATACATGAGGACCCCTCCTCTCTCTGTTACTCTCTCTCATTTGACCCATACGGCTACTTGAAATGCGCCTTCTCTCACAAAGACGCGTTTACATACATAGCTCTGATTGCATTTCACCACGAACAACCC
>URZP01000003.1 GCA_900552365.1 uncultured Coriobacteriaceae bacterium
ATCGCGTTTCAGAGGTCGGTATAACAGAATCGTTCAAAGAAGTAAGTCATGCGGGTCAGGGCAAACCGCCCGGCCACCAAACAGGAGATGATTACCATGACTGCAATGATTCCTCGCAGGAGCAACAACCTTCTCGATGCATTCTTCGCCGATCCGTTCGATACCCTTTTCGATGCTGCACCGGCAGCCCGTCCTGTTCAGCAATTCATGCGCACCGACATCAAAGAGTATGACGGTGGCTACGAACTGACCATCGACCTGCCCGGCTTCAAGAAGGAAGACGTCAATGCTTCCCTGAAGGACGGCGTTCTTACCGTCACTGCTGAAACCAAGAGCGAGACCGAGGACACCGACAAAACGGGCACCTTCGTTCGCAAAGAGCGCTTCAGCGGCAAATGCACTCGCTCCTACTACGTGGGCGACGAAATCGAAGAAGCAGACGTCAAAGCTCGCTTCGAGAACGGCACGCTGAAGATCGACGTTCCGAAAAAGCAGCCCAAGCCGCAGCTTGAAACCTCTACCAACATCTCGATCGACTAACGTCTCCCTTCCATCCCCCATCGGTCGATCGCAAAGCACGAGCCCGCTGGATCATCCAGCGGGCTCGTTGCGTTTCTGGGTTGGATTCGCTTTCGACGACGCACGATATGCATCGCCCTCAGTCGCTAGCCTTCCAGGCTTGCGGGCTTCTGTCGATTGATGACCGAAACCTGCAGCGCCTCCAAAACATCAAGCGCTTCCTCGTTCAGCTTCGGATCGGGCGCCGCGGTGCACGCCGCATCAACGATGATCTGCACGTTCGGACATGCAGAGCGCGCGATGACCGCATTGGACAGCACGCACATGTTGGAGACCAGGCCAACCAGCTCGATGCTCTCGAACGGCTCGCGACCAAGACTAGCCGCAATAGCTTGAGCCTTGCTCAAGCGGGCGAACAACTCGGAGGAGCCGAACGTGGGCTTGTAGTAAACCTCGTCCATGTCGCGCGCCATAAGGGCGGTCTCGCCATATAGCTTGTGACCTTCGGTTCCCTCGATGCAGTGCGGGACGGGCAGGTTGCGCCCCTCCTGCGTTTGCATGTAGTCGCGATGGTGGGTGTCGTACGTGAAAGCGACGACGTCGCCCGCAGCCCGATACTCCGAAATCTTCTCGGCGATGGGCTTGTCAAGAAGCTCGGCTCCCTCGAAGCCAAGCGCGCCGTCGACGAAATCGTTCTGGTAGTCGACGACGATCAGCAACCGTTTCATTGCCTTCCTGAATCTTTCTCTCGTCCAATGCGCACCCCTCGTGCGCGCCGAACATTCTATTTCGAAGAGGCAAGCAGATCAAGAGCCGCACGGTATCCACCCGTACCATAGCTCAGGCATTTCGATACGCGGGCGATAGTGGTAGCCGAAGCGCCTGTCGCCTGCTCGATGGCGGCATACGACTTGCCCGCATCAAGCATGCGCGCAACGGTCAGGCGCTGGGAGGTTTCCTTGATTTCGCGAATGGTGAACAGGTCCTCCAGCAAAGCGAACAGCGCCTCCTTGTCGTCCATGCGGACAAGCACGTCAAGCAGGGCCTCAACATCCTCGCTTCTAAGATCGTTCATCGTGATTCTCTCCTTTGGCTCCAGAAGAATGCGCTGCAAAAGAAAAGGCCCGCCAGCACCAAGCCGACGGGCCGCTGGTTGATTAGGCGTAGAACAGCATGCGGTTGTACGAAGGCACCGGCCAGTACGTGGCTCCCACGATGAGCTCCATGTCGTCAACCGAGGCGCGCAGGCGATCCATCATGGGGATGATGTTGTGCGCGTACTCGTTGGCGCGCTCTTGCTGGTCCTCGATCTGCAACGCGGCAGCGTGAGCGGCGTTGACCTCGCGCAGGTTCTTGTTGATAGCCGCAACGCCGTCGGTCAGGCGCTTGAGCAGATTCTCCTGATCGGAGACGTCAAGCAGCGGGCTAACCGCGCGCACGGCAGTGATGCCACGGGCCACCTTGGTTGCGAACGCGTTGATCGCCGGCAGGTAGTCGCGGCTGACCATGCGGTCCATGGTGTTGATCTCGATGTTGATGAGCTTGTTGTATTTCTCGAGCTTAACCTCGTAGCGGCTGCGAACCTCGACCTCGGACAGAATGCCGAACTCGTCGAACAGCTTGAGGTTCTTGGGCTCGACCATGCACGGCATGGCATCGGCGGTGGTTGCCTTATTAGACAGGCCGCGGCGCTCGGCCTCGATCGGCCACTCGTCGGAATAACCGTTGCCGTCGAAGATGATGCGCTTATGGTCGCGCAGCAGCTGCTTCACGTACTCGATGGCGCGCTCCTCGAAGGCTTCCTCGGGAACGTCGCGCATGGCGTTGGCGAAGTCCTTCAGGCTCTTGGCCATAGCGGTATCAAGAATAGTGTTGGCCTCGGACAGGTTCTCGGCGGAACCCGGCATGCGGAACTCGAACTTGTTGCCGGTGAAGGCGAAGGGACTGGTGCGGTTGCGGTCGGTGTTGTCCTTCAGGAAGTTGGGCAGGGTTTCCACGCCGAGGTCCATTGCAACCTTGTGAGCGCTGGTGTACTCGGTTTCGTGGTCGTTCACCAAAGCCTCGACGATAGCCGAAAGCTCGGTGCCCAAGAAGATGGACACGATGGCCGGCGGTGCCTCGTTCGCACCCAAGCGGTGATCGTTGCTGGCGCTTGCGACGGATGAGCGCAGAAGCTCCTGGTACTCGTCAACCGCCTCGATAATGCAGGACAGGAACACCAAGAAGCGCAGGTTCTCGATGGGGCTTTCGCCAGGCTCAAGAAGGTTCTTGCCATCGGCGGCCAGCGACCAGTTGTCATGTTTGCCGCTGCCGTTGACACCATCGAAGGGCTTCTCGTGAAGCAAGCATACCAAGCCATGATGGCTAGCCAACAGCTTCATCTTCTCCATGGTAAGCAGGTTATGGTCGATCGCGCGATTGGCGTTCTCGAAGATGGGGGCAAGCTCATGCTGAGCAGGCGCAACCTCGTTGTGCTTGGTACGAGCAGGAATGCCCAGCTCCCAAAGCTCGGTGTCGAGCTCCTTCATGAACTCGTTCACCGTGGGACGGATGGCGCCGAAGTAGTGCTCTTCCATCTCTTGGCCCTTGCAGGGATCGGCGCCGAACAGCGTGCGATCGCATAGCGCAAGGTCGAGCCTGCGGGCGAAGTCCTTCTCGGAGATCAGGAAGTACTCCTGCTCGAGGCCGACCGTGGGGATGACACGGCGGGGATGCTCACCGAACAGGGCAAGAACGCGCTTGGCCTGGACCTCGACAGCGGCCATGGAACGCAGAAGCGGGGTTTTCTCGTCAAGAGCCTCGCCGGTGAAGCTGGAGAAGGCAGTGGGAATGCACAGCACCTCGTCCTTGATGAAGGCGAAACTGGTGGGATCCCACACGGTATAACCGCGAGCCTCGAACGTGGCACGTAGGCCGCCGTTCGGGAAGCTTGAAGCATCGGGCTCGCCCTGGATAAGCTCTTTGCCCGAGAAACGAAGGAGCGTGCGACCATCGGCCGTGGGGTCGATGAAGCCGTCGTGCTTCTCGGAGGTGATGCCCGTCAAAGGCTGGAACCAATGCGTGAAGTGGGTGGCACCGTTCTCGATTGCCCATTCCTTCATGGCGTGCGCGACGACGTTGGCCACTTCGATGTCAAGCGGCTCGCCGTCGTGGATGGTGCGCATCAAGCTTTTATACGTGACGGATGGCAGGCGTTCGGCCATCACGTGCTCGTTGAAAACTTTCGACCCGTAGATCGCAGCTACGTCCGTCATGGTGCGGATCCTCGCTTTCGTGCAAATGCCTCGTCGGTTTTCGTCTGGTGATACTTTAATACTTTGTTCGGCGAAAGCGACAAACGGGCAAAGAAAAACTCGCTCTCCAAAGAGAGCGGGTTTCGAAAAGCCAGTGAATCCGTAGATTCTTAGCGCTTGCTGAACTGCGGGCGCTTACGGGCCTTCTTCAGACCGTACTTCTTACGCTCGACCATACGTGCGTCGCGCGTGAGGAAGCCAGCCTTCTTGAGCTCGGGGCGATACTCGCCGGCACCCAGCAGAGCGCGGGAAATGCCATGGCGAAGAGCGCCAGCCTGGCCGGAGATGCCGCCGCCAGCGATGTTGGCGATGACGTCGAAATGACCCTCGGTGTCGGTGACCTTGAACGGAGCGCAAGCCATGTCGACCAGAGCCTGACGGCCAAAGTAGTCGGCAGCGTCGCGGCCGTTAACGGTTACCTTGCCAGTGCCGGGGACAAGACGAACGCGGGCAGTTGCGTTCTTCCTGCGGCCGGTGCCGTAATACAAAGCTTCATTTGCCATGACTAGCCCTCCATCTCGATCTTACGCGGGTTCTGTGCCTGATGCGGATGCTCAGGACCGGCGTACACCTTGAGCTTCTTGCCCATGGCGCGACCGAGCGTGTTCTTGGGCAGCATGCCCTTGATTGCATGCTCCAACACGCGCTCCGGATGACGCTCAATGGCCTCGTTGAAGGTCTCGGACTTGAGTCCTCCGGGGAAACCGCTGTGGCGATAGTAGCGCTTGTCGGTGCCCTTGTTGCCCGTAACGCGAATCTTGTCGGCGTTCACGATGACGACAAAGTCGCCAGTGTCGACATGAGGCGTGTAGGTGGGCTTGTGCTTACCGCGAAGGATATGGGCGGCCTTGGCTGCAACGCGACCGAGGACCATGTCCTCAGCGTCGATGAGAAGCCATTCGCGCTCAACCTCGTTGGGCTTTGCGTAATACGTCTTCACTTCTGATTCCTCCAAATACGTGTTTGTTTTCAAAAGTGCAGGTTGACGCGAGAGCCGGTTTCCTACGCCAGCACGCTTGAGGCTTCCGGCCTGGACTCCATCTGCCAAGGTAAGCGTTCTCGGTTCAATCCCGCTTCACGGGGCTTTTGAAAGCAACTTGTCCAGTATAGATTCGCGCTTCCCGCCACGTCAACATGCAAAAGCGCTGTACAGGGGGAATATTCGCGAATTGCACAAATGGTCGCCGCGTGTCGGCCTCACGCACGGCGAGGACCCCTTGTCGATGAGCTAGCGCCAGGGATCGGGCTCGAACAGCGGCGGCTCGCTTCGACGATCGGAGTACGGGTCGTATCCGTCGTCGTCCTCGTTCTCGGCTCGAAGGTAGGCCGACTTCTGAGCGGGCTTCACACGATCGGAGACGATACGCCCCACCGGCGCACCCGCGCGCGCAACGGCGCCGGCATCTGCGGCTTTGTCCGTCGAAGCGTCTTTCGCGCTGGCAACCTCTTCCTGGGTTGCGGGGGCATCGGCCGCTTTGCCGACAAGGGCCACGTCGTAAGGCGTGGTCTGATACACGTAGTAGTTCAGCCAATTGGTGTAGATAAGCTGCGCCTGAGCGCGCCACGTGTTGTGCGGCGCCTGCGTGGGATCGTCGTTCGGGTAGTAATGCTTGGGAATGGCGATGTCCATGCCGCGGGAAATATCGCGGTCGTACTCGGCCTTCAGCGTGTTGCGGTCGTACTCGGGATGGCCGAATACGAAGATATGCTTGCTGTCCAGGCTTTTCGCGATGTAAACGCCGGCCTCGTCGGACAGGGCGATAAGCTCGAGATCGGGGTTGGCGGCGATGTCGCTTGCGCGCACCTCGGTGAAGCGGGAATGCGGCGCCCAGAACTCGTCGTCCAAGCCGCGCACCAACGGCGACGTGCTTTTAACCAGGTAATGCTTGAACACGCCGAACATCTTCTCGGGAAGATCATGCTTCGCGATTCCGTAGTGATAGTAGATGCCGGCCTGCGCGCCCCAACAAATATGGAACACCGAATGAACGTTGGTGTTCGACCACTCCATGATCTCGCACAGCTCGTCCCAGTAGTCCACGTCGGTGAAATGAAGGGTCTCGACCGGGGCGCCCGTGATGATCATGCCATCGAAGTGCTGATCGCGGATCTCGTCGAATGTGCGATAAAACGAGTCCAGATGGCTTTCGGACACGTTCTTGGCGCTGTGGCTTGCCGTGTGCAACAGCGTGATGTCGATCTGCAACGGAGTGTTCGACAACTTACGCATGATCTGCGTTTCGGTTGTCTCTTTGGTGGGCATCAGGTTTAGGATGACCACCTTCAGCGGGCGGATGTCCTGGTGCAAAGCACGGAACTCCGTCATGACGAAGATATTCTCGCTCTCAAGCGCGCTGGTTGCAGGCAACGCGTCCGGGATTCGGATAGGCATGGTGAAACCTCATTCGCTACGATTCAGATAGCTTTGATTATACGCAGCGATGATACCGCCCCACGCGAACACCATGTCATATCACTATTAGATAGCGAGTTGCAAGAAACCCTTCGAACCAAGTTCTTCCAAACCGCCCGGGAACGTGAACTCGGAATCGGCGCGCAGGCGCTCGACGGTTCCGTTAAGATCGCTGCTATAGATGCCGACGGTGTGGCAGCCCACGCTGTTCAGTGTTTGCAGGGCATACGCCGTGTCGTCGAAGCCCCAGGTGTTCTCTTTCTTGGTGCCCAGAATCTCAAGGGCGCGCTCGAAAATGGGATGCTCGCGCTTGGTGAGTTTCAGCTCGTCAGCCGAGAGCGCCCCATCGAAATACGGAAGGAAGCCGCAGCTTCCCAAACCTGCCTGAAGATATCGAAGCGGGCTGGACGACACGACGCACATGCGAACGCCCAGCTCGCGAAGCTCGCGCACGAACTCAAGCGCGCCCGGCTCGGCAACGACGTCGTTGTCGTAGAAGCGCTGCATGCTGGAATCAATGATGCGCAGCGTCTCCTCGACGCTGCCGCCGGCATCGTACTTCGTGTTGTAGTATTCGCAAGCCTCGACCAACGTGAGGGTGTTCACATGGTCGATGTCCTCTTTCGTCGGGACGATGCCGACAGTGGCGCACACGTCGATCTCGGCTTTTTCCCAAGCGCCCATCGAGTCAAGCAGCACGCCATCGCAGTCAAGGATAAGACCCAGTTCTTCAGGCTTAACAGTCACGCTTTACGCCTCCACGCGAATGATCGAAGGTTCCCTCATCAGGACATCCTCAAGCTGGCCGATCTCGTCGACGACCCGCTGGATGTCGGCTTCGCGCGCCGTATGGGTAACGTACACGACCTCGACGGAAACGCCGGCGGTCTCGCCGCGCTGAATGACCGAACGCACGCTGACGCCATGGTTGGCGAACACGGTGGCCATTGCCGCCAGAACGCCGGGGCGGTCGGCCACGGTGAAGCGGATGTAATACTTGGTTTTCAGGTCGGCCATGGGAACAAGCGGCAACGTGTCGGGGCAGTCGTTGTCGAAGATGGGAGCCAGGCCCATTTCCATGCGACGGGCAACCTCAACCACGTCGCCCATGACGGCGCTGGCGGCAGGACCCGCACCGGCGCCCATGCCGAAGAACATGGTCTCGCCCACGGCGTCGCCCGTGACGTAAATAGCGTTGTTCACGCCGTTGACCTTGGAAAGCTGGTGGTCCAGCGGGATCATCGTGGGATGCACATGCACGTCGATGCCTGCATCGGAACGATGCGCCAGCGCCAGAAGCTTCACGCTGAAGCCCATGTCGCGAGCCGCCTCGAGGTCGACGGGCGAAACGTTGCGAATGCCCTCGCAATACACGTCATCCATGGTGACGCGCGACTTGAACGCAAGCGAAGCCAAGATGGCGATTTTCGCTGCGGCGTCGAAACCGTCGACGTCAGCGGTAGGGTCGGCCTCGGCATAGCCCTTGGCCTGCGCCTCTGCCAAGGCGTCTTCGTAGCTCAGACCGTCCTCGTCCATGCGCGTGAGCATGTAGTTGGTGGTGCCGTTGACGATACCCATGACCGATGTGATTCCGTTGGCGATGAGCGAATGCTTCAGCGGGCCGATGATGGGAATGCCGCCGCCAACGCTAGCGCCGTAGTAAATGTCAACGTTGTTTTCTTTGGCAAGCGCGAAGATCTCGTCACCGGCAGATGCGATAAGCGCCTTGTTGGCCGTGACGACGCACTTGCCGTTGCGCAGCGCGTCGCACACGACGTCATGAGCGGCGCCCACGCCGCCGATAAGCTCGATGACCAGGTCGACGGACGGATCGGTCACGACTTCGTGGAAGTCGGTGGTGAACAGGTGCTCGACGCCGTGAGCGCGAGCGGCGTCGGGTTTGCGCGAACAGACGCGCGCAAGCTCGATGTCCACGCCGTAATGGCGCTTGAAGTCATCGCGATGGTTGGCAAGGATGTCCAGGCAGCCGCCGCCAACGGTGCCGGTTCCCACAAGTCCGATCCTGATCGTCATGGCTTGTCCTTTCGTTTTCAAGGGGCGGCCTTGTCCCAAGGCGAAGCCCCGTTGCTTCGTATCAACCGACCCGGCCTTCAAAACCGAATCGATGCCCGACTAGCTTCGCGAAACGCGCCGAAACGCAGCCGCGCTTTAGATGTCGCGAGCCATAAGGTCGGCGTACGTCTCGCGACGCGTGACAACGCGTGCTTGACCGTCCTTCACGAACACGATGGCCGGTCGAGGCTGGCCGTTATACGATGATGACATGGTATAGCAATACGCACCCGTGGCGAAGACGCAGACGATGTCACCCAGGTCGACTTGTTGAATCGAGCCGTCAATAACCACGGCGTCGCCGCTCTCGCAGTGCTTTCCGCAAAGGGAAACCACCTCGGTGCGCGGCTGATCGGCCTTGTTGGCAATGACCGCCTCGTAATCGGCATTGTAAAGCGCGGTGCGGATGTTATCGGACATGCCGCCGTCAACCGCCACGATCTTGCGGATGTTCGGCAGCGTTTTCAGAATGCCCGCCGTGTACAGCGTGACGCCAGCATTAGCCACCAGGCTACGGCCGGGCTCCACCAGAAGGCGCGGCTCGGCAAGACCGTGCTTTGCGCACAGCTCTTTCACGGACGAAGCAGTGACCTCGGCGAAATCGGCGATGCTGGAAGGCTTGTCCTCGGCCATGTAAGCGATGCCCAGGCCGCCGCCCATGTCAAGCACCTTGGCCTCGAAGCCGTACGTTTCCTTCACGCGCGCGACGAACTCGATCATGACCTGAATGGCCTCGCGGAACGAATGCAACGCGAAGATCTGCGAGCCGATATGACAATGGAAGCCGTCAAGCTGCACATTGTCGAAGGCAAGGACGTCGCCCACGCACTTGAAGGCAAAGTCGTCCAGCATGGTGAAACCGAACTTCGTGTCCTCGCAGCCGGTTTTGATGTACTCGTGCGTGTCGGCCTCGACGCCGGGGGTGATGCGCATCAGGACGGGCTGGACGCGGCCAAGCTCGCCCGCGATCTCGGAGATGCGCTTCGCCTCGATGCGGCTGTCAACCACGATGTGCCCAACGCCTGCGGAAATCGCCTCGCGCAGTTCAACGGGCGTTTTGTTGTTGCCATGCACGAAAACGCGCTCCATGGGGAAGCCGACGGCCTGAGCGCAAGCAAGCTCGCCGCCGCCCGACACGTCAAGGCACATGCCCTCTTCCATCGCGATGCGCAACACTTCCTTGTTAAGGAACGCCTTGCTTGCATACAGCACGTCGGAATCCTGATAGCGGGAATGGAAGCTGTTGCGATATTGCTCCATGCGATCGCGCAGGTCGGCCTCGTCGAAAACGTACAACGCCGTTCCCTGCTGATGGGCAAGCTCAACCATGTCGACACCGCCGATGAACAGGTGGCCGTCGCGAACCTCGGCTGTTTTGGGCAACACCGCGCCCAAGTCCATGGTAGTGCGCTGATCGGCTTTTTTATTGGGATCGGATGCACGCAACGACATGCTTGCCTCGCTTTCGGGAATCGGAGGCGCCAGAGCGCCTCAACAGGGCGCAAAAGCCCTTTCGACGTTCGTTTTTCTCGGCTCATAGTACCAATCTTCCACGCGCGAACGGCGCACAAGCGTTTCCTTCTCACAATTGAAACCAACGGAGAGCGGCATATAATCTCGTTGTTCGAAAAACGGGACGGGAAACGCCCCGCGCCAACCGAAAACATGCCCTTCGGGGCGAAGGAGAGGCATCTCATCATGATCAAGGATTCTTTGAGCAACGCCGACCGCTACGCCGGCATTTCCACCCGATTCGACCAAGCTTTCGCATTCCTGCGCACCACCGACCTCGGCTCTCTTAAACTGGGTCGCGTAGACATCGCCGACGGCGTTTTCGCCAACGTGCAGTCGTACGAGCCCGTCCCGGTCGACGCCAAGCAGTACGAGATGCACGAGGAATACGCCGATATCCAGGTGGTCGTCGAGGGTTCCGAACTGTTGGTCGAAGCCCCCGCAAGCCTTGAAGAACACCCCATGACGGGCGACGACTTCTCGGTGTTCGACGAGCCCGGCAGCATGCCGTCGGTCATCAGCCTGCGCGCCGGCGATTTCTGCATCGTTTGGCCCGGTGAGTCCCACAAGCCGGGTATCACCAACGGTCTTCACCAAGGGCCGCTGAGCAAGATCGTCGTCAAAGTTCGCGTCGCCGAGTAGCAAGGAGCCAAGAATGGCGGACATCAGGCCTTTCGCAGCACTTCGACCCATCCCGCAGAAAACAGAGCGCGTGGCTGCGCTTCCCTACGACGTGTACAGCGTCGAAGAGTCGCGCCGCATCGTGGCCAAGAACCCCGAGTCGTTTCTGGCCATCGACCAGCCGCAGGTGAACTTCCCCGTTGACCAGCAGGTTTCTGACGAGGAGGCGTTCGCCAAGGCAGGCGAGCTTCTGCGCGCCGCCAAGAACGATGGCGTCTTCGCCCGCGACGAGCAGCCGCAGTTCTACGTGTACGAGCTCACCATGAACGGCCGCACGCAGACCGGCTTGGTTGCCTGCGCCGCCGTCGACGATTACCTGAACGGCACCATCAAAAAGCACGAGAACACCCGCGCCGAGAAAGAGGAAGGCCGCGTGCGCCACGTACGCGAATGCAATGCGCAGACCGGTCCCATTTTCTTGGCATACCATCAGAACGACCAGGTCAGCAACGCTTGCGAGGCAGCGAAGGCCGGCGATCCCCTGTTCGACTTCACCGGCGACGACGGCGTGCGCCATCGCGGCTTCGCGCTAACCGACCCCGCAGCGATCGAGGCCGTGCGTGCAGCCTTCGCCGATATGGACAGCGTCTACATCGCCGACGGCCATCACCGCAACGCCGCTGCCGCGCGCGTTGCCAAGGAGATGCGCGCCGAAAACCCCGACTACACGGGCGAAGAACCGTTCAACTACTACCTGTGCGTGCTGTTCCCCGATTCCGAACTGGCCATTCTTGATTACAACCGCGTACTGAAGAGCCTGAACGGCCTGTCGGCCGCCGACTTCCTAGCCGAAGCCGAAAAGCGCTTCGCTGTTTCCGAGATCGGTCCCGAGGGCAACGCCGAAGCTGCGCGCCCGCAGAACAAGGGCGAGTTCAGCATGCTGCTTGACGGCACCTGGTATCGCCTGGTGGTTCGCCCCGAAGACCGCTCCGACGACCCGGTTGCGGGCCTGGACGTCTCGCTTTTGCACGACATCCTGCTTGAGCCGGTTCTGGGCATCCACGATCCCCGCACCGACGAGCGCATCGACTTCGTCGGCGGCATCCGCGGCCTTGACGAGCTTGAGCGTCGCTGCGCCGACGACAGCGTCTGCGCTTTCGCGCTGTACCCCACATCCATTTCCGAGCTATTCGCCGTTGCCGACGCGGGCATGCTGATGCCGCCCAAATCAACGTGGTTCGAACCGAAACTGCGCAGCGGCCTGTTCATTCACGAACTCTAGAGTGCGAACCCAACCAAGCGGAAACGCAACGAGCGACGAGCCCGATGGCAATGCCACCGGGCTCGTTTCGTTTGCTTGTTCGCCAACGGGAACGCACGTTAGTCGTTGGAGGATTATCAACGCCAGCCTACGCCTTGCGGCTGCGGCTATTCCTTCAGCATCTCAACGAACTGAGCGAAGGTGTCGGCAATGGCGATCTGCTGCGGGCAAACGCCCTCGCATGCACGGCAGGCAATGCAGGCGCTCGGACGTTTGTCCTCGGGTAGCGCCGCAACCGCCATAGGCGCCATGAAGCGCATGCCTTCGCGCGAGGTATGCTCGTTGTAAAGCGAGATCAGATACGGGATGTCAAGCCCCCTGGGGCAATGACTGGTGCAGTAATGGCACTTGGTGCACGGCAGCTTGCCCGCGATTGCCAGACGATGACCCACTGCAAGAATGGCCTGCATCTCCTGCTCGTTCAACGGCTTGTCTTCGCTGAACAGCTGGATGTTCTGCTCGAGCTGCTCCATAGTCGACGAACCGGAAAGCACCATGGCAACGCCGGGGAAGCTCTGCAGAAAACGGTATGCCCATTCAACAGCGGAAACGCCCGGGCGAAGCGCCTCAAGCGCCGGCTTGTCGCAGTCTTCGAATTCCACCAGGTTGCCGCCGCGCAAGGGCTCCATCACCCAAATGGGCATATTCAGCTGATTAAGATACTCAACCTTGCGATTGACCTCTTGGAAGGTCCAGTCCATGTAGTTCAGCTGGATCTGGCAGAACTCCATGTCGTCACCGCACTTGTCAAGGAATCGCTTGAACGTGTCGAACGATCCGTGACACGAGAAGCCCAGGTGCCTGATGCGGCCAGCCTTCTTCTGCTCGATGAAGTAACTGATGGTTCCGAACTGCTCGTCATCAAGGTACTGCTCGATGTTCAGCTCGCTTACGTTGTGGATAAGATAGAAGTCAAGGTAATCAACCTGAAGCTTCTCAAGCTGCTTCGCGAAGATCTCTTCATGCTTGCCGAAATTCGCCACATCGTAGCCAGGGAACTTTGAAGCCAGATTGAAGCTTTCACGCGGATAGCGCTTCAGTGCGCGACCGGTCGTCAGCTCGGAGTTGCCGTTGTGGTAACCCCACGCGGTATCGAAATAGTTCACGCCGTTGCTGTACGCGTACTCGATCATCTCGAACGCGGCCGCCTCGTCGATCTTGCCGTCGTCCCCGTCAAGCACGGGAAAGCGCATCAGGCCAAGCCCAAGGCTGGAAAGTTTCTCATCCTGGAAATCGCGGTAAATCATGTGGTCCTCCCATCCCTTGCGCTTTCGCGTTCATTTCAATTCGAAGCGAAAGCGAGTCCAATTATATGCGACCAACAAAAGCCAGGAGAAGTGGTGCAACGACGCTGAAACAATTCGGCAAGCGCCTATTCCTCGATGCTCCAATAATTGCCGGTCTCGTACCAATTCGATATGCGCAGGCTATCGCCCACGATGGCGTACTCGCGCCAACCGATCCCGCGCAAGCCGATGCTGTCGGTGGTCAAATAGGTGCGCACACGATCGGGGTCGTTCACCTCAAAGAACGTTTGGCCGCTGCCGTATTTCGACGAATCTAGCCCCATAGCCTGGGCGACCGTCGGCAAGTAATCGTGATGGCTGACAGGCATGCCCGACTTCTGAACAGCTGCGCCCCGAGCGTTTTCGGCAGCGCCATCGGTCTGAGCGCCGCCCGCCGCAGACCCGGTCGCAGCACCCGCCGCAGCGCCACCGGCTGGCTCATCGCCGCTTTGCTTCGCGGGCTTCACCAACATGATGGGCGTGCTGGTGGTGGTCAGGGGCTCGGGCGTCAGGAACCACTTGCCGTGATCAGCCGTGATGACGATGGTCGACTGGTCGTACACGCCCAGCTCCTTCAACTGGCGAAGGTATTCGGCCACAATGTACATCGAACCTTGCGCCTGTTGCTCTTTAGTGGAATTGTCGGTACCCAGGTCGTTCGCATGCTCGTCGATGGAGTACGGGTAGTGGGCGCCCAGCAAGTGGATGAAGCGGAACGCACCGGCGGGCGCATCGTCGTCAACCGCAAGGCCCTGGCGCTGCAGCTGGCCGTAGTAGCGCGGGTCGTTCATGGTGTAAACGCGCTCGCCCGGCTCGGCGTCGGGGTTGTAGCTGACGATGCGGCCGTTGATCTGGTCGGTGTAATACCAGAAATTGTGCTTAAGGGGCCACGGGGTATCGCGGTACAAGGCGATCTGACACAAAGCCTCGAAGGTGCCGCGAAAATCCAAGCTCGATGCCGCAACCTTGTGCATGTTGATGGTAGTTGCCGCAATGGCCTTCTGCTCGGCTTCGGGCAAGCTTCCGATCTGCAACGAGTCAGTGTACAGGCCAACCGAGTAGCCCGCATTCTGCGCGTCAGCCAAAAACGTTCCGCGCGCATAACGATTCGCCAGGTAAACGTTGGAATCCTCGCCCACCTTGGGCAGCTCGCCCGTAAGCAAATACGGCACCGCGAAACGCGTAGGAATCATCGAGCCCGTGCAGTTGGTGAACTCGGTGAAGTCCGTCATCTCATCAAGCATGTGCGAATTCATGTTGGAAACGGCATTCAAAAGCGTTTGATCGTAGGTGTCCAACACGAACACGATCACGTTGTTCTTGTTGGAAACCGAATACAGGCCGTCTTCGGTCAGAACCGACTCGGTCTGCGAGACCAAATTGGTATGCGTGAGGTCGTCCATGCCGCCCGCTTGCTCGGTTGCCGCCGGCGGGGCAATGAACAAGCTTGCCACGCCAACGCCCTGCACCACCAAAAAGCAAGCGCTAACCAAGGCAACAACGCCCTGGGCGCGGAATCGGTTGAACAGGCTGAGCAGCAGGGACAGCACGATGATGGCAATCCACACCGCACTGGAAACAACCATCATGGTGTTGTGCTCGGCCCACACAATGGTGCCGCCATCGGCAATCGGCATGCCATAGTTCAACACAAGAACCTGAACGTAGGCCGCAACACCAATGCTGGCAACCAGCACCAGAAAGAAATTGAAGATGCGGCCACGCAGGGCCGACAACAAAAGCGCAAGCACGGCAACGACCCCGACGGCCGGCAATGTCACAACCCACCACACGTCGGCGAGCGAGAACACCAGCGAGCCGGCGCTACCGCCAACAACCTCGCACGGGGCAACCACGAAGATGGTGCACACCGTGAAGGCGCAGGCCAGAAGCGCGTAGTTGAAACGCGTGCGCCACGCCGGGGCATACTTGCGCGCACGACGCCCCTTGCGCTTGGCGCGCTTCGCTGCGCGCTTGCTTTCACCAGCGGTGACGTTCGCAGCAGCGGCTTTCCCGGCGGCACGCACACCACTCCCACTTGCAGCAGCGCCATCGTCTTCGCAGGCAACTCCTTCGCCGACACCCGCAGCCGCGTTTGCCGGCACGCCCTTCCCATCGGTGCGATGGACGGGCGGATCAACCTCGCGACGAGCGCTTTCGTCGAAGTCCAGCAGCTTCATCAGCTTCTTGCGCGACCTGCGCGCCGCGACGCCCAGCACCGTGGATAAAGCGACGGCAACGCCCGCAACAGCCTGAATCGTGTAGGTCATGATGGACGGATCGACGTACGCGAACGCCGGCGCCGTCCAAACGGGCACCAAAACGACCGCGCACGCAACCGCCCAAAGCGCGTCGTGCAGCCCCGGCAAAATGCGGACAACTGACGAGCGGCTTATGTTCTCAACGTTTCCCATGCCCAGCATTATATAATGGCAAGTCGAGACGCCAAACGCGAAGCGGTTTCCACCCGCGCAACGGCATCCATTAACAATCAAACCCGATACGCGCACTTCAAGGAAGGCGGATTTCATGGTCTCGCGCATTTACGTAGAGAAGAAGCCCGGTTTCGACGTAGAAGCGAAACAGCTGCTCGCCGAACTGCACATCGCAGTTCCCGAGGGCCTTTCGCCCGATGCGAATCTGCGTCTAATCAACCAGTACGACGTCGAGGGCATCGACGAAGCCCTGTTCGACCAGACCGTGCCCACTGTCTTCAGCGAGCCTCAGGTTGACAATGCCACCCGCACCCTGCCCGTCAGCGGCGCCCAGCTTGCCACCGAAACCGCCCAGGAACTCGCCCGTCAGGGCAAGCCCACCACGGGCATCGTCGCGCTCCCCGAAAACGTCCGCGCTTTCGCCGTCGAGGCCCTTCCCGGCCAATTCGACCAGCGCGCCGACTCCGCCGCCGAGTGCGTTCAGCTCATCAGCCAAGGCGAGCGTCCCGTCGTCGCTTTCACCAAGATCTATGTCATCGAAGGCACCTGCACCGATCAGGCTCTGGACGAAATCAAGCACTACGTCATCAACCCCGTCGAAACGCGTGAGGCAAGCCTCGCACCGCGCGAGACGCTGAAAATCGCCCAGCCCACGCCGCAGCCCGTCGAGATCGTCGAAGGCTTCACCAAGCTCTCCACCGACGAGCTTGCGCAGTTCATCGCCGACCGCGGCCTTGCCATGGACCTGGCCGACATCACGATGTGCCGCAACTACTTCGCCGAAGAGCAGCGCGACCCCACCATCACCGAGATCAAGATGATCGACACCTACTGGTCGGACCACTGCCGCCACACCACGTTCGGCACCGAGCTCACCGACGTGCAGATCGATGACGAAGTGATCAAGGCCGCCTTCGACAAGTACCTCGAGCTTCGCCACGAGCTTGGCCGCGACGAGAAACCCGTCTGCCTCATGGACCTGGGCACCATCGGCGCCCGCTACCTGAAGTCCACGGGCACCCTGAAGAACCTCGACGAATCCGAAGAGATCAACGCCTGCACCGTCAAGGTGAAGGTCGACGTCGACGGCCACGAGGAAGATTGGCTGTTCCTGTTCAAGAACGAGACTCATAACCATCCCACCGAGATCGAGCCGTTCGGCGGCGCAGCAACCTGCATTGGCGGCTGCATCCGCGACCCTCTGTCCGGCCGCAGCTACGTTTACCAGGCAATGCGCGTCACCGGCGCCGCGAACCCGCTGGCTCCTATGTCCGAAACGCTTGCCGGCAAGCTTCCCCAGCGCAAGCTGGTCACCACCGCCGCAGCCGGCTACTCCAGCTACGGCAACCAGATCGGCTTGGCAACCGGCCAGGTCAACGAGCTGTACCACCCCGGCTATGCCGCTAAGCGCATGGAGATCGGCGCGGTTGTGGGCGCCACGCCCGCCGACCACGTCCGTCGCGAAACGCCTGCCCCGGGCGACGTCGTCATCCTGCTGGGCGGCCGCACCGGCCGTGACGGCATCGGCGGTGCAACCGGCTCGTCCAAGGCCCACAACATGGAATCGCTCGAAGAATGCGGTGCCGAGGTCCAAAAGGGCAACGCACCCGTCGAGCGCAAGATCCAGCGCCTGTTCCGTCGCGGCGAGGCCACGCGCCTCATCAAGCGCTGCAACGACTTCGGCGCAGGCGGCGTCAGCGTTGCCATCGGCGAGCTTGCCGACGGCATCCGCGTCGACCTGAACGCGCTTCCCAAGAAGTATGACGGTCTTGACGGCACCGAACTCGCCCTGTCCGAAAGCCAGGAGCGCATGGCCGTCGATGTGGCCGCAACCGACGTCGACGAGTTCATCCGCTATGCCCATGAAGAGAACCTCGAGGCCACGCCCGTTGCCACCGTCACCGAGGAAGCCCGCGTCCGCATGATCTGGAACGGTGACGCCATCGTCGACATCAGCCGCGACTTCCTGGCATCGAACGGCGCTTCCAAGGAAATGAACGTCCGCATCCCCAAGCAGGAGGCCTACCAGGCAACTTGGAAGGGCGATACGTTCGAAGAGCGCCTGCTTGACGTGGTCACCGACCTGAACGTCTGCTCCAACAAGGGCCTGTCCGAGCGCTTCGACTCGACCATCGGCGCTTCCACCGTGCTCATGCCCTTCGGCGGCAAGACCCAGCTCACCCCTGCCCAGGCAATGGTCGCCAAGCTTCCCGTTGACGGCGAGACCACCACGTGCTCCGGCATGGCATGGGGCTTCAACCCGTACCTTTCAGAGAAGAACCAGTTCTCCGGCGCTTACCTTGCCGTCGTCGAGAGCCTTTCCAAGCTCATCGCCACCGGCTTCAAACGTGAAGACGCGTACTTCACTTTCCAGGAGTACTTCGGCAGCCTGCGCACCGCCCCCGAGCGTTGGGGCAAGCCCGCGGCTTCGCTTCTTGGCGCGCTCATGGCCCAGCTCGACTTCGAAGTTGGATCCATCGGCGGCAAGGACTCCATGTCCGGCAGCTTCGAGGACCTGGACGTTCCTCCCACGCTTGTCAGCTTCGCCACCGCCATTGGCAAGACCGACCACATCGTCAGCCCCGAGTTCAAGGGCGCAGGTCATCGCGTCTTCTGCATCGAAGCCCACAACTACCTGCCTGACGGTCGTCCCAACGCAGCCGGCCAACGCGAGGCCATGGACATCGTTCAGAAGCTCATCGACGACGGCGTTGTGCTGTCCGCTTCCACGCTCGGCTTTGGTGGCGGCGCCGAGGCCCTGTTCAAGGCCACTTTGGGCAACCGCATCGGCTTCGAACTGAACCACGACGTTCCCACGGACGTCCTGTTCAAGAACACCTACGGCGCGTTCCTGGTCGAGCTTGCCGACGAAGTTCCCGAGCCCAACGGTAGCGACGCGGTCCGCATCAACCTGACGGGCACCACCACGGCCGGCTTCACCTTCACCGCTGGCGACGAGGTCATCGGCCTCGACAAGATCCTTGACGCCTACGAAGGCAAGCTCGAGCCCGTGTACCCCTACCGCAGCAAGGCTGTCGGCATCGAAACCCCGCAGGTCGAGACCATCAGTTTCGCCGAGAAACTGCCGCTTACCTACGACGGCACCATCGGCGCGCCGCGCGTCATCATCCCCGTGTTCCCGGGCAACAACTGTGAGTACGACACCGCACGCGCCTTCCAGCGTGCTGGTGCCAAGCCCGACACGTTCGTCATCAACAACCTGACGCCCGCTGCTGTCGCTGAAAGCACCACGGAGCTTGCAAAGCGCATCCGCGAGAGCCAGATCCTCATGATCCCCGGCGGCTTCAGCGGCGGCGACGAGCCCGACGGCTCCGCCAAATTCATCACCGCGTTCTTCCGCGCTCCCGAGGTCACCGAGGCCGTGCGCGACCTGCTGTGGAACCGCGATGGCCTGATCCTGGGCATCTGCAACGGCTTCCAGGCGCTTATCAAACTTGGCCTGGTTCCCTTCGGCGACATCCGCCCCATGAGCGAAAACTGCCCCACGCTGACGTTCAACAACATCGGCCGTCACCAAAGCAGCATCGTCCGCACGCGCATCGCGTCCACCATGTCGCCGTGGCTTTCCCGCTGCGAGGTTGGCGACATGCACACCGTAGCCATTAGCCATGGTGAAGGCCGCTTCGTCGCAAGCCCCGAGCTGCTTGAGCAGCTGAAGGCCGCTGGCCAGATCGCCACCCAGTACGTTGATGTCAACGGCAATCCCTCCATGGACCTTGCCGCCAACCCCAACGGTTCTGTTTGGGCAATCGAGGGCATCACCAGCCCCGACGGCCGCGTCTTCGGCAAGATGGGCCACAGCGAGCGCTGGAGCGACGGCGTGTACCAGAACATCCCCGACCGCACCTTCCAGCCCATCATCGAAGGCGGCGTCGATTACTTCTCGTGCTAACCGCCCAACGGCAACGCACTTGAGCATCGCAACACACGCGAACACGAAGGAAGCCCGAGCGAATGCCCGGGCTTCCTTTTTGCTTGATATGAGTGAGACGGCAATACGACGGCCGATGCGGCAAGCGTGCAAATAATCCGCATTGCCATTTGATCGGATCTCGCTTATCGCGGCGTCTTCGCGATTAATCGTCCCACCACCGCCTAGTCGCAGTTAATCGTCCCCTGCAGCGCCAAATACGCATCGGCAAGTATGCGACCATGATCGAAGGCGAAACCTTCTGAGCGAGTCACGCTTGCCTTGCACGACCCGAACATGCGAGGCGACACCGAGAACTCAACAAGCAGCTTATCTTCCGCCACGGTTGCAGCCAAGCGATACTCCCCCGTTTGATCGATCTCGCTCAGCGACAAGCTGAACCACTTCACGTCGGCTGCATCATCGCCGGCAGACGCCTGGGCGTTCTCGCCGACAACGCCCAGATACGCTTCGGACGCGGTCCATGCACGAGGATCCCGACCCGGCGTGCTGTACAAACCGAACTGCTCCAAGGAAACATCGACCAACCCCGTTTCCTCCTGAAGCTCGCGAACGGCAGCCTGATCGACATCTTCCCCTGGCTCGACGAACCCACCGGGGAAAGCCCAGCAGCCCAAGAACGGATGCCCGCCGCGGCGGATCAGCAGAACCTCCCATTCGCCTTCGGGGCCGCCAACAGGACGGAACACCGCCATGTCCGCCGTCAACGAGGGCTTCGGGTAATCCTTCTGCTTGTATTCCGCAAGGAACTGGGCCTCGGTCAATCCATTGGCGTCGACGTTCTCCATTCTTGCCTCCTTCGCTCAACGCTTCGATCATCGCACGCTCGCGACGCAGCTGCAAGGAAAGAAGCGCGGACCTTTCAGCGCGCCCGCCGACAAAAGCCGAAACGGCGGCGGAGTGATGCACATAGCAGAGCAGCCCACCAATCCGTCTGCAAGCTGCGGCGGAATGGGGCGCACCGCGATATGGCCCCATCAATCCACCTGCAAGCAATAGAAAAGGCACCGCGAATGCGATGCCTTGCGCTTTATGCCTAACGCCTAGGGAGACAAGCCGCATGACAACTTTGCCGCTATTTTGCCAAAGCTTCTGAATCCATGAACTCCTTCAGGCGCGTGACGGTGTCCTTGGACAGCGCATGCTCCATCTTGTGAGCCTCTTCGGCAGCAATCTCGGGCTTGATGCCAAGCTTTTCGACAAGGAACGCCTGAACAGCCTGGTAGCGATCCTGCAGACGCTTGCCGTTGATCTTGCCTTTGTGAGTAAGCTGGATGGGGGCGTAACGCATGCGCGTGATGTAGCCCTCTTCCTCGAGAACAGTCAGAGCCTTGTTCACGCTGGGCTTGCTAACGCCCAAAGCAGTTGCAACGTCAACAGAACGGACCATGCCCGTACCGTTATCCAACTCATAAATAGCGCGCAGGTAATCTTCCTCGCTGCTTGTTGCCATGTTTCAACCTCTTCTTTCAAAACCAGCAACACGTAATTGACCTGCGGTTTCCCCCAAAACCGCAACACCACAACCGTTATTTCACGGCTGCGGCATTAACTAAATATGGTATCACAAGAATCTATAAGCCTCGAAGGAATCGCTCCCACCAGGCGCGAGAGGCAATACCCGTCTTTGAAAGGGCTTCGATCATCTTTTCTTGCTCGCCCGGCGAAAGATGACTGAACTCGTCCTTCATGCGCTGCTGCATTTCCATGGGGTTGCGTCGCATCTGCGACATGGCGTCGATGGCGTCCGCCGAGGAAACGCTGCCCAGCATCTGGCTGAGCGCGTCGCCCATGCCCTCGGGAAGAGAAGACGGATCAAGACCCATCGAACGCAGCGCGTTGCTCATCTCGAAACCGGCGGCGCCCATGGTTGGAATCGGCGACTTGACGGCGGCAGCATGCGAAGGGGTTGCCTTTTCCGGGCGCGGGAAATCAAGCTTGTACAGCTCTTCCAAGAAAGCGTCGAACGCGCGCGGAGCATCGCTTCCGCCCTTCGATGCCACGCTGAAAACGTCTTCCTTGAACACCGTGTTCAGCGACCAGCGCATCGAGCCGGGCGCGGACGTATCACCGTACTTCTCTTCCCACGAGAACACGCCCAAAGCATCGAGAGCATCCTTGAAACGCTGCGCCGTCTCCTGCGGAACCATACGCGTGAATTGCGTCGACGGATTCGACGAGCTGCCCTTTTCGACATGCAGCTCGTACTCTTCGCCAACACGCTTCATGCGGAAGAATTTGCGTCCCAAACGGTCCTGAACCAACGTGAACGAGATGCTCTGGAACGGTGGGTTGCGTCGTGCGGGTGTTTCTTCGGCCATGTGGCGCTCCTTGAATAATCAAAGCGCCGGGCACCCAGTAGGCGTCCGGCGCATCATGCTTGGATGGGGCGTAGTCTAGCAGATCTTGACAACCCAGCCGGCAGGACCCTCGATCTTGCCGCTTTGGATAGCGGTAAGGGTCTCGCGCAGCTTCTTCATAACGGGGCCGGAGGTTACGGCGCCGTCAGGGAACTCAACGTCGACGCCCTCGCCCTCGATGTGGCCGACGGGACTGATGACGGCAGCCGTGCCGCACAGACCGCACTCAACGAAGTCGCCGGCAAGCACCTCGTCGAACTTGACCGGGCGCTCGATGACGTTCATGCCCAGCATGTCCTTGGCAACGGTGACCAGCGAACGGCGCGTGACCGACGGAAGGATGGAGTCGGTGTGCGACTGCGGAACAACAAGGTTGCCCGCCTTGTCGACGAACAGGATGTTGGCACCACCCGTCTCTTCAACATAGGTGCGGCTCTCGGAATCGAGGTACAGGTTCTCGGCATAGCCAGCTGCGTGGGCCTCGACGCCGGCCTTGATGCTCATGGCGTAGTTCAGGCCGGCCTTGATGTTGCCGGTGCCATGCGGAGCAGCGCGGTCGTACTTGGAGATACCCAAGGTGACAGCCGTGTCGCCGCCCTTGAAGTACGGGCCGACTGGCGTGACCAGAATGCGGAACTGGTACTCGGTGGCAGGGGAAACGCCAATGACGATGCCCGTGGCGATCATGAACGGACGGACGTACAGCGTGGCGCCCGAGCCGAACGGCGGAACCCAAGCGGCGTTCGCCTTAACGACTTCCTTAACGGCCTCGATGAACTTGTCCTCGGGGAACGAGGGCATGCACAGGCGCTCGGCGGAATCGCTCATGCGCTTGGCGTTCAGGTCGGGACGGAAGCAGACGATGTCGCCGTCCTCGGTGGTGTATGCTTTCAGGCCCTCGAAGACCTCCTGGCAGTAATGGAAAATGCCCGCGCACTCGGACAGCTGGATGGAGTGGTCGGTGGTCAGGCCGCCCTCTTCCCATTCGCCGTTCTTGAAATTACAGACGTAGCTGTAATCGGTGGGCATGTAATCGAAGCTCAGGTTGCCCCAGTCGAGATCTTTCTTCTCCAACGAAATCATCTCCCATTAACGCGTATTGCCGCTGATCACCATAGCGAGTAGTTCACCATAGCTTTCATTTCTGGTGATTGTACTACCGTTTCCGCTGATCGAATAAGAGCGCAGCCAGCAGGTCAAGATCTGCAGAAAAACGGCAATTCGGATACAATCCAACTGATTGAAGAGGAGCAGAAAGGCACCGACCCGCAGGTGTGCATGCCTTGAAGGAGACACGATGTCCGACGATTTCATGAGCGACGAAGCTCGCAAGGAAGCCGCACGCAAGCGACTGCAGGCTCGCCAGGCGAAACGCGGCGAAGCACAGCCGTCCAGCCGCGTGCACATGCCGCAAGGCCATCGCCCTGCAGGATCGCAGATGCCGCGCCAATCGCAGCGTCCGCAAGCGCACCGCTCGGGTACGAACCGCAAACCCGCACAAGCACCGCAGCGCTCACAGCAGGCCGCCAACGCCCTGGCAGGCGCAGGTGCCGCCATCGCCAACGCATTCAAGGGCATCGGCGATTTCTTCGCGAGCGCCTACGCCAACGCCGTCGAGCGCTTCGGCAAGCGCAACGCCCTCATTGGCATTGCGGCAGCGGTTGCCATCCTCGTTATTTTGATCGCAGCTATCCGCGCCTGCGCCACGCCCGCCGACCCTGTTCAGCAGGATCTTCGCGAAGCTCAGAAGGCCGTGAGCGCATCTTCGTATTCCAATGAGGACGGCTCAAAGCCCGACAAAGCTGCGCTTGAGAACCTTTTGGGCGCCGAAGACGCCGCCGCTCTACTGCAAACCGCCAGCAACAACGAGGACGCATACTGGGTTGCCTCGCACCCCGACTCGTACACTGCCGACGGCACCGCAGTTCAAGGCAAACTTTTGCGCTTGGCTGGAAACGAGCCCGAAGCCGCATCGTTCGTGCGCGATTGGCCCAACATGTACCCGCAGGACAAGCCCTCAGGTGACGCATCAACGCCATCCGCCGAGAGCAAGACCAACGTGCCGCGCCTGTATCAATGGGATAAGCGCTGGGGCTACACCCAGTACAGCTCCACCACGTTTGCGCTGACAGGATGCTGCCCCACATCGTTTGCCATGGTTTACCAGGCGCTGACCGGCCTAACCGACAAGTCGCCCTACGACATGGGCGTCATCGCAACCAATGGCGGTTTCGAAACGCAGTACGACGGCACCGACACTAAGTTCCTTTTCAGCGCCGCCGAGCAGCTGGGGCTTACGTGCAACCAACTGAACCCACAACCTTCCAACCTAACCGCACCGCTTTCCGCAGGTCAGGTACTGATTATCAACGTGGGCCCAGGTGATTTTACCCAAAACGGCCACTTCATCGTGGCGTGCGGCCTTGATGCCGACGGCAAAGTCATCATCAACGATCCCTATTCCGCCGAGCGCTCCGAGAAAACCTGGGATGTCAGCACCTTGGTCAGCCAGTCGAAGATGTTCTACGCGTTCTCGCTGGCCTAAAAGGTGCTGCATTAGATGGCTGCTGCATTAGCTGGCTTTCGCAGAATCCGAGCTGAACGCGCTGGGTTTGCGGTCACGCGAACCTGGGTGCCAAATCCGTCCCAGCTGTACAGATTCGACCGTTTTGCGGCCTCGTCCGTCCTTGCTGCACGGATTTGATCGCTTTCAACACGCCCGTCCGTCCCGGCTGCGCAGATTTGATCGTTTTGCGGCCTTTTACGACACGAAGAACAAAGCACACGCTCACCTTCCGCATTCATCATCGCAAAACCCCAGATCAGGCAGAGCGCCCCTCGCAATCGCGCACCCCTACCCCTGCAAAACGGGAAAATCTGTGCAAGGCACGAAGAACGTCACCAGACGCAAAGAAAGGGAGCCGCTAAAGCGACTCCCTTAATTCGATCTTGCAGCAAATCTAGCCACGTTGTTCAACGCAGCCGGGGCATTGCCGCCCCAAACGCCACCGCTCCGAGTTATTCAGCAGAAGCGTTCACGCCGATCGTGCGCTTAAGCACGGTCAGGATGCCGACGATCAAGATGATGCCAACGGCCAGGCAGATCAGGAAGTTCTGCACGAAGCCGGCAACCACAAAGCAGACGAACGACACACCGGCAACGGTCAGAGCGTACGGCAGCTGCGTGTTGACATGGTCGATGTGATTCACGTTCGCGCCAGCCGATGCCATGATGGTGGTGTCGGAGATCGGCGAGATATGGTCGCCGCAAACAGCGCCAGCCAAGCAAGCCGAGATGCCGATGGTCATTAGCGTGTAGTCGCTGGTGGCGAAGATGGCAGTAACAATGGGAATCAGAATGCCGAACGTGCCCCAGCTGGTGCCCGTCGAGAACGCCAGGAACACAGCAACCAGGAAGATGATGGCGGGCAGCATGTTGAACAAGCTGGCTGCAGCA
Source organism: uncultured Coriobacteriaceae bacterium (assembly GCA_900552365.1). GTDB lineage: Bacteria > Actinomycetota > Coriobacteriia > Coriobacteriales > Eggerthellaceae > UMGS1502. The sequence goes on from URZP01000003.1 coordinate 25,243, forward strand.
CCCTCCATCAGACCCGCGACGAACACGTCGGCGCCAAGAGCCGTGGTGGTGAGCTTCAGGGTAAGAGCGAAGGTAAGGATAAGCAGAGCCGGAACCATGGCCTTGAAGCCCTCGATCAGGCACTCCATAGCGCGGTTGAACGAGATGACCTTGCGAATAACCAAGTAAGCGACGGTGGCAACCAAAGCGATGATACCGCCCCACGGCAGGCCGATGGATGCACTGGTGTCAGCGAAGGCGCCGATCAGGCTCATGTAGCCGTCGGCTTCGGAATCCCAGAAGCCGCCGACGTACAGCATGCCGACGATGCAGCAGACAATCAAGATGATGACCGGGATCATCATGTCCCACAGCGAAGCCTTCTCGTTGGTGATCCTGACCTCGCCGCCCAGAGAACCGGACTTGCCTTCGCGGTAAGCCTCAAGCTCCTTCTTGGCCATGGGGCCGTAATCGAAGCCCATGATGCACAGCGCGACAACGAAGACGATGGTCAGAAGCGAGTAGAAGTTGAACGGAATAGCCGAGATGAACAGCTGGATGCCGCTCATGCCGTTATCAAGGTCGGAGGCGGTTGCCGAAACAGCAGCGGCCCACGAGGAAATCGGCGCGATCATGCAGATGGGGGCAGCGGTCGAGTCGATGATGTAAGCCAGCTTGGCACGGCTGATCTTGCACGCATCGGTAACGGGACGCATGACCGAGCCAACCGTCAGGCAGTTGAAATAGTCATCGATGAAGATCAAAACGCCCAAGACGAACGTTGACAGCTGCGCGCCAACACGGGTCTTGATGTGCGAAGCAGCCCACTTGCCGAACGCAGCAGAACCGCCAGCTGCATTGATAAGCGCAACCATGGCGCCCAGCATGATCAAGAAGATGAAGATGCCGGCGTTGCTGGCATCGCTGATGGCGTGCACGAAGCCGACAACCAGCGGGTCGCCACCATCAGCAACGGGAATCTCGTTACTGATGATGTTGTTCATCGTCTGGATGGGGTCAAGGCCTGCCAGCAGCAGGGCGCCCACGACGATGCCGATGAACAGCGAGCTGTACGTCTCTTTCGTGATTAGAGCGAGGACGATGGCGACGACAGGCGGCACCAGCGCCCAGAATGTGTTGACGAATTCCATGTGGTTCTCCCTATGAGATCGGCTTGCGAAACCCCCAAAACCGCGGGATCGCGGCCGAAAGCTCCTAAAATCAGCGGGGATCATTATAAAGTCATCGGGGAAAAAGCTCTCCGAAAACCGATCCATTCACGAGTCTTTAACGCAAATGCCCTGATTACACCCATGAACGGTCGCTATTGCAGGGCGAACGTTGTCCGCTGCACTATTTCTCGGGTGCGTACAAATGAATGCTCATGGTATTGAACCCCTCGTACTCAAGGTTCAAATGAGCGCCGTCAGCGTTCTCGCCGTAGAAGTAGTCGTTGCGCTTGCGATAATCAACGTTGAAACCGGCCGCGATGCATGTATCTGCATACACGCTGAACGCTTCAGGCGGCATACCCCCCACATAAGCCTGAAAACCCGAAGCGTATTCGGATTCGATCATGCCCTTTAACGAAGGCGGAGCGGGAAGCAACGCGCCCATGCCATTCGATGGCCATACGATATCGCTCATTTCAAGCGGCGCATCGATGCTGATGTCCAACGTGCCCGAAGCCGACCAATTATAGACGCTCAGACGATAGCCTTCGGAATTGTACGCCTTGTAGGAAGTCCTCCCCGAAACAGGGTCGACGGTGAAACCCCATTTACGGCATTCCTCGAGGTATTCGTCGTAATCGCCCTCGTCGGCAGGAACCTCGATGTCGAACGAATCACCGTAATTCAACGAGATGTATCCGGTGGTCGATTCCGGCTGCGGAATCTTCTGAGCCAGCCCGCTGGTCGGCCAGTCGTAGCTCGAATTCAGCCTTTGCACCTGCTCCCTTTCGTACAGCGCATCCTCTATTGCGCTGCAGGCGGCAGAAAGAAGGATCAGGAAAAAGAAAATGCACGCAAGAATGCGAAGGACTCGGCGGCGCTTTCGCTTCGCTTCGTCCTTGCGCTCCCATTCGGCCTGCTGCTTCTTAAGTTCTGCGCGGGTGCGCTCTTTTTCCGCTGCAAGTTCCTTCTCGTCGATCGCGCGCAGGCGCTCGAGCGTGGCCGCGTCAAGCGGTTCGCGATTACCGCAATAGGGGCATTCCAGAGCCAAGCCGTCATCACTTAGCTCCATCGCGCCGTTGCATTTCACGCAGTCCATATGGAAATCGGCGTCGGAAGACTTCTCTGCCATCGGTCTCTCTTTCGGATGTTCGCGAGCGAAAACAGTAAAGAACAGGGTACGACATACAAGGTTACGCAACAAGAAGAGGCGGTGTCGAGGGCGCGGACAAACGCAAAGCGGCCCCGTACACAGTTGTGGACCACCTCCCATTTCTCGTATCCAAGAAATGGGAGGTGGTTCAGTTGCACGGGGCCGCGATGTTGCGGTGCCTGAATTACGAAGCGAAGCCGAAACGCTAAGCGCTCGCCACCTGAAGGCTGCGCTCCATGGCGTAACGCAGAAGATCGCTGCGGTTGATGGTGCCGACGATGCGGTCGCCCTGAACAACCGGCACCTTCTTCAGCTTATGCGTGGCAAGCAGCGAACACGCCTCTTCGAGCGTGGCCGAAGAATCAAGTGAGACAAGCTTATCGGTGGCGATGTCGCGCAGCGGCAAATTAAGAAGCTCGCTCAAACGCTCGTCGAACGATTGGCTGTTCGCCGTCTCGATCATCGTGTACGCGTTGGTGATCAGCGGATGCTTGTCAGCAAGGAACCTGATGACGTCGCCGTCCGACACGAACCCAGCAGGTTTTCCCCGGCCATCCACCAAAGGAAGGCCACCGATCTTGCGATCAACGAACAGCTACATCGCGGCGCTAACGGGCGCATCGGCGGGAAGCGTGTAGGGCTCTGGCTGGACAAGGCGCGCCAAGGAACGCTCGTTTGCAGGCATGGCCTGGCGCTTGATCTTGGCATTCTCCCTACGCCTTACGGCCGCGCGAGCATAGGCGAAGCCGATCAGCGAACCAGCCGCCGCCACGAACATGGCAACCAGCATGGCCGACGAAAAACCGTTAGCCAAAGCAACCTGCGGTGAGGCGCCCGCGGCGAGCGAGCCCATCTGACCCGACGTAAGGATACCCGTGTAAAGAGAAGGCGCGATGCAAGCCGCGATCTGAACGAACGTGGTGGAAAGAGCCACGCCAAAGGGGTTCTGCTCGGGAGTGAGCGTCTTGAATCCCGCCGACTGCGACGGCGAGAAAATCAAGCCGGTGCCTGACATGACCAAAAATGCGCCGACGAACATGCCCGGAAGCGAAAGAGTGGGAGCCAGGAAAGCCAGAATCGCAAAACCGCAAGCCACAACCGCATATCCAACGGGAAGCAACGGCCATTCACCGCGCGAGTCCATGATGCGGCCGCCCAAAAGCGACGTTGCGGCGTTGCCCAACACAGGAACAAGGATGGTCAAACCCGCCATGAACGCCGTCAAACCAGTCGCTCCCTCAAGATACATCGGCAGCAAAACGCTGCAGCTGAAGCTTCCCATCATGGCGATGGTGGTCAAAATGATAGACGGCCAAAACGCGATGCCCTTCATGGGCGTAAGGTCGATCAGCGGGTTCTCGCAACGCAGCTGGCGAAGAATGAACAGCGCAACGGAAACAGCCATCACGACAAGAGAGATCGCAGCAACAAACATGTCCAGCGTGAGCATGACCAAGCCAAAGCTCAGCGACATCAAGAAAACCGCCGAAAGCACGACGGACGCAACATCAAGATGCGCTTCCTGGTTCTCCATGTTCTTGACCGAAGGCACCGCGACGGCGGCAAGAACTGCCATAGCAACAGTGGGCACCACGAAGATGCTGTGCCACCCGAACGCCGTGACAACCGCGCCGCACACGACAGGCGCAAGCGCCGGGCCGAACGTGATCATGCAACTGCCAATAGACAGGTAGGTTCCCAGCTTGTTCTTGGGCGTGACCACCAAAATGGTGTTCATCATAAGCGGAATGAAGATGCCGCTGCCGACGGCCTGGATCAATCGCGCAACCATCAGCAGCGCGAAGCTCGATGCGAAGATGCCGATCAGCGATCCAACAAAGCCGAACAGCGCTGCCGCATAATACAGCGTGCGCAGCGGGATACGACGAAAGAAAAACGCCATGCACATAACCACGATCGTGCCAGCGATCATGTAACCGGTAACCGTCCACTGCGCGGCGACCGAATCGATGCCGTACTCGTTCATGATCGAGACGAGCGCGACGTTCATCAGGTTCTCATTGAAACCTGCCAAAAATGCGCTGCCGTACAAAACGAACAACAGCAACGTAAGAGACTTTCCTTGCATATGCTTCCTTTCACAACTTGCTCTTAACAACAGAAGGCAGCCAAACCGCAACGGACGCGCAAAAGCCACCTCTTCATGCGCCACCCGAAATCGAACATCGCAAGCAGAGCGCACTGATGAAATGCGCATGAGATGCGCCCGACGATTCAGTTGTCTTGGGTTTCGGCAAGCCGGCACAGATTCGCATGGCGACCCCGCTTTGCGGCGGTCGACGTAAGCTGCTCAGATTTAGGAGCACGCTTGTTCGATGACTTCAGTATAAAACACGACGAGACCCTGGCTCTAGAAGCAAGGCGGGCAGTCCCACAAACATGCCATAGTGAAAGACGATGACGGAACCAGCGGCGAAGCGGCAACGCTCGCAGCGCGCGATGTCGCAACGCACGACGCAGCCCTCTTGGCAAGCACCGCCCAAAATGAAAGAAGCCGCCCATAAGGACGGCTTCGGCCGGTGTCGCCGCATTCGAGCGACGACATGGAACGACCCAACCGGCAAAGGGAAGGTGAACCGGCTGGGTCGATTCCTCTAGCGGAGCGGACGTTTGCAGTGCCCCGTTCGAGCTATATATGCCTCAGCGCAGGACGGGAGGACCTACGCGAAGCTACTTCATTCTTACAGATCCTCGGAGAAGATGCTGTAGGCAGGTGCGCCCTCGCACTGTGCGGGGAAGCGAACACCCAGCAGAGCTGCTGCCGTAGGCGCCACGTCAACCTCGCGGATGTACATGTCGGTACGGAAGTTCTCCTTGATGCCGGGGCCTGCTGCCGCGAAGATCGGGCTGAGCGAGGTGTCGTTGTAGCCAAGCGAGGTCGAAAGGCCGCCACCATGGTCCTCGGCGTAAAGGCCGCTGACGTTGAAGATGATGTCCGCAGCATTCGGGCCGCCCATACCGAGCAGGATGGCGTCGCGGTTGTGCAGAGCATACGCGAACAGGTGGTAACCCGTCTTCGGATGCTTGTACTCGTACATCTTCGTGATGATCTCTTCCTCGAGGGCGAACTGGTCCTCGGGTTCGACGATACCGTGCTTGTCGCGGCCCTTCACGTTGATGTAGATGCTGTTGCAGCGCGTCATGATGGCGCGGGTCTTGGTCCAGTCGATCTCGGGGATCTCGTTGCCGTCCTCATCGCGCTTCAGAACGGTGTAACCCCACTTGTGCAGCGGCTCCAGGCTGACGCCCATGTTGTCGCCCTGAGCGACGGACTCTTCCTCGGAGCACATCAGACCATGGTCGGAAACCAGAAGGATGGTCCAACCCTCGTCCAGCAGGTGCATGAAGCTTCCGATGTAGTCGTCGGTGACCTTATAGGTTGCCTCGGCGAACTTCACGACCTCGGACTCGTCGTAGCGGCTGGTGTCACGGTTCTTCATGTACTTCATGTAGCAGTGACCCTGCAGGTCGCAGTTGTGGAAGTGGCTGAAGATGACCTCAACGCCGTGCTTCTCGATCATGTAGTGTATGAACTTGCTCTGCCACTCGGCGGAGAGCTCCCACTGCGGAAGGTTGCACTTCATGATGAGGTCCTTGTCCAGGCCGGACATCTGGCTGGTCGGAACCAGCGGGCCGGCAGCCTCGATGGACTCCTTCAGCAGGCTCTTCGGGAAGAACACGGTGTCCTCTTCGCAGCTGGAGCCACGAGAAGCCCAAATGCGGACATAGGAGCCGTCCTCGGCGATCTTCAGAAGGCGCATGTTGCGGAAGATCATCTCTTCGCCGCCATCTTTGGTGGGGATGTAGTCGATGACGCCGGTGAAGACATCGTTCTCAAGAACGGTGACGGGCTCGGTGGCCTGCTTGTTCTTGTAAATCGCAACGTGATCGTACACGCCCTCGGCGTTCTTCAGGATAAGAGCGTTGCGGGTGACGCGGCCGTGCATCGTAAGGAGGACGAATTCCTTGGCGCCTTCGGGAACCTCGATGTCCCAGCCCTCGGGCTCGGAAACAGGCGAGATCGAGCAGCCAGTTGGGAAGTCGGCGGTGCTCCACATGATGCCTTTCTCCTCGTCAAAGACGATGTTGTCGTTGACGAAGCTGTGGTCGGGCGTGTAGCCGGGAACGCCGATGAACTCCTTGTAGGCCTGCAGGTACTTCTTCATGCGCTCCTTGGCCTCGGGCGTCTTGCCGCGAGAGCACAGCGGGCGGCCATCAAGGGTGGTCAGAACATGCGGGACAAGCTTCTCGTCGCCTTCAACGTCGGACGTGACAACCGACATGAATGCACAAGAGGGAGTCTCGGCCTTGGTGCTGGCGACGAAGATGGTGTCCATGTCGCGCACGTTGGAGTAAGCGCAGGTTGCCCCCGGGGAAGAACCGTCAACGGTGAACAGGTTCGGGGAATCGCTGGTCGGAGGGAACGAACCGCCAGGCCAATGCATGACAAGCGTCTTCTTGCCGGACTCGGCCGTGATGTTCCACAGCGGCTCGGCGGTCATGAAACGCGAGCTGAATGCGCCCAGGGTGATGTCCTTGTCGTCCTTGGCGGAGACATTGTAGTCAATGATGCCGTGCGTCATGGGGTAAGCACCCGTGCCCAGCGTTGCCCACATCGGCGGGGTAATAGTGGGGTTGGCGCCCAGAAGCATCAGGTCGTCACGGCAAGCGCCGCGCTCCATGAGCTCCTTCAGGTGGGGCATCTTGCCCTCGTCGACCATGCGCTTTGCCCAGCGGGGATCCATTCCGTCCACGCCAAGCACGAGCAGTTTGTCGGTAAGACCGCGTGACCTTAACATTTCGAAACCTCTTTCTATGTCCGATTTGCTTAAGACCTAATGAGTGTTCGCAGCTGCGCTTGCTGGAAGGCAACTGCCAGGTTGCGCGACCACGGCTTTCGGTTTTCAAACCTGCGGGCCGCGCAACCCAAATGACGTGCAGTTGATGTAATCGACTTACATCGGGAAGAAGATCTGGGAGACAGGAATGGCGATGGCCATCTCGATGATCAGCATGATGGGCAGGATCTTCAAAGCGGTCTTACTCATCTCGCTTGCGTCAGCCAGTTCCTGCGTCATGGCAACTGCGGTAACCGGCGAAGCGGCGGGGGTTGCAAGAGCGAGCTGAACGAGGATCCACAGAAGGACGATGCACATCGTGGTGTTGATGCCAACGGCCTGAGCGTAGTTGACCAGGAAGGGCATGACCATAACGGCGATGATCATGTTGTTCGCAACGTTGGTAAGAACAACTGCCAGAACCAGCGAGACGATGATGAAGACCCAGGGAGACAGACCCATGAGCGACTTGAACACGGTTGCCATTGCGGCGGTGATGCCCAGATCCTTGCTGCTCATGTAGGTTGCCATCAGCATGACGACGGCGACCATGCAAACCTGACCCCAGTTAGCCATATGGAAGAGCTCTTCCAGGTTGGCCAGAGGCTTGCCCTCGGCGTCGGGAAGAAGACCGGCGACGATGCAGAGGATCATGCAGTAACCAGCGATGCCGAACTTGGAAACGAAGACGGAGATTGCGCCCAGCGGCAGCGAGCCCAGAAGGTTCAGGATGATGAGGCCGACGAACAGGAGCAGGGCGACCTTCTGGTCGCGCGTGCACTTGACCATCTCGCACTCTTTGCAGTACTCGGTCAAAGGCTCAGCGTCAACCCTGAAGATGTAACGCATAACCAGCATGTAAACGGTGGCGATTAGGATGCCCATGACGATCATGAAGCCAAGGTAGGGAACCATGTCGATCGGGATGTTCGGGAACATGGCGTTGTAGCTCTGGAAGAAGACCAGGCCGGTGCCGAAGAACGGGAAGAGAATCTGGCCGTTCATCAGGCTGAGCGCGCAACCAAGATACAGGAAGATGGCCAGCTTCGAGTTCTTCTTCACGTGGCAAGACTCAAGCATGGAGGTGATGAAAGCACCGAAGATGATCATCATGATGATCGGGTTGAACGGGCCGAACGGGAAAGCAAGAACCAGGATGATCCAGATGGTCAGCCAAGGCTTTCCTTGCATGAACTTGTTGTTAAGCAGCAGGCTTACCAACCAGTTGAAGGCACCGTTCTTCATTGCGATGCCGATGGAGCCCATGCAAAGAACAAGCGTGAGAACCGTGGCGGAGCCGAACGTGGCGGCCATGACCTGGGTCATGCCGAACGTGAAGCCGGCGGAGACAAGTGCGACAAGGCTCGGCCACAGCATGTCGATGGTGATCCAGCCGTAAATGGCGCCGATGAAGCAGCCAAGCAGGCACATACCCTGCTGCGAGATGCCCAGCGGACCGGGAACGAACTGGAACAGGAAGCAGAACGCTAGAACTACGATGTAATGGATGACAGAAACGCGTTTTTTCGTTTCCATACCCTCCCCTTTCCGAAAGAGTTGAAATTACGGCCGCGCACCTCCCGTACGCCAACCGCGATTGCGAACCGACCGTCTTCCCTCCTCAAAAGTCCGCGTCGATTTTTTGCCTCTTCTTTGACGAACCGTGCATCGCTTTCGAACTATGCACTTGGCTCGCATTTGCGCTCCCTTGGCGATTGCGGCCTCTCTTCCGCGTCGCCTTTGTATGTTCGGTTGTATCGAACACCAAACTATGGTATAGGTGGGTATTCCGAACACATTTCGCACTATACCACGCTCGACATAAGCTACGGTTGAGGTTGCGATCGGATATCTCTATGGCAGAACCGAACATATCGGCATATCATGTTCGGCAGAGGCGAACACGTAGGGAGAATCACGTGAAGATAACTGTTCAGCAGCTTCGCTATTTGCTGGAAACGGCAGAGCGGGGTTCCATCAACTCTGCTGCGAAGAGTTTGGGAATTTCAAAGAGCACCTTGTACGAAGCGCTGAGCCAAGTTGAAGACGAGCTTGGATTCGACGTGCTCGATCGCAGCAAACGCGGCGTTTCCGTCACGGAACGCGGTGCCAAGGTCATGAATGCGGCCGAACGCGTCGTCGCTGAGATGGACGCGTTCGAGCGCGAGTTCTGCAACCAAAACAACGTCTCGTCGCGCCTGCATGTTTCCATGTTGCCTTTCGGCTTTGGCGTGAACGCCCTGATGAGCGTGGCCGAAACCCATGCCCACGCGGACATCGACTTCAGTATCGAGGTCGTTCAAGCCCCAAAGATGGCTTACGACATCAGCAACGGCATACGCGACATCGGCCTTCTGCTTCTTTCCGAAGGCAACGAGGGTGCCTTGCGCAAATACCTGGAAAGCGGCGAGCTTGAGTATCACGAGCTGTTCGACGCGCAGATCTATGCGTATGTCAGCAGGCACCATCCGCTGGCCAATAGGGAGAAGCTCTACCCGTCCGACCTCGTCCAGTACCCCATGTTCTATTACGAGCAGTACTTCTATATGAACTCGCTGCATGCAACCGACATGCGCAAGGCATTCCTTGCGGGCGACCGGCAGAAGGTCAACGACACGCTGTTCGCCTCGCTGCGCGAGCTGACCGAAAGCATCGCCGAGGCCGACGGCTACGCAATTTGGTGCAATCTGACCGGCAAGGCATTGTCTACCGAGGGCACGGTTGCAATCCCCTATGAGAGCGACATGAATATGAGCTTGGGCTATCTGGTAAAGAAGGGAACGCCCATCGAGGGCGTCCTGAAGGAGTACATCGAAGAGCTGATGAAGTACGCCTAACTCAGGCGACGCCGACCTCTTCCCGAGCATGATATAATCAAACAAGACGCGGGGCGTATGGACACACCCTCTGCGGCTAGTGTTTGCAAATGACAGAAGCCGTCTTAGGAGCGGCTTCTGTCATTTCTAGTCGAGCTATTGCTACAAAATCAACCTGCCAGCCACTTGACAGTGGTTTCGCTAAAAAGTCGCACCAATCCAACAGCCATCCAACATCCCTATGACGGCGATTACTCACTCTTCTTATTGATATTGATTCCCATTAGTAAAGCTGCTATATTCGAGTCATTAGGAGAAAGGGGCAATCATGCTGAATGCAGTTGAAGTCAAGCCGGGCATCTATTGGGTTGGCGGCGTCGATTGGAACGAGCGCAACTTCCACGGCTACACCACCGACTGGGGCTCCACGTACAACGCCTACCTCATCGTCGACGAGCATGTCACGCTCATCGACACGTGCAAGCGTCCCTTCGCGGACGACTTGCTCGACCGCATCTCGCAAATCGTCGATCCCGCGAAAATCGAATACCTAGTGTCCAACCACGTCGAAATGGACCACTCCGGCTCGATCCCCGTTGTCATGGGCCGCTGTCCTAACGCAAAGCTGGTCACCAGCGCCCCCAAGGGGCTTGCCGGCTTGCAGGCCCACTACGGCAACGATTTCGATTACCTACCGGTGAAGTCGGGCGAAACCCTGAACATCGGCAAGCGCACGCTGACGTTCGTGCACACGCCCATGGTTCACTGGCCCGACAACATGGTCACGTATTGCGCCGAAGAGAAGATCCTGTTCAGCAACGACGCATTCGGTCAGCACTTCGCATCCAGCATGCATTTCGACGACGAGGTCGATCTGTGCGAGGTCATGGAACAGGCCAAGAAGTACTACGCCAACATCGTGCTTCCCTACTCGCGCCAAGTCCAGAAGGCGCTCGAGGCGGTCGCCGGCCTTGACATCGACATCATCGCGCCTGCTCACGGTATCATTTGGCGCTCACACGTGCCCGAGATCATTGCCGCCTACAAGAAGTGGTCCGCCAACGAAACCGACGAGTACGCGCTGGTCGTCTATGACAGCATGTGGCACACCACCGAGAAAATGGCCAAGCAAATCGCCGAAACGTTCGTCGAGAACGGCATTGCCGTCAGGCTGCTTGACCTGAAGGTCAACCACATCTCCGACATCATGACCGAAGTGCTTTCCGCCAAGTACATCGCCGTTGGTTCGCCCACGTTGAACTCGTCCATGATGCCCACCGTCGCCGCGTTCCTTTGCTATATGAAGGGGCTGTCGCCGAAGAACCGCATCGGTATCCCGTTCGGATCGTACGGCTGGGCTCCTTCGGGCCCCAAGGAAGTGGCCGAGTACCTGGAGAAATGCGGGTTCGAAATGCCGTGCGGCACCATCACCCACCAGTGGACCATCGACGAAGCCGGCCTGAAGGAAGTCCACGACAAGGTCGAGACCATGCTGAAGGGCGCGGGCGAAGAGTAGACAACCGGAGTACAGTGCCAACCACAAGCCAACGGCGCTCCGCCGCCAGACGGCTTAACAACCAAGCGCACGATCGCGCACATGCAACGAGAGCGGCCCAGTGGGCCGCTCTCTTGGTTTCGCATAAAGTTTTGCGCTTGGGACACGCGCCTGTTTCGAATCACATTCGTTTTCCCAAGAACCCGCACCCGGCGGCGCTAGGCTAACAAACGCTACGCCGCCTTCCGCTTCCTTTGGGAAGTGTGCACGGTCACCACAACGATTCCGCAGGCAATCAGCGAAAACAACGCGCCAAACAGGCCCGCGCACTGGATTCCCGGGCCGTTCACCACGGCACCGCCCATCGCTGTGCCAAACGCAATTCCCACGTTAAACGCCATCGGCTCGGTAGAGGCCGCAAGCGTCAGAGCCTTGGGATGCTCGTGGCGGGCAACGTCCATGAACATCGTCAGGCACGGGGTGGAGACAACGTACATCGTCAGGCCAACAAGCAACGTGATGACGATGCCTGGGGTCGTAGCCCCACCCACCAGGAACAGCGCAAATAGCAAACCCGCCTGAACAAGGAAGGACACGATCAGCGCCTTCATGCCAAAACGGCTTGCAAGCCAGCCCGATAGCAGGTTCGACACCATGCACATCGCGCCATAGCCCATCAGCACCGCACTGGTCCCAATAGGCGAAACGCCCAAAACGCCCTGCAGGTAAGGCGTGATATAGCCGTAGAAAACATACACCGATCCAACACCGAAAATGAAAACGCACATACCGGCGATAACGCGCGAATCACGCAGATACGGAAGCTGCTCGCGAGCAGTTGCAGGCTCGTCGGTTTTGCCCGAGCGCGGCAGAACCAGAAGCATCGCAACACTGGCAACAACCGAGACCACCAGAACAGCAACCAGCGCCACATGCCAAGACAGAACCTCTGCGGCCAGCTTGCCCAGCGAAGTGGAAAGCACCATGGCGAACGAAAACGCCGCGTAAACAATCGAAATAGCAATGGGCACGCGCTTCGAATCAAGGAACTCGGGAATGAAGGTGACCTCAACGGCAAGCAAGGCACCGGAAACCAAGCCAATGAGCACGCGAGCCAAAAGCATGGTCGAAAACGAGGTGGCCATGACTGCCAGCAAATTGCCGACGATCAGCACCGCACTGTAGACAATCAGCAGCGTGAAGCGCTTGAACCGGCCCGTGACCAAGGCGAGAATGGGAGTAGCGACCGCATATGCCACTGCAAAGAAACCCATGAAATCGCCCGTTTGCGACAGCGAAACGCCGAACGCTTCTGCCAATTCGGGCTGAATTCCGATAACGACAAACTCCGAGCAACCAAGGGCAAAACCCGCAATCACCAACAATGCAAGGCAAACCCTCACCCGCAACGCAGACACCGCTCCTCCAATCAATTCAGTAGCGTACTCGCATGAGCAAAACGCGCCCGCAATCGTGCGGACGCTCGCTTTCACGGGCACATGCTACAACACAGAAGCGAAAGGGTTAATACACCCGACAAAGGTTTTCGACTCTGCACAGAGCCGGCATCCCTTAGCAGCAGAATTAGGCCTTCTTCAACAGGTTTTTAGCCGGGCAACGATATCGCAGAACTGGTAGCCCAAACTACCGCATGGCATAATGCGGAGCAGACGTGAAGCGTTTGATCACGCCCTCCACGGCCAATATGGTTAAGTAGCCGCTTTAGGAGCGACTACTGTCGTTATTGAAGCTAATTAAGCTAGCGATGCAGCAATTTGCGGAACGCCTCGCGGAACGAGAACTCGCCAAGGATCGTGCGGGCGCCGTAGTAAACGATCATTCCCGCACCAGCGCCAAACGCCAAATTCTTAGTCGAAACCACCACGCCAATCGTAACCAACGTCGTAATCAGCTCGATCGTCTTGCTGGGGTTGCTGAAACCATCAACCAGAACGCGGCGCGTCTGCTTCCAGTCGAACGTCGAGATAGCCACCGTGATCATGACGCCCACCAGCGCCGCAAGCGGCACGTAGTTCAGAAGCTCGCCGCCAAGAACAACCAGCGCACACAGCAAAACGCCGGCGCACAGCGTGCTCAAACGGCCTCGCCCGCCGGAATTCACGTTGACCATGGCCTGGCCGATCATCGCGCAACCGGGCATTGCGCCCAAAAAGCCGCTGGCAACATTCGCCACGCCCTGGCTTTTCAGCTCGCGGTTCGCATCGCTGAACGTGCCCGTCATCTCGTCGACCACCTGTTCGGTCAGCATGGTCTCAAGCAGGCCGACGAACGCAAGCGACACCGCGTACGGCAGCACGATAGCCCACGTCTGAGGGTCGGCCAAAATGGTGGGCACCCAAAAGTTTGGCAAGCCGGCCGAAATCTGCGCCATGGAACCAACCGAGGTGGTCGTACCGCCTGTTAGCAAACTAAGCGCCGTCACTGCCAACAACGCCACCAAAGTCGAGGGAACCTTATCGGTTAGCTTCGGGAACAGGTAGACAATAGCCATGGCCACCGCAACGAAGACGAACATCAGCAGCGAACCGCCCTTAAGCGACGAGATCTGCGCCGAGAAAATGACGATTGCCAGCGCGTCAACAAACCCCAGCATCACCGTTGCCGGCACGAAGCGGATGAGCTTGTCGGCATGAAGGAAACCCAGCAGCAGCTGGACGACGCCGGCCAAAAGAACGGCCGCGAACAGGTACTCGGTTCCGTAATTGGCGATAAGCGTCATAACAACCAGGGCCATCGATCCCGCGCCTGCCGAAACCATAGCAGGGCGACCGCCCAAAAACGACCCCAGAATCAGAAACGCAATCGAGGTCCAAAGCCCCAGCGTGGGGCTTACGCCCGCCAACAGGCAGAATCCGACAACCTCAGGGATAACCGAAAAACACGAAACAATGCCCGCCAACAGATCGTTCTTAACTTCGGTGGCGGAATACTCGCTGAACATGCTCATTACCGAACCGGCTTTCAATCAATCTAACGGAACGATTCTAGAAACATGCCCCTATCTGCGGTGGCTACTATTAATTGAAGGTGACGAAAACTGCATCAACCTGACTGCGAATCCTGCTTCGCAGTCAGGTTGAAGGGGGGAACAGAACCTAAGACCATGCAGATTCCAGCGCGCGAGCAGCATCTTCCGCAGCTGACTCACTCGAGCCGTCGTATCGCAGAACGAAGCGCGGCATTCCATCGCCGAAAGACGTCGATTCAGGCGAATCTGCGGCCAGCGCGTCGGAGGTCGGCGTGTCAGAGGTCGGCGCGCCCGAGAACAGCGCGTCTGCGGCCAGCGAAAACGAACCCATCGGGGCAAGCCCCACCCCTGCCTTCGCGGCCAAACCCACCAGCTCGGCTTCGGAACGCTTGTCCTTGAATGCCATGACGAAATGCAAGCCCCCGCCCAAGCCTTCAAACCGCAAACGATGCACCAGGGGGCCTTTACGCAACGCCTCGACCAAAGCCTCCTGCGAACAACGCGCGTGGGTGCGCAGTCGATTGACATGGCGCTCGTAATGCCCCTCCTCGATAAACGACGCCAGCGCAAGCTGATCTAGCGGACTGACCGTGTTTGAATAGAAACCCAACTCAGCGTTGAATCGCTGGGCCAGCGATTCGGGAAGAACCAGATAGGCAATGCGAAATGCGCTGCCAAGGCTTTTCGCGAACGAGTTCAGATAAAGAACCTTGCCCGCAGCATCGATTCCGAAAAGCGTTGCAACCGGACGGCCGTGCATGCGGAACTCGGAGTCGTAGTCGTCTTCAATGATGAAGCGACCTGGGGCTTCACGTGTCCAGTTAAGCAGCTCGCGACGACGGGACGCCGACATTACCGCACCGGTTGGAAACTGATGCGACGGCATAACATGCAAAATATCCGCGTTGGATTCCATCAGCGCGCCAACATTCACACCCTGCTCATCAACGGGGATTAAGCAAAATTTTGCATTAAGCGCTGCGTACATTTTGGCAAGAAGCGGGTAGCCCGGCGTTTCGATGGCGTAGACTTTCTGGCGACCAAGAAGCTGAACTACCAACTGATACAACACTTGCGATCCTGCTCCGATAATGATCTGATCAGGAGACACGCTCATGCCGCGATACTCGCGCAGATAGTTGGCAATGGCACGGCGAAGCTGAGGCGAGCCCGCGGCGGTGGATGCCTGAGCCAGCGATTCGGAGGTGCTATCGGAAAGCACGCGGCGAACCGTCTTAGCCCAAGCAGAATACGGGAAGATTTTCGTTGCGGCATCACCACGCGTGAAGTCATGCAGAACCGGAGAATCGAACTCCGCGCCATCAACGGCCGCCCCAGAATTTGACAGCGACCTACCCGCAGCTGCCTGCGAATCCAACACCAATCCATCAGCGGCCGCCCGAGCATCTGACGGCAATCCGTCGGAAAGCAAACCGATTTTCTCTGCGGGCGCCAACTCACAAACGAAATAGCCGCTTCGCTCACGCGATATCACGTAGCCCTCGGCAACAAGCTGACGATACGCCGCCTCGACGGTAACAAGGCTCACACCCAGGTGCTCGGCCAAAGCGCGCTTCGAAGGAAGCTTCCGCCCTGCCGGAACAACCCCGTGAGCGATATCGTGACGAATACAGCGATAGAGGTGCTCGTACAGGGTTTGACCATCCCGATTCGCCATGTCGTACGAGAACATCCGCCCCTCCTGCAACTAATTCCAGCAGACACCCAACTGGTCTTACTTATTAAGTTGATTCTGACTATATCCATATATCCAGTTAACAACTAACCTTCCATCCATTGCACAACAGAAATCAAACCAATCGTAAGGAATCGACATGACCGAAGAACAGACTGCCGCCGAGCGCGTAGCACTAAACCGCCAGCTTGCCCAAATGTTGAAGGGCGGCGTCATCATGGACGTCACCACCCCCGAGCAGGCACGCATCGCCGAGGAAGCCGGCGCCTGCGCCGTTATGGCTCTCGAGCGCATCCCCGCCGACATCCGCGCTGCGGGCGGCGTCTCTCGTATGAGCGACCCCAAGATGATCAAGGGCATCCAGGAGGCAGTGAGCATTCCTGTTATGGCAAAGTGCCGCATCGGTCACTTCGTCGAGGCACAGATCCTGCAAGCTATCGACATTGACTACATTGACGAGTCCGAGGTGCTCTCGCCCGCCGACGACACGTACCACATCGACAAAACCCAGTTCAGCGTTCCATTCGTGTGCGGTGCGCGTGATCTTGGCGAGGCCCTTCGCCGCATCGCCGAAGGCGCGACCATGATCCGAACCAAGGGCGAGCCCGGCACCGGCGACGTCGTTCAGGCCGTGCGCCACATGCGCATGATGAACCGCGAGATCCGTCGCATCCAAAACCTGCGCAAGGACGAGCTGTTCGAAGCGGCTAAGCAGCTTCAGGTTCCCGTTGAGCTGGTGAAGTACGTGCACGAAAACGGCAGCCTGCCCGTGGTGAACTTTGCAGCCGGCGGCGTGGCAACCCCCGCCGACGCTGCACTGATGATGCAGCTGGGTGCCGAGGGCGTGTTCGTTGGCAGCGGCATCTTCAAGAGCGGCAATCCCGCTAAGCGCGCGCAGGCAATCGTGAAGGCCGTCGCGAACTACACCGACGCAAAGCTGATCGCCGAGCTGTCCGAAAACCTGGGCGAGGCCATGGTTGGCATCAACGAAAGCGAAATCGCCCTGCTTATGGCCGAGCGCGGCAAGTAACCGTACCGCCAGCCAGTCAAATCCGCGGGCGATCACGGAGGGCGCGCCACGCTGCCCAGCAAACCAAGCCTGCACGCAAACGCATCACCGGGAAGGCTGCACGCGCGACCTTCCCTTCTTATTCGAAAATCAAGGGAGCCTTATGAAAACCGTTGCCGTTTTGGCTGTTCAGGGAGCGTTCATCGAACACGAGCGCGTGCTGCGCAAGCTTGGCTGCGAGTGCATCGAGCTTCGCCAAGCGGCTGATCTGGAAAAGCCCTTCGACGCGCTGGTGCTGCCCGGCGGCGAAAGCACCGCCCAGTCGAAAATGCTCCGTGAGCTGGGAATGCTCGAATCCCTGCGCGAACGTATCACCGCCGGGATGCCCGTGCTTGGCACCTGCGCGGGTCTTATCCTGCTGGCAGAAAATGTTGAAGAAGGCGTCCCTGCAGCGGGCAACCCCAATGGCCCCGTTGCCGCAGGCGCAACCTCGGCTGGCGCGTTCGGCACCTTGCCCGTCGCCGTTCAGCGCAACGCATACGGCAGACAACTTGGCAGCTTCCGCACTTTAGCGCCCTGTGATGGCCTGCCCGGCGAAACGGAGCCGGTAGGC
>URZP01000004.1 GCA_900552365.1 uncultured Coriobacteriaceae bacterium
ACCGCGCGGGCCGGCAGGTGCGCGGGCCAGCAAGTGCACACGACGGCACCGCGGCCGCGAAATACAGCCGCACCCGAACGGCGGGCGCGCGGGCCGAGCCTATGAGCTTGCACAGATTTTCCTATTTTGCGAGGAATTGCCGGTTGGCTCGCTTCGATATTGCTCGACAAACGATCATTTAGCCGGAATCTTGCCAAAAAGAAGCCCTTACCCCGATCGATCCTAGAGAAAAACAGCGCAAAACGGGAAAATCCGTGCACCCGAGCGGCGAGCGCGCAGCGACAGGCGCGCCAAGCTGCTCCAGCCGGTGCAAAACGGGAAAATCCGTGCACCCGAGCGCTCCACCATACGCCCGAGCGCTCCACCGCGCGGCTCGGCGGGCGGCAGGACGCAGGCAGCCCGCCCAACACCACTACAGCAAGTCGTCCGGATCGATGTCGACGGCAACACTGACCTGCGGGTTTGGCTTGCGCTTACGAAACAGCGGCAGCAAAACCTCCGAAATGTCGGCCTCGCGCGGGGCCTTCACCAGCACATGCCAGCGATACGTGTTGCGAAGCTTCTCGAGCACGCAAGCAGACGCCGGGTACACGCGCCAGTCGTCCCCGCCAAAATCGCGCACGTGGGCGCGGACCTGCGCCTCGACCTCGGATGCGCATGCCGAAACCGCCTGCTCGTTTTTACCCCACACCAAGATGTTCGCCATGCGAACATAAGGCGGATAGCCAAGGGCTTTTCGCTTCGGCAGCTCATCGCGCAGGAACATCGCGCGGTCGTAGCGCGCCGCCGCAACGATGGGCGCAGACGAGGCCTCGTAGGTTTGCACCATGACGCGGCCCTCCAAGTCGGCGCGACCCGCACGGCCCGCCACCTGCTCGATCAAATCGAACGTGCGCTCCGCTGCATGATAGTCGGGCAAGTGCAGCTGCGTGTCGGCATTGATGACGCCGACCAAGGTGACGTCCTTGAAGTCAAGGCCCTTCGCGATCATCTGCGTGCCAAGCAGCACAGCTGCCTGGGCCTGGCCGAATTCCTCAAGAAGGCGCTGGTGGGCGCCCTTGGCACTGGTGGTGTCGGCATCCATGCGGATGATGGGCACTTCCCCGCCAAGTCCCTCGAAGCTGTCGATGAGCACGCGAAGATCGGCCTCGACGCGCTGGGTACCCGCGCCGAACTTCTTCAGGTACGGGCTTCCGCACTCGGGGCACGTGGGCGGCGTGGGAACGCGATACCCGCAATGGTGGCAAATCAGCTGGTTGCCGCGCTCGTGATAGGTCAACGACGTCGAGCACGACGGGCAGGTGGGCACGAAACCGCAGTCGCGGCACAGCAGGAATTTCGCGAAGCCGCGCTGATTCAACAGCAGAACCGCTTTGTGACCTGCACGAAGCTCGGCCTCGAGCGCCTTCGAGAGCGAACGCGAGAACATCGAGCGCGACCCCGACCCGAACTCGCGGGCCATGTCGACGATCTTGATCTGGGGCATGGGATTGCCGTTGGCTCGCTCGGGGAGCTCGACCTGATGCCACTGCGGGTCCTTCGCCGCGTTGTACAGGCTCTCGATGGAAGGCGTCGCCGAACCCAGGATGACCGTCGCCTTCGAACGGCGCGCCATCCAAACAGCGACGTCACGCGCATGATAACGCGGGGCGCTATCCTGTTTGTACGAGCCCTCGTGTTCCTCGTCGATGATGATGAGGCCCAAGTTGCTAAGCGGCGTGAACAGAGCGCTTCGCGCACCGACCACCACGCGTGCCGCGCCCGACCTGATGAAATCCCACTGGTCGTAACGCTCGCCTTGGCTCATGCGCGAGTGCATGACGGCAACCGTGTCCCCGAAACGGCCGCGGAAACGGGCAACCGTTTGCGGGGTAAGCGAGATCTCGGGCACCAGAACGCACGCCGTGCGACCCTGGGCAAGCACGAGCTCGATGGCCTGCAGATAGACCTCGGTTTTTCCCGAACCGGTAACTCCGTCAACCAAAACGACATCACCGCAAGCTCGATCGTTTGCTTCGCCGATAACGCGCAGCGCCTCGGCCTGACCGGGCGTGAGCGCGGGTTTTTCCGTTGGCTGGAACGCGCCCGTTTCGACGCCGCGCATGCGACGGCGGCGCTCGATGCGCACCACGCCGTTCGATTCGAGCGTCTTCAAAACCGAGGACACCGCGCCGAACTCCATGGCCAGCTCGGCCACGCGCAGTTCGCCTTGACGCAGCGCCTCGATGACCGCGATCTGCTTCACCGCGTTCTTTCGCGGCGTGAACGAATCGGCGTTGGGGCCAAGCATCACCCAACGATCATCAACCTCGCCGACGGCGGGCTCTTCAAGGCGCCACTCACCCGTGCGCGAGCGCACGATGCGGGGAACTCCCCCAGGCGGCGCGAACAGGCGGATGCATGCCGAAAGCGGGGCGATGTAACGTTTGGCCAGGTACTGGGCGCATGCCGCGCCCTCTTCATCGAAATACGGCTGGGAAAGCACGCGAATGATGGGCTTCAGGCGCGAACGCGACGATCCGGAAACGCCAAGAGACTCGAAGGCACCCGGCTCGTCCGAGTCGCGAACATCGACGATGAAGCCAATGGCCTGCCTGCCGCCGAACGGCACCAAGCAAGCGCAGCCCACCTGCACCTCCATGCCGTCGTCGACAACGTCGTCCGAGACCAAGTAGGTGTATGGGGCGTCAAGCGCCTGCGTGGGGATGTCCAATATGATTGAAGCGAGTTTCATGGGTCCCAGTTTAGATCATGGCGACGGCGATCGCGAATGCGTCACGAGGCACGTGGAAAAAGCACGGCGGAATAGAAGCTGAGCGCGAAGGGCGACAGGACTAGCGCCGAAGACAATCGCGTCGCGCAGCAGCGCCCACCCGCGTCCGAACCCGCCCAAAGAAAAACCGCCCGCGCCGAAAGCGCAGACGGCATATTCAACTTGCACGCGACGCGAGACACGCCGGCAAATTCAACGCGAAAACAACTACAAACCGCAGGCGGCGCGAAGCTCGTCGACGCGGTTCGTCTTCTCCCACGTGAACTCGTCAAGCTCGCGGCCGAAGTGACCGTAGTTCGAGGTCTTGCGGTAAATCGGACGACGAAGGTCGAGCGTGTCGATGATGGCGGCCGGACGCAGGTCGAAAACCTTGGAAACAGCAGCCTCGATGTCGGCCTCGGCCACTTTGTTGGTGCCGAAGGCGTTCACGTAAATGGACAGCGGGCGCGCAACGCCAATAGCGTAGGCAAGCTCGATCTCGCACTTGTCGGCCAAGCCGGCGACGACGATGTTCTTGGCAACCCAGCGGGCAGCGTATGCGGCGGAACGGTCGACTTTGGTGCAATCCTTGCCCGAGAACGCGCCGCCACCGTGGCGACCCATGCCGCCGTACGTGTCGACGATGATCTTGCGGCCGGTAAGGCCGGTGTCGCCCATAGGACCGCCAACCACGAAACGGCCGGTGGGGTTCACGAAGATCTCGGCGCCTTCCCACGCAACGCCCTCAGCGTTGAAGACAGGGGCGATGACGTTGGCAATAAGGTCGGCCTTGATCTGGGCGGTTGCCGCTTCGGGCGCATGCTGCGTGGAGATGAGCACCTTCTCGACGGCAACGGGCTTGTCGCCCTCGTAGCGAACGGTGACCTGAGTCTTTCCGTCGGGGCGCAGATACGGCAGCACGCCGGTCTTGCGCACCTCGGTCAGACGCTCGGACAGGCGATGCGCCAGGAAAACGGGCATGGGCATGAGCGTAGAGGTCTCGTTCGTGGCGTAGCCGAACATGACGCCCTGATCGCCTGCACCGATGCGGTCGTACGCATCGTCGGCGGAAGCCTGGCCGGTCTGGACTTCGTAGGACTCATCGACGCCCATGGCGATGTCGGGCGACTGGGAATGGATGTAATTCGCAACAGCGCAGGTGCTGGCGTTGAAGCCAAAGTCGTCGCTGGTGTAGCCGATGCTCTCAACCACGCCGCGGACGATGCTGTCGACGTCGACGTAAGCCTGAGTGCGAACCTCGCCCATGACGGTGATGATGCCGGTGGTGGTGAACGTCTCGACAGCCGCGCGGACGCTGGATACGTCAGCCGCTGCCCCGTCAGGGCCAACGTAGCCCTGCTCTGCAAGCTCGGCCTCGCGCGTGAGGATTGCGTCGAGGATCGCATCCGAGATTTGGTCGCAGATCTTGTCGGGGTGGCCTTCGGTCACCGATTCGGACGTGAACAGATAAGAACGAGTATCTGCCATTTTGACTCTCCTATTTTCTCGTTGTCTTGCGGCGCCTCTACGCAGGTTCGTTACTATTCCCTGCTAAGGCGCCAAAAAGCAGTCTTACCAGTTTTATCGCATCAGCACCCCAACTTGCGACATGCGAAGCATCTTCACGCGCATTCCGCAATCGCAAACCGGGGTGCAACAAGCGCTACTGCGGGACCTTTCAGCCCAATTGCCGTCCCGCCTTAGTGCGAATGCTCGGCCTTCAGCTTCTCGAGCGGGGTGTTGCCGACAAAGCCGGTCTCCTCGTACTTCTTGACGTCCGACTCGGCCATGCCGACGTACACGCGATCGCGGTAGGGACGGCGCGGGTCGTCGGGGTCGTTCCAAATACGGTCGGCAACCTCGGCCCATGCCTCGGCGCGCGGGCGCATCTTCTCGGTCAGGTCACGGGCGTCCTCGGGATGCTCAAGATCGGTGGAGTAGGCTCCTGCTGCCTCGACCATGTCAGCCAACCTGCCGGTGTTCTCGTAAATCGGGCACGGACGAAGCAGGTTCTCGCCGTCGAAGGGCTGGTTCTCGTAGTACTGCATGAACAGGGGCGAGCGCAGCGCGTCAAGCAACGACACCTCGCGGATGTTGGCGTTGGAGTAATGCGCGAACACGCAGGGCTCGACGTCGCCCTTGGCGTTGATGTGCAAGTACCTGCGGCCACCGGCGATGCAGCCGCCAACGAACTCGCCGTCGTTCTGGAAGTCGAGAGTGAACAGCGGCTTCTCCTCGCGAGCGCGCTTGACGAAGCGATAGAGCTGCTCGCGCTGCTCGGGCGTGGCCATAAGCTCGCAATCCTTCGTGGAGTAGCCAACCGGCATGAAGGTGAAGATCCATGCGAACAGAACGCCCTGGTCAATAAGCCAATCGAAGAACTTGTCGGACACCAAGGCGTCGGAGTTTTGCGACGTGTGGCAAAGCGACACGCCAAACGGAAGGCCGGCCTCGCGCAGCAGCTTCATGGCATGATCGATCTTGTTGAAGGTGCCTTCGCCGCGGCGGACGTCGGTTGCCTCGCCAATACCCTCGACCGAGATGGCGGGTACGAAGTTCTTCACGCGGATCATGTCCTGAACGAACGCCTCGTCGATGAGCGTTGCGTTCGTGAACGACAGGAACGTGCAGTCGGGATGCGCCTCGCACAGCTTGATAAGGTCGTGCTTGCGGACCAAAGGCTCGCCGCCGGTGTAGATGTACATATGAACACCCAGCTCGACGCCCTGGTTGATGATGGATTCGATCTCTTCATAAGTAAGGTTCAGCTTGTTGCCGTACTCGGCGGCCCAGCAGCCAGTGCAATGAAGGTTGCACGCGCTGGTAGGGTCAAGCAGGATAGCCCACGGGATGTTGCACTTCAGCGCCTTGCGGTTGTGCTCCTGCATGCCCCAAGCAATAAGGTTGCTATCAACCACGAACGTCTTCAGCAGCTGCGGGATAACCTCGGGGTTCAGCTCGAGGATCTTCATGATCAGCTGATACCAGTTGCTTTTCGCCTCGATGGCTTGGCGCATGGTTTCGCGTTGCGTGGGGAACAAGTTCTTGGGCGCAAGCTTGTCCAGCATGTTCATGACCTTGTGGATGTTGGCCTCGGGGTCTTCCATGACGTAGTCGATGAGCTTGTACATGGCAGCATGCTTGATCTTCTCGGACGGGCCGATCTTGGCAAGCTTGGCCTTGTCTTCGGGGCTCAGCTCGAACGAGGGTGCTGTCGCAACGGTCTCGTGGATCTCTTCGGTCATTGCCGTTCCTTCCTATTCACAACGCCCGCGGCGCTGGTCGCTCTCCCGTTCGCTTTTTGGCGAACCCGCGACGTTATTGCTAGTCCACAAGCAATGTCTATTCACCAGATATTGTTTGTTCCACACCTGTAGACTATACTTGTTGTGCGGATAACGCAACACGGAACGGATGACCGATTAGAATTCGTTACCAAACCGAAATGCTCATTTCTTAGCCGTTTGCGCATTTTTCAACGGCCGAGTATTTATCGAAACACAAAAAGGAAGTGTCCGAAAATGACTGAGAACGATGCCAAACGCCCCGCTCAGCCGAAACTTGATCGACGCATCGTCCGCACGCGCAAGGCAATCAACACCGCACTTGACAAGCTGCTTAGCGAGAACGACGTCTCAAAGATCACCGTCAGCGCCATCGCCCGCGAGGCCGACATCGACCGCAAGACCTTCTATCTTCACTACCCCTCGATCGACAGCCTGCTGACGCATCGCGCGGAAGAAATCATCGAGCACGTCATCGACATCATCCGCGGGCATTCCGAAGAAACCCGCAAGCAGCGCATCCACGGGATCCTTGCCGACATCAACAAATCAATCGTCGAAAACCTGGGCTTTTACGAGCACACGGCTCATTCGCTGCCCGTCAACGCGATGATCGATCTGATGGGTCGCTCGGCCAAGCCCGCGTTCGCCGCAACCGGAGTCGACACGCACCTGATGGACGACGTGGAGTTCCGCATGCGCATGAGCTTCTACTTGTCGGGCGCCCTGATGCTGTACCGCAGTTGGGTTCTGTCCGACCATTCTACGCCCATCGAGCGAATCTCGGAGCTGCTTGAGGAAACTCTCGACACCGATTCGTTCCCCGCCCTGAACCTCAGTCGAATAGCGAGAACTAGAACATGAGCGAGAACCAGGACCCCCGCGAAAAAACGTCGTTCGCAAACGACAACGCACAGAGCGCGGACAAGGCCGCGAACGCAAAGAGCGTCGAAGGCGCTCAGGATGCAGGTTGCACCACCGAAGAGGCTCCGACACCGAAACCCCTGGTAGCGGTTTCGTTTCAGTTCGAAGACGAAATCCCTGCGTTCTCAATTCGCGCAAACTACCTTGATTTCCTGAAGCTCGCAGGCGTGTCGCCCATCATCCTTCTTCCGCAGGAGAACCCGGCCGACGTGGAAGCTATCCTTGGACGGGTTGACGGCGTTCTTATCCCAGGCGGCGACGACATCGACCCCATGCTGTACGGCCGCCAGCGCGCTGCCGCAAGCGACAACCCTGTCGTCGCGCGTGATGGCATCGAGCCGGTGATCGTTCGTTATTGCATCGAGCACGACCTTCCCTTCTTGGGAATATGCCGCGGCTTTCAGATGGTCAACGTGGTGTGCGGGGGAACGCTGTGCCAGGACATCAACAAGCTCCCGTTCGACCACGAGGAACATTGGCGCATCGAGGACCCGTTCGATGCCGTTCATGAAGTCGTGCCCGTCGAAGGCACGCCCACCGCGCGCATCTTCGGAACCGAACCGTTCGGCACGAACACCATCCACCACCAAACCATCGAGGACATGGCTCCTTCGCTTACCGTTGACGCACTGTCCGAAGACGGCCTGATCGAAGCCGTGTCGCATCCAGACTGCTCCTTCTTCGTGGGCGTGCAGTGGCACCCCGAGTTCGCACCCGAATCGCCGTTCGGCGCCCCGCTTGCCAAAGCGTTCGGCGACGCTTGCAGAAACCGCATGGAAAAACGCCATCGGGAGTAACGTTCGCCCCGATCAGCGCGAAACTATCTTCACCGAAACCATCACGCAACCCGGCGCGGCGTGCTTCACGCTTGACGCCGGTTCGCAACGGGAGAAGGCGCCGAGACCCGAAGCCCCAACGCCGCCCCGACGATAGAAAGGTGCATCGAACCCATGCAGGATGCAAACGCTTGCAACGCCAACGAAGTCTTGACGAACGAATACCTCTCTTACCTTGCCGAAAGCGAAACCGACGAGGCCGATCGCCGCGCCGCGTGGAACTACATCGTGAACTCCACCGCCGTATGGGATGGCAACCCGGTTTACATGGGCTATGTACCGCGCCTGTTCGGCCAAGATGCGTACAAGCTGTTCAAAACGACCTCCGAAACCCTGTACGGTATTCTGAGCAAAGTCATTCGAGAATATCAGTCAAATCCTGAATATCGCGCGCTCTTCAAGTTCGATGAGCGCCTTGAGCAGCTGATGCTTGCCCCAACCGGCTACACCGACCCGCTGCCCATCACGCGCGTCGACTGCTTCCTTAACGAGGACACAGGCAAGCTGCGCTTTTGCGAGTTCAACACCGACGGCGCCTCAGGCATGAACGAGAACCGCGAAGCGTTCGCCTGCATCGCGCGGAGCGAGCCGTATCGTCGCCTTGCGCAGGATCATACGCTTTCGAACTGCGATGCCGACCTGTTCCCGGGCTGGGTTGACACGTTCCTCTCCATCTACAGCCACTACGACGCAAAAGTCGAGAAACCGCGCATCGCCATCGTCGACTTCCTTGAGAACGCCGCATTCGAGGAGTTCAAGGTATACGCGGGCATCTTCAAGGAACGTGGGTTCGACATCTCCATCTTCGACGTGCGCGAACTGTCGTTTGACGGCGAGCACCTGCACGGCAAGAACGCCGCATGGGGTGATAGCGATGTCGATATCGACGTCATCTGGCGCCGCACCGTGGCAAGCGACCTTCTGGAGCATTGGGACGAAAGCCAGCCCCTGGTTCAGGCGTACCTCGCCCATAAGGTTTGCCTGATCGGCGGTTTCGCTACCAACATCGTCCACGACAAGCAGGTGTTCCGCGTTCTGCACCGTCCCGAGACCGCGGCGCTCCTCACCGAGAAGGAAGCAGCGCTGGTCAAGGAATGCATCCCCTTCACCGCCTTCCTTGACCCTGCCGAAATCGACATCGACGAAGTGAAGTCGAACCCCGCGCGCTGGGTGTTGAAGCCCAGCGACGGATACTGCAGCAAGAACGTGACGGTTGGCCACGACTGCGACGCCGAAACCTGGGCGAAGATCATTGACGAGAGCCTTGCCCAAACCATAGGAACCTCGCAGCGCTTCCTGGTTCAGGAATGCTGCGAACTGTACAAGACGGCCACCGTGCCGCTGTACGGCAAGGACGAGGACTTCACGGCCCAGCCCGTCATGTTCAACAATCTCACTGGCCTGTACCTGATGGGCGGCCGTTTCTCGGGCGTGTTCAACCGTCTGGGGCCCGGCGCCATCATCATGGGTCGCAAGGGTGGTGTGACCTCGGCAACCGTATGGGTTGACGTCGACGTGCCGGCAGCGGCCGAATAATCGCGCGCCAAAGCGATGGAACAGCCTTTGGCGCGAAAGGACGGCTTTCAATCCGTCCTTCAGGCGGTTGGAACCCTGTGCGTGGCGCTTCTGCTGCTGGCAAGCGGCTTTCTGGCATGCGTCCTTCCGCCCACCGCAAAAACGCTTGCGCTGCAAACCGCCCAGCCCGACGCACGCACAGCATTCACCGTTAACGACCTGGCCAACGTAGCCGATGCCACGCGCGACTATTCCTTCGGCTCGCACGACCACGCGTCCCTGGTTCATGCCATCGCGGTTGCAAACCACAACGCCCAAGAACGCGGGAAAGCCACCGGCAAAGCCCAGATTGGCGCCCGGAACCTTGACGGTGTTGACATCAACGATCAACAGCAGGTGGAAGCTGCATTCGCTCACGCAACCGAGCGCTACGTTTACAGCGACGACGCCATCAGCCATCTTGACGACTGTTATTCCGTGGCGATGAGAGCCTACGCGCTTGTTGCCGTCGCGCTGATCCTTGCCGTCGCCTCGCTTGCCGCCATGCGTTCGCGCGTTGGCGCCGCACGAGCCCTCACCCGCGCTGGAACCGGCATCGTCGCATTGTTCGCGGTGGCGGGGATCTGGGCGGCCATCGACTTCGACGGGCTGTTCACCGTCTTTCACGAACTGTTCTTCTCGCAAGGCAACTGAACCTTCGCCAGCGATTCGCTTTTGATCTGCGCCTTGCCAACTGAATTTTGGGTGGGAATGGGTGCTGTCTGGCTCACAACCAGCACCATCGCTTCTATACTGTCAATCTTGGTCGGAAAATCACTGACGAAGCCCCGTGGCGCACGTCAAGCTTCCACCAACCGATGAAACAACACCGCAGCATGTTTCGGCCTGCGGCTAAGCACGACGGAAAGAGAGTCTTCATGACCGATCAGCAGAAAGTGCGCGTCCGCTTCGCGCCGTCGCCTACCGGCCGCCTCCACATCGGCGGCGCCCGCACCGCGATCTTCAACTGGGCTTTCGCCCGCGCTAAAGGCGGCGACTTCATCCTGCGCATCGAGGACACCGACCCCGAGCGTTCCACTGAAGAGAACGTGCGCGTCATCGTCGACGCCATGAAATGGCTCGGCCTTGACTGGGACGAGGGCCCCGAGGTTGGCGGCCAGTACGGCCCCTACTTCCAGATGCAGCGCATGGACACTTATAAGGAAGCCCTTGAGATCCTGAAAGAGCGCGACGCCGTATATCCTTGCTTCTGCACGAAGGAAACGCTTGACGCCAAGCGCGCCGAAGCCGAGAAGAACGAGGGCGGCTATGCCGGCGACGACCGCACCTGCCGCGTTCTTTCCAAGGAAGAGGCTCAGGCACGCATCGATGCAGGCGAGCCCCATGTTTGGCGCCTGAAGGTACCCGAAAACCACGGCCCCATCGAGTTCGACGACGCCGTGTACGGTCGCGTGTCCTTCCCCGCCGACGTCATGGACGACATGATCCTGGTTCGCACCGACGGCAGCCCCACCTACAACTTCGCCGTTGTCTGCGACGACACCAACATGCAGATCACGCACGTCATCCGCGGCGATGACCACCTGTCCAACACCCCGCGCCAGATCCTTATCTACGAGGCGCTGGGTCGCCCAGTTCCGCAGTTCGCGCATCTGTCCATGATTTTGGGCGCCGATGGCAAGAAGCTTTCGAAGCGCCACGGCGCAACCAGCGTCGAAGAGTACCGCGATCGCGGCTACCTGCCCGATGCCATGGTCAACTTCCTGGCACTGCTGGGCTGGTCGCTTGACGGCGAAACCACCATCATCGGCCGCGACGAGCTGTGCCGTGCATTCGATCTTGACCGCATCACCAAGAAAGACGCCGTTTTCGACGAGACGAAGCTGGACTGGATGGACGGCGTGTACATGCGCGAACTCGAGCCCGCCCGCTGGGCCGAGATCGCAAAGCCCTGGCTTGCCGAGGCAGTTGCCCTGGGCAAAAGCGCCCAACCCGGCGTGAACGTCATCCCCACGCCGAACCCCTCCGACCCGAACGCGCCTCAGCCCGAACCGCTGGTTGTTTCCGACGAAGCCCGCGAGGTCGCCGCTGCGTATGTTCAGCAAAACCTGGCTTGGTTCGAGCAGATCTACCCCCTGCTTGCCGAGCGCCTCAACCACTTGGACGAGATCCCCGAGAAGATCGCGTTCATGTTCTGGGGTCCCAACGTCCGCCTGGACGAGAAAAGCTCCAAGAAGGTGCTGCTGAAGGACGGTGCCCGCGCTGACGAGGCACTGCGCGCTTGCCGCGACATCCTTGCTGACGAGGCCAACGAGTGGGAAGCCGAGTCGCTGCAAGAGAAATGCCGCGCTTTGTGCGAACCGCTGGACATGAAGGCGAAGAACCTGTTCCAGCCCCTGCGCGTTGCCGTTTGCGGCAACATGGTCTCGCCGCCGCTGTTCGAGAGCATCGCGCTTATGGACCGCGCAGACGTGCTTGCCCGCATCGACGGGATCCTTGCGAACATCTTCGCGTAATGAATGACGGGCGCCGCTTCTGCGGCGCCCGTTCTGTTGAAAGGACACGATCATGATGGATCCGAACATCTCACTTGAAGAGGCCCGCGAATTCTTCAAGAACGACCACTTCGCAACCGAAGCCTGCGGCTGCCGCGTCGTCGAGGCCGGTCCCGGTCATGCCGTTTGCGAGTTCGATATCGAAGAGAAGCACCTCAACGGCTTCGGTGGCGTCATGGGCGGCGCCATCTTCACGCTGGCCGACTTCGCCGTTGCTATTGCCAGCAACATCGGCGAAGAGCCTTCTGCCTGCGTCGTTTGCTCAATCCAGTTCATGAAGGGCGCGAAGGGCGATAAACTGATCGCAACGGCTTCGACCGACCGATCCGGCCGCACGCTTGGGTTCTACACCATTGACGTGGTGGACAACCTGGGCACGAAGGTGGCGAAGATGACCGCCACGTGCAGCCGCAAACCGAAGGCGTAACGACGAGCACGCCGTAATAGGGCTTTCACGAATGTTCGACAGTCATAAGTTTCAATAGCAGCCGATGCCGACATGAGCGCCGGCTTTCGAGCAAAGGAGCAGCCATGAAGATCAACGTCCCGCTTGAGAACGGGCTTTTGCCCGACCGTTTCGGCAAGCATGCCGCCAACGAGTACCGTACCGAGAACTTCCCCACTCGCTCGTTCCCTATTTCGGTTGAGGACGTTCCTACGAACACGAAATCCATCGCGCTTGCATTCGTCGACTTCGATGCCATTCCCGTGGGCGGATTCTGCTGGATTCATTGGCTGGCCTGCGATTTCGCACCCGACACCACGCTCATTCCCGAGAACGCCAGCGCAAGCGGCGAAGTTGCTTGCACGCAAGGCGCGAACTCCAACTGGTCGCCCATGTCCCACGGCTCAAGCAACCCTGCCGTATTCAATCGCTACTGCGGACCGCAACCGCCCGATAAGACGCATTTCTACACTCTTGCCGTATATGCGCTCGATACGAAGCTCGACCTGCCCGAAGGCTACTACTTAAACGAATTCCGCCGCGCCATCGACGGGCACGTGCTTGCCAAGGCCACGCTTGAGATTCCCAGCCGCTCGTAAAGGTTGGGATGGTCTACGGGCGTCTGACGCTTGAATTGAGGCCGCGTGTAAATCAGGCAGCCTTACCCACCATCCGATTTCACTAAAGCCGCGGCTCACTGAGCTGCGGCTTTTTTACGGTCGCTAATCGACCTGCGGCTTTGCGCCGTCATCGCCCTCGCTGAAGGTTTCCAGCACCAACATCCCCACCATCAAAATCAGGCCGATCCAATCGGCCCCGGTGAAGACCGTCCCCAAAAGCAGCGCCGAGAACATCATCGCACTGGCAGGCTCCACCGCGCCAAGCAGGCTGCCGATGATCGAACCGACCAGCGACACGCCGCGCAAGTAGAGCCAAAACGACAGGAACGTGCCTAAAAACGTCAGACCGCCGATTAACGCCAACCAACCCCGCGTATCAAGCAAAGCAACCTCGGCGACGAACATCTGCGGGCCCATCGTGGTGAGATAAACAACGGTCGACAGCACGAATGTGATAAGCATGCCCACCGCCGTAACCGGGAAGCTGCCGAACTTCTCGAACAGATGCGCATGACGCGGCACCAGCACGTAAACGGCAACCGAGAACGCATTGAGAATACCCCAGAACAGGCCCGCGGCAGGCAAAACCAGTGTGGTGGGATCGCCCTGGGTTGCAATGAGGAACGTTGCCACCAAGGCAAGAACAAGGCCCGCCGCCTCGATCGCGCGTGGAAGTCTACGAGCAACAAGACACGTGTACAGCATCACGAACACGGTTCCCAGCATTTGCAGAACAGTCGCGGTCCCCGCATTGGTGAGCGCGACAGCCGTCATGCAAGCGAACTGATCGACGAACAGGCACAATCCGAACACAAGCAGCGCGATCTTCGTGACCTTCGCGCACGTGGCCATTCGGTTGAGCACTGCACGACGCGCGACGAAAATCGCGGTGAAGAACGCGACCCCTGCGAAGAACGAACGCACCACCGTAGAGAACAGCGGCGTGATGCCGTACGTTGCGAACAGGAATTGAGCGCATGTTCCCGATACGCCCCAAAGCCCCGCGCCGACAACCCCTGAAATGAACCCGGTATGAAGCGACGGCGCGTCTCGAGGTTATGAGGCATGGTTCGCCCCGACTTGGTCGCCGTCGCTGCGGTCTAGCAGACCGCGCTCGGGCATTAGCACTTGGTCGCTGTCGCTGCGGTCTAGCAGACCGCGCTCGGCGACCCCGCTGCCGTCCCACACCGGAATAAAACTCTCTTTTGCAGCGGGACCCTCCTGCCAGAAATAGTCTTCCATGCCAATCGAATCGGCGTAATCCAGCAGGCGCTCATATTCCTCGTTGGACACGGTTTCGCCCAAACGTGGATACCTCGCAAGAACACGCTGCGCACGAACATCGCCTTCTTCCGCACGCGATGCAAGAACAGGCGTGTACTGATTCATGACAGACACCAGCACGTCATCGCCGTAACGTTCGTGAAGCAACTTCAAAACGCGCTTCGAATCCTCCAAGCCGCCGGGCAGCAGCAAATGACGCACAACAACGCCACACGTCATCCGCACTTGGTCGCGATATTCGTCGAACTTGGGAGCACCGATGGTTTCGACCATGGCGTCAAGCGCACGGACGGCCACTTCAGGGTAGTCGGACGCATGCGAATATGCCTGAGCCACCTGGCCGCTGGCGTACTTGAAGTCGGTGAGATAAATATCAACCGTGTCTTTCAACGCGTTGATGGCCTGAAAACGTTCGTAACCTGACGTATTCCAAGCAACCGGAAGCGCCAACCCGCGCTCGCGAGACGCCCGCACCGCCTCGCGGATCTGCAACGCATAGTGCGTCGGCGTGACGCAATTGATGTTGAGCGCACCCTGGGTTTGCAGCTCAAGGAAGATATCAGCCAAGCGATCGATGGTCACGTCGATACCGAACTCGCCTTCGGCGATCGTCGCGTTTTGGCAGTACACGCAATGGAGCGGGCAGTTCGCAAAGAACACCGTGCCCGAACCCGACTCGCCCGACAGCGGCGGCTCTTCCCAATAATGAAGGGCAGCGCGCGCTACACGGATTGTGTCGTCGGCCCCGCAAACACCGCGCCTGCCCGCCGCACGATCGGCGGCGCACAGGCGCGGGCAGAGGTTGCAGGGTGAAAAGCGCAGGCTTCCAACCTGCGCTGGGAAATCAGCAGCAGCCATGTTGATGACTGTGGCCGTGGTCATGGCCGCATCCGCACTCGTGATCGCCATCATGACCATGATCATGATCGTGACCGCAGCCGCACTCGTGGTCGTGATCTGCGTAATCGTCGTAATCGTCGAAATCGTACGAGGCATCGTAGTTGTCCTCGTAGAACTCTTCGTCCTCGTCATCCAGATGGGCGTCGGTGCTGTAATATTCGGCCGCACGCGACCAGTCAAGACCAGCCTCGCGCACCTCCTCCTCTTCGCGATACAACAACGCAAGCGCAGAAGGAGCCATGTCGACGCCGCCGATGACGGCCAACAGCTCGAGAACGCGCATACAAGCTTCAAGCTGCGGAAGAACCAGGTCGATATCGTCCGCCGTGCCCATTGCAGCGGCAAGCTCACCGATGAACATCTCGACGGTGTACGTGCCGCTGAAGCGCTTCTCGGCAACCGCGGAAAGAACCTGATCGGCGTGAGGGGAAGCCGCACCGGCGCGACCCTCAAGCTCGACCTCGGATGCGGGGTCGTTCTGAACGGCACGGAAAAGCGCATCGGCCTCGATAGCGGCGACGATCTGGGCGGCAACCTGAACGGAAAGCGCGGCGCGAGCCATCTGAGCGCTGCCTGCAGCGCCAGTGATCTGGGCATTGCCAGCAAGAAGCTCGAGCACGGCAGTTGCATCATCAATGTCGGCCTTCTCGCCTGCAACGAAGCACGCGATGTTCTCGATGTCGGCGAATGCGTCCTGAACCGCCGTGTCCAAAACGACGATAGGGGCCTCGACGGGACGGAGATCGTTCACCATGGCAACCGCAGAAAGCTCACGTGCGAACGTGGGCGTGGTCGGCGACAAGTCGATGAGCAAAGCCCTGCTTGCCGCGCGCTTGACGATGCCGTCGGTTCCGAAATATGCATCCTCAAGAGCCGTGGTGCTGGTGAAATACGTGATGACTACTTCAGCATCCTCGACGATGTCCTCGGCGAACCAACCAGCAGCATCCAAAATGCGGCGAACGTGCGCACCAACGGTGTCATTGCCTGCGTAGAAATAAGCGGCCATGAGAAATCACATCCCAACGTGAACGAGATAACAAAACAATGCGAAGCGGAAGCGGTCTTGACTATGCGCTAGCGAATGCCCCGCCATCAAGCGCCGCCAACCGCCGCGCCGCGATCAATCAACCTACTGCTTGCGAACCTTGCGCGCGATACGGTCGGAAACCGTAGTGTTCTCACGCGAGTCATGGCCCCAGAAAACCATTGCCAACATGCCCGGACCCACATGCGAGCCGATAACCGGACCCACATTCGCATCAAGGAAATAGATGCTGTCATCGACCTTGCGCAGCTCGTCCTTCAGACGTTCGGCATCCTTGGGGCAGTCAGCCTGGCCGATAACGACCATCTTGCTGGAGCCGTCACCGATGGCGTTCTTCGAATAGAACTCGACCATCTGGCGAATGGCCTTCTTGCGGCCGCGCGCAACGCCCGTAAGCCCCAACTTGCCGTCAAGAGAAAGATCAAGCATGGGCTTCACATCAAGCTTACTGCCCGCGAACGCGACCGAAGACGGAATGCGGCCGCCGCGTTTCAGCGCGTCAAGCGAGTCAAGCGTGAACATCTCGTTCACGTAGAAGCGCGCCTCTTCCGCCCATTCAACCAGCTCGACGGCGGTAAGACCGCGGTTTCGCTGATTGATGGCCTCGTACACCAGCAGCGCCTCGGCGATGGATGCCAAGCGCGTATCGACGATGTAGAGCTCGGCGTCGGGGTACTCGGCGATCAGCTGATCGCGCACGAGGACCGCGGTGTTGTACGTTCCCGAAAGCTGGCTTGAGAAGCACAGGAACACGGTGGGGACGCCGCTTTCGATTGCACGCGAGAACGTCTCGTGGAAGGTCGTGATGGGGATCTGGGCCGTGGTGGGCATCTCGCCCTTGCGCATGCGCCCGTAGAATTCCTTGGGGGTGATGGTTTGATACAGGTCGTCAAGCTGCTCGCGGTTACCCATGATGTAGGGGAACTGCAAAAGCTCGACACCAGGAACGTCGATCAGCTCGAACGGAAGATCGCACGTGGTGTCGACGATGAGGTTGCATTTGATATCCGTAGGCATGTTTTCTCCTTCAGATGGTTAATCGATGCCGCGCAAACGCTTCGCAAGGTCGCGACGGCGCTCGTACAAGCCGCGCTCGAGTCCCACCGGATACGTATGGGGGTTCATGATGCGCTTCTGGGTTTCGTCAAGGGTGGCCAAGCCCTCTTTGGCAAAGCCGCGCGCTGCCATGGCGTCGCGCGTTTCGGGGGCAAGGACAACCTGACCGGCGCGGGCAAGCGGCTCGAGCAGGTTCTTGTAGGTCTTTCCCGCCAGGTTCTTCTGACGCAGCTCGTCGAAGGGATCGACGATGGTTTCGCCCTTCTCGATGCCATGGTTGACGTCGAATACCATATCGCCCGCGATCTTGCCGTCTTCGTAGAAGTAACGGCGCACGTCAAGGACGCCGGGCGTGGTGAGCTTCGTGGCCGAACCGGTGATCTTCAGGTGGTCAATCCAGTCCTCACCCGGCTTGCGCGTGGCGGACAGCTTGTAAACGCCGCCCAGCGTGGGCTGATCGTATGCGGAAGCAAGCTTGGTGCCAACGCCCCACGAAGCAACGACCGCGCCTTCGTCGCGAATCGAGCGGATAAGGTACTCGTCAAGATTGTTCGAAAGAACGACGCCGCAATCAGTGAGGCCGGCCTCGTCAAGCATGCGGCGCGCCATCCTGCATTCCCATGCAAGGTCGCCCGAGTCGATGCGAATGCCCGAAAGGCGCTCGCCGCGCTTGCGCATCTCAAGACCAACGGTGATGGCGTTCTTGATGCCCTGCTCGACATCGTAGGTGTCAACCAGCAGCACGCAGTTGGTGGGGAACGACTTCGCGTAAGCACGGAAGGCGGAAAGCTCGTCGGGGAACGACATCACCCACGAATGCGCATGCGTACCCGAAACAGGGATGCCGTATTCCTTGCCCGCAAGGACGTTCGACGTGGAGGCGCAACCGCCGACGACGGCAGCGCGCGAGGCCCAAAGCCCGCCCATGCCCTGAGCACGGCGAAGCCCGAACTCAGCCACGGGAGACTCGGCCGCCTGGCAGATGCGCGCAGCCTTGGTGGCAATGAGCGTTTCGAAGTTCACGCAGTTCAGAAGCGGTGTTTCGATAAGCTGACACTCAAGGATGCTGCCCTTCACGCGCACAAGCGGCTCGTTGGGGAATACGATGGTTCCCTCGCGAACGGCGTCGATGTTGACCGTCAGTTTGAAATCGGCCAGATAGTCAAGGAATCCCTGCTTGAAAAGCTTGCCGCCGCCAGGAGCGGAAAGGCCCGCAAGGTACTCGATGTCCTGCTCGCTGAACGTGCAAGTTTGCACGAGCTCGGCAAGCTGATCCATGCCGCAGGCAACCGCATAGCCGCCCTTGAACGGGTAGTCGCGGAAATACATATGGAAGCACGCCTCGGTGTCGGCCATGCCGTGTTCCCAGTAACCCTGCGCCATGGTGATTTGGTACAGATCGGTAAACAATGCATAATCGATGGTCATAAGATTTCTTCCCTTTCCGTCGCGGTTTCCCGACGGTGTCTCTTCCATCAAGCTATTCCAGCAAGCAGGCTGATGGCTATTCGGCTGTGCCCGAATACTTGGGGTCGTCTTCATCGGCAGGCAAGATCACGACCCAGGGCTTGCCCTTGCGGGTGATGATCGCTTCTTCGCCGCTATGGTACACCTCGGACATGATTGCCTTGATGTTGTTCTGAGCTTCCTCGATATCGATGGACAGCAAAGCCATGGCTCTCCTTTACCTAGCTAAGCGAATCGGACGCGGCCCTGCGCCAGCAGCCGATCGCATACATGACGAACAATGCGAACGAACGGGGTTACTGGCCATTCGCCGGCGCGTGACCCTGATCGGGCTTCTTGCCCTGGCCGTTGCCGCCGGAACCGCTGCGACGGCGGCGCGGACGCCTGCCCGGCTGTGCGGATGCGGGCTTGCCGGCGCCCTCAGCGGAACCGGACGCTTGCGGACGCGCATGCTGCGCTGCGCCCTTTCCCGACTGCTGCGCATGCTGTTGACCCTGCGAGGAGCCCTCGCGCGAACGGAGCGCGGACGACTTGCGGCCCGGCGCCACCGATCCTTGTGCGCCGCTTGCGGGCCTTTGGCCCTCGTTTTGCGCACGCGTCTCGGGACCCCTTTGAGCCTGAGCGCCCTTCGAGCCCGAACCGCTGCTGCGACGGCGACGGGTGCGGCCGCCGTTTGAAGGCGCGGAGCCCTCGGCCTTGGAGCCATTCTGCTTGGGCGCGCCCTGCTTAGGTGCTGCGGCGTCCTGCTGCTTCTCGGCTGCGGGGCGCTGACGACGGTTGGGGCGCTGACCCTGCTTCACGGACGGGCGCTTCGTCTCGGTCTCGGTAGCTGATGCTTCCACCGTGCTGGTGGTTCCGTCGACGCCGACCTTAGTGGAGCGGCGGCGACGCTGCTTGTGCTGAATAGGCGCAGGTTCGCTTGCCTGCTGCTGCTTACGCGAGCGGCCGGAGCGGCTTTGGCCCGACTGCTTCTTTCCTGGTTTGCCCGAACC
Source organism: uncultured Coriobacteriaceae bacterium (assembly GCA_900552365.1). Lineage (GTDB taxonomy): Bacteria > Actinomycetota > Coriobacteriia > Coriobacteriales > Eggerthellaceae > UMGS1502. Next base: position 19,679 of record URZP01000004.1, read on the forward strand.
GACGCGACGCACCTCGGTGGGGTTGGCAAGAGTGTCCTTCTCGGTAAGCTGCGAGGTGAGCAGCGACGCAGCGCCCAGACGATCCTCTTCCTTAGCGGCATGGGCTGCTTCCCAGGCTTCTTCGCCTACGGCGTTCGGACGCGAGGAATCGCCGATGGTATCCATGTCGGCCAGCGGAACGCTAACGGGCTTCTCGTCCTCGACCAAGATCGAGACAGTTTCGCGGGGAACATCCAAATCGACGACCTTGCCCTCGCCCACCGGCGTTTTCACCTTGGCATTCTTCTTGGGCGCGCGGCCATGGAAGTCTTTGTAAGCGTCGAACTCGTAACGCAAGCAGCACATAAGGCGGCCGCACAGGCCCGAGATCTTCTGCGGATTAAGGGAAAGCCCCTGCTCTTTTGCCATGCGGATGGAAACGGGGTTGAACTCGCCGCCAAGCCTGCGACAGCACAGCTCCTGGCCGCAGTGACCGATGCCACCGACCATGCGAGCCTCGTCGCGCACGCCGATCTGCTTCATGTCCACGCGCACGCGGAAGCGCGAAGCCAGATCACGCACCAAATCGCGGAAATCGATGCGATCTTCGGACTCGAAGAAGAACACGGCCTTGTCGCCATCGAACAGGAACTCGACGGCAACGGGGTTCATGTCAGGAGCTTTTTCTGCAGCGAGCTGACGGAAGATCGGCAGCGCCTCGCGGCTTTTCACCTCGAGCTCTTCAGCACGGGCGATGTCTTCGTCCGTTGCCAGACGACGCACGGGCTTGAGCGGGGATTTCAGCTTGGACACCTGATCATGGGTGGCCTCGAACACCGGCTCGTCGACATGACCGAACTCAAGGCCGCGAGCGGTGAGCACGACGACGGCATCATCGGTGACAAGATCGAGATCGCGGGCGTCGAACCACAGGGTTTTGGGATTGCAAGCAAGTCTAACAGGCGCTATGCGAACCATACAGTGCCTCTTTCATTTCGAAGAACAACGCATCGATGCACGTTTCGGAGGATACATTATAGTCGAGGGCCGAATTACAGCGCTCGATTGCGGCGAAAGCGCGGGTCAAACGCGCTTCGTCCGTATGGGCGGCGGCGTCCTCGATTTGATCGCGGACGTCCACGTTGATAATGAGATCGGGCGTTCCCGCACACGTGATGAGCACGTCGCGAAGGAACGAACCGGCAATGGAGGTAAGCTGGCGAAGCGACTCGCGCGTCTCGGCGGAAAGGGCGCGCTTGTTGCGCGCCTCGATCTGACGGATAGCGGACTTCGCCAGGAAGTCGGCATTCTCGGCAAGCTCGGCCTCTTGCTGCGCACGAACCGTGTCAAGCGGGGCTTTCACCTGAACAACCAGGTCACGAGCCGATTGGATGATGTCCCACGAATCGGCGTTGCGCAGCGAGCACACCGCGGCAAGGACATTGCGGCGAAACTCCATGCGCTCGTTCGAACGTGAGAAGGTGACGGCGCGCTCGATGGATCCGTCGCAGGCCTCGAGCGCCATCCTGGCAACCTCAAGCTCGACGCCGGTGTTCTGTGCCACCATCTTGGCGGCCTCATTTGCCGGGATGGTGCGGAACGGCACGACCTGACAACGCGAGACGATGGTGGGAAGCACGCTTTCCCGCGACGAGGCAAGCAGAATAAGCACCGCGTCTTCGGGCGGCTCCTCGAGCGTTTTCAGGAACGCATTGGCCGCGGAATCGGACATGCGGTCGATGCGACTGAGAATGTAGATCTTCTTGTCAGCCTGAATAGGCGCAAGCGTCACGTCGGAGACGACATCGCGCACCTGCTCGACCAGATACTGGCCGTTTGCGCTTTCGGGCTGATAGAAATGCACGTCGGGATGCTTGCGGCGTTCGATGCGATGGCAAACGTCGCAGGTGTCGTCGCCACCCTTGGCGCACAGAAGCGCCTTTGCAAGCGCGAAAGCCGCCTGCGATTTGCCCGAGCCTGCCGGCCCGCAGAACAGATACGCCTGCGACACGCGACCGGAAGCCACACTGGTGCGCAGGAAATCGCGAACCTGCGGCTGCCCGACAACCCTATCGAATACGTCCGCCATTTAAGCGTCGCCACCCTTCCCATCGAGAGAGTCGAACGGGACAAGCGACAGATCGAACGTTGGGAACAGATCGATGATCTGCGCGAACACCGCGCGGGCCGTATCGGACTTCTTTCGCGAAGTAACAACCGTGCGGAAGCGCTCGGGAAAACGCTGTGCCGAGTCGGCGTAGCCCTGAGCCACGCGGGTATGGAAATCGACACCCGCAAGCTCGAGGCGGTCGGCCTTCCTTCTGCTTGTTGCGCGTGCAAGGCCCACCGAGGCATCGAAGCCCGTGGTCATGAACACCGTACGTGCGGGAACCGCGCCCTGGCAGGCAAGTTCATTGACGAAATCAACCGATGCACGGTCGATGCCTCGGCCGAATCCCTGATAGGCAACGGTGGAGTCGATGAATCGATCGCAGATGACGACGGCCCCGCGTTCCAAAGCGGGCTTCACAACCTGGGCGACAAGCTGAGCGCGGGCGGCCTCGTAAATGAGCAGCTCGCAAACATCGGAGATCTCGTCGTGCGCCGGGTCGAGCACCAACCTGCGCAAGCTTTCGCCAACGGACGTGCCGCCCGGCTCGCGAAGCTGAACCACGTCGAAACCTTGGGCCTTCAGCTGCTGGACGACGAAACCCATGTGCGTGGTTTTGCCCGCACCGTCACCGCCCTCGAACGTGATGAACACGCCCGAAGCGGCCGTTTTCGAAGCCTCGTTTTCGTTTTCGCCTTTGAAAGCCATGGTCTCGCTTCACCGTGATGGGTTGATGGTTGCCGCCCTGATCGCACGAACCGACACAGTGCGCGACGATCAGCGATTCTTCATTATAACCCGCACGGCAAAGCAAGGCGGAAGCGCCGTATGGTCAGCCATGATTTAACCAGATGCGCGGCTTTTCGCCGGCGCATCCGCAAGACGATTCTCGCCTGAAGTTTTCACAGCTCGCTCATTTTGCGATCAAGCAGCTTCTGGGGATCGACGATATGCTTGCCCACCGCCATCTCTTTCGGGCTGAATCCAAGCGCCAGGCCCACGAGCTGCGGAAGATGCAGCGTCGGCATAGTGATGTCGCGGTCCTGCTTCTTCTGGGCGTCGTGCTGCCACATGTCGAGCGCCATATGGCAAAGCGGGCACGGCGTGACCAAGCAGTCAGCACCCGCGTCCTTGGCGGCCAAGCAGCTGGCGCCGTTGGAAAGCAGCACCTCGCGCTCGGCCGGGTAGATGCTGTGAAAACCGCAGCAGGCCAAACGCTGGCTGAACTCGGTGCTATTGGCCCCAAGCGCCTCGGCAAGGGCCTCCATGGAATGCGGGTTGCGCGGGTCCTCGAAGCCCATGACATCAGGCGGCATAAGGATATGACAGCCGTAAAAATTGGCGACCGACAGGTTCTCGAGCGGGCGCACCACGTGACGGCGAAGCTCGTCAAGTCCGTACTCGCGCTCGTCGACAAGCACCCACAGGTAGTGCGTGACCTCGGCCGTGCCCTTATATTCAAGCCCGATTTCAGCAAGGGCTTCATTCACCTTCGCGCGCAGGGCAGAATCCTCGTCGAGGCGCTTCTTCGCGGTGCGCAGCATGAGCGTGCACGTGTTGCATACGGTGAGGATGCGGTCGAAGCCGGCGGCCTCGGCCAGCGCGATGTTGCGGGCATTGACGGCCACGCCCAGAAAGTCGTCGATGTCCTGAATCTGAGCCGCACCGCAGCACGTCCAACCCTCGATCTCTTGAATCTCTATGCCAAGACGCTCACAGGTTTTCAACGTGGCGATTTTAAGCTCGCTTGCCGCGGACTCCAGCGTGCAGCCCGGGAAGAACGCGTAACGATGCTTAGCCATGGTTCACCTCGTCGTCTTGGCCGTTGGAAAGGTTCTGGGAGAACTTGTACAAACGGCGCACGTCTTCGATACCCTTCACCGGGCGCGGCATGTGCAGTGGGTTCATCTTGCCGGCCAGCACCATGCGCATCGCAAACGGCGTGCGAGTAAGAACGGTCTTGACCGGGCCCTCGGTGCGAAGCGCCAGCATGGTCTCGTTAAGCAGGCCCGTCCTCTTGACGTCCCCGTAGAAGGACAGGGCATGACGCGCGCCTTCGGAGTTCGTCTGCCCCATTGCGATAGCGCGGCGGCGCAGGTAGCTGATCTCCTCGGCCACGGGAATGCCCTTCGGGCACTTCGACGTGCACTGCTGGCAGTGGATGCACTTCCACAGGTTGTTCTGAAGGGCAGCCAGCACGCGTGTGCCACGATCGCCATCGCGGCTGTCGCGCTCGAAACGGTAGGCTTTGTTCATGGCCGCGGGAGGCAGGTACGTGCCATCGTCATAAGCCAGCTCGCGGCACTCCGAGACGCAGCTGCCGCAAAGAATGCAATCGGCGGGCTTGGCGATGAGGTGGAAGTCCTCGGGCGACTGCAGGTGGTCATGGCGCCCCTCATGCGGGCACATCCAACCCTGCACCTTTTTCATCTTGTCACCCACCCCGTCGAAATCAACGACCAGGTCGCGCACAACGGGCAGATTGTTCAGCGGCTCAAGGGAAAGCTCGTCGGTGCCGAACGTGTCCAACAGCGAATCGAGCTGGGTCTCGCAGGCAAGGAACGCGCTGCCGTTGACCTGCACCGCACAGCTACCGCAGATGGCGTGGCGACATGCGCTGGTGAAGCAGAGCGTCGGATCTTGCTGCTCGCGAATCTTGGTGAGGCACCCAAGCAGGGTGTCCTTGGCGTAGGGCAGCTCGTAACGCTGGCTGAACGAGCGCTCGCCGTCGAAGCGGCGCACATTGAAGACGATGGTTCTTTCGGCGGCCATCAGTACGTCCTTTTCTCTGGCGGGAACTTCGTCACCGAAACGGGACGGTAGTCGATCGAATAAGACCCATCCTTTGCAAGCGACACAAGGGTATGAGCCAAGAAGCGCTCGTCATCGCGCTTGGGGAAGTCCTCGCGCGAATGCGATCCGCGGCTCTCCTTGCGGGCGCGAGCACCCATGCAGACGGCCTTGGCGATCTGCAGGATGTTACCCAGCTCCACGTAGTTCATGAACGCCTGGTTGTAGATCTTGGAGGGGTCGCCGATCGAGGCATCAGCATAGGCGGCCATGCACTCGTCGACAACGGCCTCGGCGGCGGCCATCCCCGTCTCGTTGCGGAAGATGCCCACGCCGTTCCACATGGCCTCGGCCATGCGGTCGCGGATGGCAAAGACGGATTCGCCATCTTTCTTGCCGCGCACGGCGTCAAAGCGCTCGGTCCATTGCCGCTCGAGCTCCTCGAGACGGTCCGTATTCGGAAGCTCGCGGCGACGCGCTGCGTCGGCGGCGCCAACGCCAGCCTGCCTGCCGAAGAAAACCACCTCGGACACGGAGTTGCCGCCCAAGCGGTTGGCTCCATGGACGCTGATACAGCTGCACTCGCCCGCGGCGTGCAGGCCGTCGACAGCCGTTGCGCACGTGCGGAAGTCGACGACGTCGATGCCACCCATCATGTAGTGGTTGGAGGGGCGGATAGGCACCGGGTCGGTGACCATGTCCACGCCCTCGAAGGAAAGCGCCAGCTCGCGCACCTGCGGTAGGCGCTCCATGATGCGCTCGGCGCCCAGATGGCGAAGGTCCATCAGGACGTAAGACCCCATACCCTCACCGAAACCGCGGCCCTCCCTGATCTCGGTCTCGATGGAGCGGGCCACCAGGTCGCGAGGACCGAGCTCCATTTTCTCGGGGGCGTAGCGCGCCATGAAGCGCTCACCTTGATTGTTGATGAGGTAGCCGCCCTCGCCACGGCACGCCTCGGAAAGCAGCACGCCCGTGGAAGCCAGGCCCGTGGGATGGAACTGCACGAATTCGGGGTCTTTGACGGGCACGCCCGCGCGCAGGCACGCCGCCACGCCGTCGCCGGTCATGTTAGTGGCATTGGTGGTGCGACTCCAGTACACGCGGCCGAAGCCGCCAGCGGCGATGACGACCGCCTTGGCTTGAAAAGCCTCGATCTTGCCACGGCGCAAGTCGATGGCCACGACGCCCTGAACGCCGTCCTGATCGCGGGCGATGTCCAGCAGGTTCATCTCGTCCAGGAACTCGACACCGTTCTTCAGGCAGTTCTCGTAGAGCGCGTGCAGCACAACGTGACCGGTCTTGTCGGCCGAGTAGCAGCAGCGCGGATGACTCGCACCGCCGAAGGGACGCTGGGCGATGCGGCCCTTCTCGTCGCGCGAGTACGGCACGCCCATGCCCTCGAGCTCGAGTACCAGGTCGGGCATGCCCGACACGAAGAATTCCACTGCGTCCTGGTCGGCCAGGAAGTCGCTTCCCTTGACCGTGTCGTAGAAGTGGCTCTCGATGGTGTCGGTCTCGTCGCGGTAGCCCAAGGCCGCGTTCATGCCGCCCTGGGCCGCGCCGGTGTGGCTGCGCGTGGGGAACACCTTCGTGAGCACCGCAACCGACAGGTCGCCCTGCTTGCTGGCGGCCAAAGCCGCCGACATCCCCGCACCGCCGGCGCCGACGATGACCACATCGTAAGTGCGCATCGGATTCCTTTCCTGTTTATAAGCGAAACGGCGGCCACGGACTTGAAGTCGCGGCCGCAGATCTAGGATTGCCCAGACTTGCTGTCAAGCCCGGGCGATCTATTATTCGTCGTCTTTCTTCGAAGCCGCAGCCTTCGTCGTCTTCGACTTCGCAGCCGAGGTCTTCGACTTGGCGGTTGATGTTTTGGCCTTCGTAGTCGAAGCTTTCTTCGTTTTGCCCTTGGCAGTCGTCTTGCCCTTTTCGGTCTTAGACTCGTCCTTCTCTTTGCTTGGGCAATCGAAGTTCGGACAGAGCTTCCACGGACCGCGCGCAGTGGTGACGATGACCATGGGAGCACCGCATGCCTCGCAGGTTTCCTCGGTCGCCGTAAGCTTGCCGTACTGCGGAAGCGGATAGCTGGTATCGCATTCCTCGTAATTCTCGCAGCGGATGAAACGCTTCAGCGTGCGCGGGTTCTTCTGCGCGATAAGCTTGCTCTCCTTGCCCATTGCAGCACATGTGGGGCACGTGCCCACCACCACATCGAGCTCTTTGTTGGATTCGCAATTGGGGTCGATGCACATGACACGCGGCTTCGAGCGGAACGCCGTGACCTTAACCTGGGGCATGCCGCACGTCGGGCAAACTTCGGGAACCGATTCGATCTTGCCCTTCGGCAGCGGGTAGGTAACGTCGCAATCGGGCCACCCCGAGCAGCCGATGAACATCGACTTGGTTTTGTTCGAGGCCCTGATTTGCAGGTCTTTGCCGCACTTAGGGCATGTGCCGACATAAGCGTCAGCCGCAACCGCGTCGGCAAGGGCGTCCTTGACCTCTTCCGCATGGGGAATGAGCTGGTCGAGCTGACCAGCCAGCAACGCACGCGAATCGGCAACGACGTCGTCTTTGGTGGTTTTGCCGGCAGCGATGTTGTTCATCTCTTGCTCGAGCTCGGCAGTCATCTCGGGATGCGTGATGTGCGGAGCGTACTTGTCAAGAGCGTCACACACGGCCATGCCGAGCTGAGAAGGCTCAAGCGGGTCGTTCTGAACGTATTTGACGTCGTACAAGCGCTGGATGATAGAGTGGCGGGTGGACTTGGTGCCAAGCCCGAGCTTCTCCATTTCCTGGATAAGCTTGCCCTGACTGTAACGCGCAGGGGGCTCGGTCTGCTTCTTCGTGCAGGTGGCGCCGTTGAACGCGATGACGTCGCCCTCGGTCAGCTGCGGAAGCTGCTCGTCCTTCTTCAGGCCGTACGGATAGATAGCGCGGAAGCCCGGGGAAACAAGCACGTCGCCGCGCGCTGCAAACGATTCGCCGGCAACATCGAGGGTGACTTTGGTTCCCTCGACAATGGCCTCATCGGAAAGCGTTGCCAAGAAGCGACGCGCGATGAGGTTATACAGCTTGTACTTCGAGGCGTCCATATCGTCGGGCGTTGCCTTCGCCGTGGGATAGATAGGCGGGTGGTCGGTGTCTTGCTGCTTGCCGCGCGTTGCCGTGATCTTGCCCTTTGAGAGGATCTTGCGGCAGTGCTCGGTATACGCCGGGTTACCGGCGATGGTTTTGACGGTTTCCGCCAGGTTCAACGACGACGGGTACACCGTGTTGTCGACACGCGGGTAACTGATGTAGCCGTCCATGTACAGGCTTTCGGCCAAACGCATGGTGCGCGCGGGGCTGATGCCTTCGGCCGCGGCGGCAGCCATGAGCGACGTAGTGTTGAAAGGCGCCGGCGGCTTGACGGTGCGCTTGCGCTTGGCGATCTCGCTTACGGTTGCGGTTTTCGCGCCATCGACATGCGCCATGACGGCGTCTGCCTCGGCCTGGGTTTTGAAGCGAGCCGTGGCATGCGGCGCTTCGAAGGCGTCGTCACCCTGGCCGAACTTTCCTCGGATGACCCAGTAATCCTCGGGAACGAAAGCCATACGCTCGCGTTCCTTAGCGACGACCAGCGCAAGGGTCGGGGTTTGGACGCGGCCGGACGAGCGGACGTTTCCGTACCCGGCGAACTTCACCAGCGTGAGGTAACGAGTAAGCGCAGCACCCCAAATAAGGTCGATATCCTGACGCGATGCACCGGCCTGAGCCAGATTGACGTCAAGCTCAACCAGGTTATTGAACGCGTGAGTGATCTCTTCTTTAGTGAACGCGGAGTAACGCGCACGGGAAACCGGCGCCGAATCGTTCACTTCCTTGATGCACGAAAGCGCATCAGAACCGATGAGCTCGCCTTCGCGGTCGAAGTCGGTTGCGATGACGATGGAATCGGCCTTCTTCGCCAAGTTCTTAAGCGAACGAATGATTTCCTTTTCCTTCGGCAGCTTCTCGATAGGTGCGTACACCAAGTACGGAAGCGCTTCCATCTTCCATGACTTCAGCTCGATGCCGTCAGCCAAGAACGGCTTGCGCTTGGATTTGTAAGGAGGACGCGCAAGATTCGCGGGGATGTTCGCGGGAACCGCCTCGCCGTCGACGGTGACGCCGCGCCAGCCACCGCGCTGCTTGTAAACAAGCTGGGGCGTGAAGTCGGGCTCGAGGATGTGACCGCGCAAACCGATGGTCACCCATTCCTCGCCGGCAACCTCGAATCGGTACACCGGGGTTGAATACACCTTGTCCTTCTTGGGCTTCGAGGTGCCCAGCAACGCAGCGATTTTCTCGGCCGCATCGTTTTTCTCGGTGACCACTAGCTTCATGCGATCTCTCCTGTTCGTCGATCGGTTTCCACGATCGCTCTTGTTCACACGGCGCCCAATTCGATTATTAACGTGTGGGGCTTCATACGGTTCTTCATGCCGGCTTGCCTGCACGCGGCTGATAACAACCGCCCGAGTTAAGGTTACGCAGGCGAAACTCGACTAAGCAGGCTTTAGCATACACGATTTCGAGTAGCCGACAATGAGATTGTCGCCCGCGGAACGATTCGTTTCCCAGGCGACATAATGCGTTGGACCGCTGCTAGAGCGTTGTTGGAGCTGCGGCTAATTGCCGTTTGATTCCTGTTGAACAGACGCTCGATCATGCTGATTTCGACGCTGGTTGATCATGTTCTCCACCCCGTTCGCCATGCCATGAGGGATGTACGTCATGCTCTCGAGATCGTCGGGAAGATAGTCGTACAAGCTTTGCGGATCCGTTTGCACGATGTCCTCCAGCCTCGGAACGGCCCCCTCGCGCTGCTTCGCGCACAGCGCGTAAACGCAGGCGCCCTGTGCCGAGAGCTTCTCTTCATATAACGTGTACGGATCGTCAGGGCGCGCCGCACGGCAATCGTCCGTTTTCCAGACAACATCGAAACCGGCGAGCTCAAGCTGGCCGAGCGAGTAAATGAACAGGGGCTCGCTGTCGGTCTTAAGCCAAAGTTCGCCGTCCTGTTCAAGCACCGACCGATACGCAAGCAGGCGGCTTACGTGCGTCAAACGACGATCGGCGTATTTCTTCTTCGGGAAAGGCGCCGGGAAATTCATGTAGATAGCCGACACCTCGTTGGGTGCGAACAACGCATCGACATGCGGGTTCTCATCAATGGTGAACACGGCATTTTGGACGCCCGCATCCTTTGCCACTTCGGCGCCGTGCATCGCGCATACCGGCTCAATGTCGATACCCACGAACAGAACGTCGGGCTGCGCCTGGGCGCAGGCAACCGTGAAGGCGCCCTTGCCGCATCCCAGATCAATGCGCACCTCGCTCCACCGCTTAGCCGTAGGATCGATTGGCTCGGGCATCTGGCCTGCAAGGATATCGTCTATGGACGGGGCCACCGCGGGGCGCCACTTGTTCCAGCATCCACGCCAAATAGCAGGACGCCGCTCGATGCACGACTCCACACGTGAAAGACGTTTCTCAAGGTCGAAGCCTTTATGTTTACGGGAACGGGCCGTGCGCGTCATTCGACCACCTCGGCAGCCGTACGCGCCTCTGCCTCTTCCCTTTCAAGAACAAGCTTCATGGCGGCGATGGCGCACTCAAGCTCGGCGTCGCCGGGTTCGCGCGTGGTCAGGCGCTGCATTTGCAAACCGGGCCAAAGGATAACTTTAACAAGGGGCATCTCGGGATGGGTTCCCGCCCAGCGCACCGTGACCTCGTATGCCAAACCGGCAATGACAGGCATCAGCAGAATGCGAACCAAGATGACCAGCGCCAGCTTAGGAGCGCCATCAGGAACGCCCCACGCAGCTATAAGCGCGTTCAAGGGCGTAACCGTGTAAATGAAAATCGCGATGATCATAACCATGATCAGGAACGCCGTGCCGCAACGAACATGCAGGCACGGGAACTGCCGAGCGTTTTCGGGGGTCAAAGGCAAACCATGCTCATAGCAGTGAATGGTTTTATGCTCGGCGCCGTGATAGGCGAACATGCGCTTGATGTCTTCCATGCGGCCAATGAGCCAGATGTAGAAGACGAAGACCGCAATGCGCAAAATGCCGTCGACGACGTTCCACGCGAGCGTGTTCGAGTCGTACTCGCCAACAATGAGGTTCGTAATAAACGCGGGCGCGACCACGAACAGCACGACACCCAGCAGAAGACCGAGACCCATCGACAACGCCATCTCCATACCGCTGAGAGCCGGCTCGGAATTCGAAGATTGAACGCTGTCGCTCGGCTCTTCCAGGGATTCATTTGCATTATCGCTGCTGTCGAGCGCTTCATTCAAAGCTGGACGCTGTCGCTGCGCTTCCGCGGAAGCGCGCTCGGCGTCCACGGAAGCGGCCTCGGCGCCGGCGGCGTTAGAAGTTTGGACGCTGTCGCTCGGCTCTTCCAGAGCCGGCTCGGCGTCCACAAACGCATGCTCGACGGCAACGCTCAGGGCCTTATAGCCCAGCACCAAAGATTCGACGAACGCACGGCAGCCGCGAACAACCGGCCAGTACAGCCAGCCGTTCTTTTTCTTGCCACTGGCAAGATCGTGCTCTTCCGTATGAATGACATTGTCGGGCTGCCGCACAGCGACAGCCCAGTTGAACTTGCCGCGCATCATGACGCCCTCAAGGAGCGCCTGACCGCCGATGTGAGTTTTCAGAGCGCCATCTTCCGAAAACGCCCGTGAAAGATCGTTTTTCTTTTCAGACACGGAACTGCTTCCTGTTTCGAATTCGGGAAAAACCGCGTCTGGCTTTGGGATTATTCGTCAGCCTCGACGCGTGTCGTCATCTCCTCGGCCGAAGGCAACTGAATCTTCGGATAAGGATTTCCGCAGCACATTTTACCTTCGGGGCAACCGCCACGGACGCATCCGGGACCAGCATCGCAAAATACGTACGGCGCAACGGGGCGAACCAGCTCGAGCATCTTCCATGCCATCTCGCGAATCTCCCACTGCGCACGATTGCAGCAGCGGATATCGAAGAAGTGACGTAGCTCGCGGGCGTTCATGGTCATGATGAGCTTGGTTTCGGTTGCGTTCGGCAGAACGTAACGCGCGTCCTCGGCAGGGATGCCCGCCTCCATGAAGTCCTCGTAGGCCTTCTGGATGTCGGCGATAAGCGCATCAAAGCGAGCAGAGGCCTCTTCGTTAGCGGCGATCGTGGGCGGTTTGATAACCTCGATGCCGTCCTTGTACTTAACATAGCGCTGGCTCTGCTGCTCGTAGCTTGCCAAGCGATGACGAACAAGCTGATGCGTGAGCGTGCGCGAAACGCCTTCAAGGGCGAATGTGAAAGAAGCATGCTCGAGCGTCGAGAAATGGCCACCGGTAAGAACCGTGGAAAGCACGCTGTACATGCGCTTCATAGGCATATCCCCCATCAGCTCGGAGGCGCCGATGGGCGCATAGCACAAACGCGCGGCCGTGGCGATGGCTCGCTCGGGATTGGGAGTGTGGTACAAAAGCTCGACTCGCATGTCTTCCCCTCTCTTGATTAGTCTGCCGAACGATCATACCCGAGGACCGTGTTTAAACCTCGCGCCCTTCAGGCGAGGTTAAAGAAAAATCGGTCTGCGACGCTCTTTGGGGGGGGGACGCTTTACACAACAACGCAAAACACCCTGCGGAAATACCCGCACCTCAACATATACCGCACGCGCCAACGACGAACGCGACCTCTGAGCCCCGCCAGCTCAACGACCCACTCTAATCCTTCTACTAACTTCTTGGCGCAAAAAAAACGCCGCCGTCCCGAAGGACGACGGCGCACAAATAGGTTGATCAACGAATACGCGGCCAACGCAACCTTTAGCGCAGGTTGTAGAACGCGTCGCGGCCAGCGTAACGAGCCTGGCTGCCCAGATCCTCCTCGATGCGAAGAAGCTGGTTGTACTTGGCAACGCGGTCGGAGCGGCACGGAGCACCAGTCTTGATCTGACCTGCGTTGGTGGCAACGGACAGGTCGGCAATGGTGGTGTCCTCGGTCTCGCCGGAACGATGGCTGACGATGCAGGTGTAACCGGCCTGCTTTGCCATTTCCATAGCCTCGAGGGTTTCGGTGAGAGAGCCGATCTGATTGACCTTGATCAGGATTGCGTTAGCGCAACCAAGCTCGATGCCCTTCTTCAGGCGTTTGGAATTGGTGACGAACAGATCGTCGCCAACCAGCTGCACGCGGTCGCCGATGCGATCGGTGAGCATCTTCCAACCATCCCAGTCTTCCTCGGCCATGCCATCCTCAATGGAGATGATCGGGAACTCGTTGACCAGGGCCTCCCAGTAATCGACCATTTCGGCGCTGGTAAGCTCGCGGCCCTCGCCCTTCAGCTCGTACTTGCCGGTTTCGACGTTGTAGAACTCAGTGGAAGCGGGGTCCATGGCGAACATGATGTCCTTACCGGGAACATAACCGGCAGCCTCGCAAGCCTTGACGATGTATTCAAGCGGCTCGGAATTCTTGGTGAAGTTGGGGGCGAAGCCGCCCTCGTCGCCAACGCCGCCGCCAAGGCCAGCGTCGTGAAGAACCTTCTTCAGGGTGTGGTAGATCTCCGAGCACCAGCGAAGAGCCTCAGCGAAGGACTCGGCGCCAACGGGCATGATCATGAACTCCTGGAAGTCAACGTTGTTGTCGGCATGAGCGCCGCCGTTGAGGATGTTCATCATCGGGGTGGGCAGAAGATGGGCGTTCGGCCCGCCCACGTACTTGTACAGAGGGAGCTCGGACGACTGAGAGGCGGCACGAGCAACGGCCAGGGAGGCGCCCAAGATGGCGTTAGCGCCGAACTTGCCCTTGTTCTCGGTGCCATCGGCCTCGATCATGGCCTCGTCGATAGCGCGCTGGTCGGTTGCGTCCATATCGTACAGAACGTCGGCGATCTCGGTGTTAACGAAGTCGACAGCGTTCAGCACGCCCTTGCCAAGATAGCGATCCTTGTCGCCGTCACGAAGCTCGACAGCTTCGAAGGCGCCCGTCGATGCGCCGGAAGGAACGATTGCGCGACCCATAGCGCCGTCGTCAAGGATGACCTCGACCTCAACCGTGGGGTTGCCGCGCGAATCAAGAACCTCGCGACCATAAACATCAAGGATGATGCTCATTGTTGCCTCCTCAGACAAACTAGTTTCGATTTGAAGCGCATAACAAAGATGCACAACACTTAAATGATATCACGCCAACGCGGCGGACGGAGGTCTAAGGGGCGGACGGCAAGGCATCTTGGCATCTAAAGCAGCAGAGCCACTACAACGAACAGGACGATTCCTGCCGAAAGCTGCGCGAAAGACAACGCCGAGAAGGCACAAGCCGAAAGCGAAGTGCGCTTGACGGTCGATCCAGCAGCGCAATAACAGCGCGAATCCATGGCGATAGCGATTCGATCGGCCCGCCTGAACAAACCAACGAACAAGGGGACGAAAACGGCTCCCCACGCCCTCATGCGACTGACCACAGGTTCCGAAGAAAGATGTGCACCACGAGACGCCTGCGCATCGCGTATGCGGGCAAGCTCCTCGAACACCATGGGAATGAAGCGAAGCGCGAGAGACAGAACAAGGGCGATGTCCCCTACCGGGACACCAACACACGCCAACGGGACCAAGAGCCACGAAAACGCCTGAACCAAATCGGTTGAGGTGGTGGTAAAGCACACCACGAAGCTTGCAACGGCAAGCGACATCATACGCACCGCGCTGATCCCACCAACAAGGAGACCTTCCGAAACAACATCGGCATTGATGGCATTGAAGAAAACCGCGAACAAGGACAGGAACGCGAGGGGAATAAGAAGAACCGTAAGCCTACGGACCGGAATCCTACCAACCCCAGCGGCCACCACTGCACATACCGCAAAGAGCGACACACCCAAGAGCGTATCGGCGAAGAAAATCGCAACGGTGTACGCAAGCAGCAAAAGAATCTTCACGCGCGCATCGCATGCGTGAATCGGAGTGTTTCGAGCGATATACAACGAAGCTGCTGAATTCATGGAACAAGTATCCCATATGCCATGTCCGCAAAGGAAAATGATCGGTCGAACATAAAAAAGAAAGGGAACCTTGCGGTTCCCTTTCGAAACAAGTTTAGAAGATAAGTCCGATTACTCGGCCTTCTTCTCCTCGGTAGCCTCGGCCTCAACCTCAGCGGCGAGCTCCTCGACAGCCTCGGCGACTTCCTCGGTCTTAGCCTCAGCCTTGACCTCTTCAGCCTCGACCTTCTTGGGCTGAACCTTCTTGGGAGCAGCCTTCTCAGCCTTCTTGGCGACGGGCTCGGTGCAGAGCTCCATGATGACCATGGGGGCGTTGTCGCCCTTGCGGTTGCCGAGCTTCATGATGCGGGTGTAGCCGCCCTGACGATCGGCGAACATGCCCTGCTCGACCTTCTCGAAGACCTCGCGGACCAGTTCCTTGTCGTTGCCGAGCCAAGCGATGGCAAGACGACGGGAGTGAAGGTCGCCCTTCTTAGCCCAGGTGATGATGCGATCGACGTCGGCGCGGATTTCCTTAGCGCGCGGCTCGGTCGTCTTGATACGGTCGTTGTAAAGAAGCGCGCTGACCAGGCTACGCTTCATAGCACGCGTATGGCTGGAGTCGGTACCCAGCTTACGGCCCTTGTAATTGTGCCTCATTGTCTTTTTCTCCTATACCTAAAGCCAGATTAAAGCTTCAGATTCAAACCCATCGAAATGAGCTTGTCCTTGACTTCCTCAATGGACTTCGCACCGAAGTTCCTGATGTTCAGCAGGTCGTTCTCGGAGAATTCGACCAGCTGGCGTACGGAATGGATACCGGCACGCTTCAAGCAATTGTAGGAACGAACCGAAAGGTCCAGATCCTCGATCTGCTTGTCAAGCTCAGCGTTCGTCTCCTGATCCTCAGGAGCGAAGATAGAGGGAACCTCGATTTCCTCTTCACCTTCGGTCTCGCCGAGAGCCAAGAACGCGCCCATGTACTGGTTGACGATGTTGACGGCACGCAGAACAGCGTCGGTCGGATCGACGGAACCGTCCGTCTCGACCTCAAGCACGAGCTTGTCGTAGTCGGTGCGCTGACCGACACGGGTGTTGGTGACGTTCATCGTGCAACGGCGAACCGGGGAGAACAGCGAGTCGACATGGATGATGCCGATGGGGTCCTCGGAACGCTTGTTGTGATCGGCCGGGACGTAACCGCGGCCGACACCAATGCGGATGGACATATCGAACTGACCGCCATCGGCAACAGTAGCGATGACGTGCTCGGGATTGATCAGCGTGAACTCGGTGGGAACATCGAGATCGGCGCCGGTCACCACGCAGGGGCCCTCGACGGACACATGCGCGATGGCTTCCTCGACATCGCCGTTGAGAGCGGAGAAGACAAGACCCTTCACGTTCAGAACGATGTCGGTGATGTCCTCGATAACGCCCTCGGCGGTGGTGAACTCGTGCTGCACGCCCTCGATCTGGATAGCGGTTGCCTTAGCACCGTCCAGAGACGAGAGCAGGACGCGACGCAAAGAGTTGCCAAGCGTGTTGCCATAGCCGCGCTCGAGCGGCTCGACGATGAAGCGAGCAACGGTGTCGCTTACTTCCTCTGTTGTAACTGTAGGCCTCATGAACTCTGTCATGCTTTGCAAGCCTCCTTAAGCGGTAGCGCGATTACTTCGAGTAAAGTTCGACGATGAGCTGTTCGTTGATGTCCAGATCGATCTGATCGCGTTTCGGGAGAGCAAGAACGCTGCCCTGAAGTTTCTCGATGTCGACTTCCAGCCAAGCAGGCACGGAGACGCGCTCGTTGGAGACAAGGGCGCTCTTGATGACGAGCAGGTCCTTGGCCTTAGGAGCAACGGCTACCAGGTCGCCGGGACGGACGCGGTAGGACGGAACGTCTACGCGACGGCCGTTGACGGTGATGTGGCCGTGGGTAACGGTCTGGCGAGCTTCCTTGCGGGTGCGAGCGAAGCCCAGACGGAAGACGACGTTGTCCAGGCGGGACTCGAGGATGGTGAGCAAGTTCTCACCGGTAACGCCCTCGAGGGCCTTAGCGCGCTTGAAGTAGCTACGGAACTGCTTCTCGAGAACGCCGTAGATGAACTTAGCCTTCTGCTTCTCGCGCAGCTGAAGTCCGTATTCGCTTTCCTTACGACGGCGAGACGGCTGACGCTTGGATTCCTTGGTGGTGTAACCCATAACCACAGGATCGATGCCCAGCTGCCTGCAACGTTTCAGAACCGGAGTCCTGTCAATTGCCATAATCTTATCCTTTCAACTACACGCGACGACGCTTCTTGGGACGGCAGCCATTATGAGGAATGGGCGTGCAGTCCTGGATGCTGGAAACCTCAAGGCCTGCTGCCTGCAGAGAGCGGACAGCAGTCTCGCGACCCGAACCCGGGCCCTTGACGAAAACAGCAACCTTGTGAAGGCCATGCTCCATAGCGGTCTTGGCAGCGGCCTCGGCGGCCATCTGAGCAGCGAACGGCGTGGACTTACGAGAGCCCTTGAAGCCGACGGTGCCAGCGGACTGCCAAGAAATGACGTTGCCCTGAGGATCGGTGATGCTCACGATCGTGTTGTTGAACGTGGACTTGATGTGAGCAGCACCAACGGTGATGTTCTTGCGGTCAGCGCGACGGATGCGCTGCTTTGCATTCTTTTTCTGTGCCATTGTCAGCTAACCCCTACTTCTTCTTGCCGCCGATTTGCTTGCGCGGGCCCTTGCGAGTGCGTGCATTCGTATGAGTGCGCTGGCCACGGACGGGCAGGCCACGACGATGACGCAGGCCACGGTAGCAACCGATCTCCATGAGGCGCTTGATGTTCTGAGAAACCTCGCGATGCAGGTCGCCCTCGACGGTGAGGTTGTTCTGGATGTAATCGCGAAGCTTGGTCAGATCGTCTTCCGTGAGATCGTTGCAACGAACGTCAGGATCGACGCCGGTCTCTGCAAGGATCTTCTTGGAGGTCGTCAGACCGATGCCGTAAATGTAGGTCAAACCGATCTCAACGCGCTTGTCGCGAGGAAGGTCGACACCAACAAGACGTGCCATATACAATCTCCTCTTTCTAGCCTTGACGCTGTTTGTGGCGCGGGTTCTCGCAAATCACGTAAACCGTGCCATGGCGACGAATGATCTTGCACTTGTCGCACATCTTCTTGACCGAAGGACGTACCTTCATAATTGCTTCCTTTCGGTGTTCCAATACTTGCCGTATATCTCACACGGCCAGCCGCTGCCGATGATTTCGAGCTTAGGCGCTGCTGCGATCTGATTCTCCGAACGCAGCACTCGACTCAAGATGAGAGGCTATTCGCTTCCAGCTGCAACCCTGCCAGAACGAACCAAGCCCTTGCGCGGCCATCGATGCCGCGCTTGGGAGCCTACTTGAAGCGATACATGATACGACCGCGGTTGAGGTCGTAAACGGAAAGCTCCACGGTTACCTTGTCGCCAGGAAGGATCTTGATGTAATGCATGCGCATCTTCCCGGAAATGTGCGCCAAGATTTCGTGGCCGTTCTCGAGTTCGACTTTGAACATCGCGTTGGGGAATGCCTCAAGGACCGTACCCTCGAGTTCGATGACATCTTGTTTCGTCAAAAGTGCTCCTTCAAGAAAATCGTCATTAAGCAGCAACAATGAATATTATCAGAGAAGGAAGCGAGATTTTGGAAAATGGAAGTGAGCGCACAAAATCCCCAAACCGTCTTCCTTCGCTTTTCGCGAACACGGTTCGAGGTGCCTGCATGTCAGGCGCGCGACTCAAAAGATCGCGCAGTCCTCAGTGCCTTCCGCGCTGAGCGCGTTTCGTATTCGAACGGCATGGGACCGCCAGGTATTCTTTGCGGCGCAACGGGAACCCGTATAAGAACACGCCTAAAGCCGCCTTGTCGGCTTTCATATGCTGGGTATATTAGCACATGCTTCGCCCGTCCACACGAACTTCACGATTGGAGTTCACACGTACCCCAACTACGCAGGCGCACATGTGCGAGCACCTGGTAATCCTGCCCTATCGCGTGCGGATCTCCCAGAAAGCGATGGCGCTTGCCGCAGCAACGTTCAACGAGTCCACGTTGTGCGCCATGGGAATCATCACCGTGTGGTCACAGGAATCGATGGTGCTTTGGAACAGGCCGTCGCCCTCGGTTCCCAGCACGACGGCAAGTTTGTCGGCCGCTGCGATCTCGGGGCCGTCAAGTGCTATGGAATCCTCGCGCAACGCCATGGCAACCGTGGTGAAGCCACGACGGCGAAGCTCGGGCATGCCCTCGCCCGCCCACTCGCGGGTCGAGCCGATGCGCGTCCAGGGAACCTGAAACACCGCGCCCATGCTGACGCGCGCGGCACGGCGGTAAAACGGGTCGTGGCACGAAGGCGTGACCAACACGGCATCGATTCCCAGCGCCGCCGCCGAGCGGAAGATGGCCCCGACGTTGGCGTAGTTGGTGACGTCCTCCAGCACGGCCACGCGCTTGGCATGGCAAAGCACTTCATCAAGCGTAGGAAGAACCGGGCGCTCGAAGCACGCAAGCGACCCTCTGGTCACCTGATAGCCGGTAAGGTCGCGAAACTCCTGAGTGGTAGCAAGAAAGATCATGGCATCGGGCCATTCGCGCGAAATGCGATCGACGATCGCGGCGTCATGGGCCTGCCAGGTTTCCTCGACGAACAACGACAACGGCCTGACCCCCGCATCAAGGGCGCGCTCGATGACGCGCTGCGATTCGCCGATGAACATGCCGTTGGGATTGTCGCGCCTGAATCCCTCGCCGCGTTTCAGCTGGCCGTCGGTCATACCGGAATACGGAGCCAATCGCTTGTCGTGGGTTCCTTCGGGAAGCTCTGAAATGCGAACGATCGGCATGCGCTACCTTTCTTCCTTTGCATGCGCGCGCTTAGGCAGCTCAATGGTGCACAGCACGGCGGCGATTCCGATAAAGCCGCCGATAAGCATGATGACGCTGATGGCGTGAGTCAAGTCGGCGGCGGGGATCTGCGCCAGAACCGTGTTGCCCACGGTGATGGACAGCACCAGGCCGACAATCACGATGGAAAGAGACTGGCCGATGCCGCGCATCGCCGTGATGGTGGCATTGGCCTCGGAATAGCTTTCAGGTCCCACGCACGACATCACGACGCTTTGATTGGGCGCGACGAAGAACGCGTTGCCAAAACCGATGGCAAACAACAGCGCAACCACCTGCCAAAGCGTCAGGCCCTGTTCCACGAAGCTTAGACCGAACAGCGACGCCGTCACGATGATCACGCCGAAAGCGGAAACCATGGCGGGGCGCATGCGATCGGCCAAGCTGCCTGCAAACGGCGAAAGCAAACCTTGGATAGCGGGCTGAGCCAACATGACCAGGCTGGCAGTTGCCGCATCGAGACCTTGCACAACCTCGAGATAGATGGCCATGGTGTACCCTACCGCGAAGAACGCCGCGGTTTTCAAAAGCGATGCGAAGTTCGCCCGACCGTACAACGCGCTTTCAACGAAAAGGCGCACCTGCATGACAGGTGCCTCGCAGCGCCACTCGTGCGCAACGAACACTCCAACCAAAAGCACGCCGACGCCGAAGCAGATGGGTGCCCACGAAATGGCGGTCCACTCGGACAGGCCGAACATCAAAACGAAGAGCGACACCATGAACAGCGCGCTGCCCACATGGTCGAACGGCTGCGTTTGCTCGCCGGGAACATCCTTCTCGATACGGAAGACGCTGAGATACGAGCAAAATGCACCAACCACGACGCCCGTCACGAAGACGTAGCGCCAGCTAAGCAAATCGCATAGGACGCCGCCGATGACCGGGCCCATGGTAAGGCCCACGCCCACGAACGTGCCGTACAAACCAAGCATGCGGCCCTTGTGCTCGGGCGGGAACGCCAGAAGCATGAGCGCGACATTGGCTGCCAAGATGGCGTCGCCCGACACGGCCATGGCAAAACGGGCGCCGATCAGGAACTCGATATTGGGCGCAAGCGCACACGCGGCCGAGCTGATGGTGAAGAAAACCGTGCCGATGATAAGCATAAGACGGCGGCCCTTGACATCGGCAACGTGCCCCAGGGGAATGGAAAACATGGCAGTGGCCAGCGTATACGACGTGATAACCCACGTGACGGCGGCGGCACCGCAGTTGAATTCGGTACTCATAGCCGGAATGCACAGATTCAACGACGAAGACATGAACGGCGACATGAAGCCCGTGAGCATGCACACCAACACCGCGAAAACCTGCTGCGGGTTCATATGACGAATGCCACCCGATTTATCCTTCTTCGCCGACACCGATCAACACCTCGCCTCTTGGCTCCAAAAGCCCGACTGATTCGCATTGTTACCAGTAGTTTGCTACGAGATTGGTGCTCGAGCAAGAAAAAAGCCCCCTTACGGGAGCTTGAATTCCTTTGGCTGGGCCAGCAGGATTCGAACCTACATAGCTGGCACCAAAAACCAGAG
>URZP01000005.1 GCA_900552365.1 uncultured Coriobacteriaceae bacterium
CGGCCTTGAGCGTGTAGTTACCGGCACCCACATTTGCGAGCTTGCCGTTGACAAAGAACTGCCAGTAATTCCAAGTGCTTTCGTTAACTTGCTCGGTCGAAAGCGTCACGTTCTTATTGAACGGTGACGTCAGCGAATTGAGGAACCAACCGTACGAGCCCGTACCCGTGTCGGCGCCAATACCGGCCTGCTTAAAGACCTGCTCGGAAAGATCGGCGGCAGTTGCGCCCTCTTCCACCAGTGCAGTCGTAGGTTGAGCCCACGTCTGCTGAGCACCCGAAGCGTCCTGGCCGATAACGGTGCAGCTTACCGAAAGCTGGTCGGTGGGTGCAGCGTCGCCGTACTTGGAGTAGCACCAGACGACCGAGTCGCCGGCCTCGAGCGTGTAGCCGCCTGCGCCAACCGACGCGGCCGTGCCGTTGATAAAGAGCTGCCAGTACGCTCCGGTCTGCGAATCATAGCCAAGCGTTTGGCCCGCGTCGACGGGCGAGGTGATGGAATTGAGGTACCACCCCCAGGTTCCCATGCCGTAATCGGCGGTGAGGCCGTTCTTCTTGAAGAGCGCCTCAGAGAGGTCGGCGGCGGTAGACCCCGTTTTGAGCGTATACGGCTCGGCGGCGGTCCAGGTCTGCTGGTTGCCATCGGCGTCGATGCCGATAACTGAACATGTTGCTGTAACCTCAGGAGCGACCTGACCGCTCGTTCCAAGCACGGTCACCGTCGCAGAGACGTCCTGGTTGGCGAGTTTTGCGTACGTGGCGTTATTCGGATAGCGCTCGGCGTAACGCGCGTACTTCTCACTGGAAAGGCGAGAAGTGATAGTGACCTTGGTGTTGTACTCAGGCTGAGTGACAAGAAGGTTCTCCGCAGAGACGACACTGGTGTCGCTCGACTTGAAGAGGCGCCACTGCTGGCCGCTCATGTCGTCGTAGCCCTCGAGCTCAACCGGAACAATGCCCGAGCCCGCGGCGTCGGTAGTCGCCTTGTCGTAGCTCCACGCGAGCTTACCGTCGGTGTCGAGATACGCCTTCTGGAAGGCGTGCATATTTGCGGTCACGCCGGCGACGTCCTGACCGTCGAGGATGGCCTCGGCGTAGCCCGCCTTGGCGGCCTCCATGAGCTTAAGCTCGTTGTCAAGGTCGGCCTGATCCTGCGGCGCAACCGTGAAGTCAAGCGTCTTTGTGGCAGTGACCTCAGGGTTGTTCTTATCCGTAACCGTGCAGGTGAGTTTCGTGGAGACGGCACCCTTACCGGCCTCGGGACGGAAGACCGTGCCCTTGTAGCCGTTGAAGGTCACGTCATCGGTGCTCGCGGAGTACTCGACCTTATAGTATTTGCCGTCGACGCCGAGCGTGCTCGTGCGCGGCATCTGGAGGTCATCGGTCAGGCCGTCCTTATTGGCAACCGTATCGGTACCGGAGTACTTGATGTTGTCGTAAGTAAACGCCGCGTCGACCTTCTCCTGCAGCGCCTTCTTGTCGGCAGCAACCTTCTCGGGATCGCCCTTGACGGTCACGACATGCGTAGCCTCGCCGGTCACCTTGACACCGTCGGAGACATTCGACGGAACGGTAACCTTGGCGGTCAGCGTAACTTCACGGTCGCTCGATGCGTGCGCGACTTTGCCCGTGTAGTTACCCCAGCCATAGCCCGACACAAACAGAGCATCGGCATCGGAGCTTGTCCACTCGACGGAGAACTTCTTGTTGGAGCCTGCCTTGTACGGCAGCGTGAGGTTCTGGGTAACGCTCTCGGCAGTATCACCCGAGGCATAACCGATAACGAGCTGCTCAGCGGCCTCGTCGAGCAGATCCTGAAGCTTATCCTCGTCCCAAGCGACTTTGACGGCCTTATCGGGCTGATAGTACTCAGTCTCCTCACCCGCGCGCGAAAGCTCAAAGGCCACATCGGCACTGCGAAGCTGGTCGAGGTTGTATCCCGTGTACTCGTCGGGATTCATGTAGAAGAACGTAACGGCGCCGTTGGTGTCGTCCTGGGCGTCGGAGATACCGACGGTGGCGCGCGCGTCCTCGGAGCGGAACAGTACGCCGCCCTCGGAAACCTTGACGTCGATGTCATCGAAGCCGAGCTTCTCGAGCTGGGCCTTCAGCAGGTCGTTGACGTTGGAACCCTTGGAGCTGTAGTCCGCGATGAGCTGAACATTCTTGTCGTTGAGCTTTTGGACTGCTGCCTCAAGCGAGCCTGCGGCGATGACGGGATTGGCCGATACAAGCTCGACCGTCGAGCTGCCGCTCGTGGCGACAGCCTTCAGATACTTGCCCGCGGCAGAGGCAGACACCTTTGCCGTAGCGCCCGACATGTCGGACAGCAGCGTCCAGTCGGCCTCCGGAGCCTTCGCATCGTCCGCCGCATACCACGCAACCGTCGCCTGACCGGTGACGTCGATACCATCGGTAGGCGAACCGTCAGCGCGCTTGGCCTGCACCGTCGCCTTGACGCTATCGCCCGAGATGAGATGGATCGAGTCGCTATTGATCGGTGGGTCGGCAATCACGCGCAGCAGGTTATACTCCCCCGCCGCCGTGACGCCATCGGAGGAAACCCACTCGACGGTATTGTCGAGTGCGCGCGCCGTGAGTTTGATGCGCTTGCCGACGAGAGAATCGTTGAGCGTCAGCGCGCCGGTCTCGGCGTCAATGCCTTCGGTGAGTTCCGCCCAGTCCGAATCACCCTCGCCCTTGGCATACCAAGCGAGCGTGAGCTTAGCGTCCTCGGGCAGATCGGAATCGGACCAGCTCGAGGAGCCGGGAATCTTCACGCGCGGGGTGAGCACCGCGCCGACGGAAAGCGTCGTCGAAGACGCCTCGTTGGGCGCAACGGATTTGAGCTCGTATTGCCCGGCAAGCGTCACGGGGCCAACGGGGTCGACGGACTGCGCACCGTCGTAGGTGCTCTTTTTCTCGGTGCTCTTCACCGAGTTTTTGCTCGTGGCGATTACGCGAATGTACTTGCCCACCATATCGGCCGTGGGCGTGTACGTTGCGGAGTCGGTCGCATCGGGAATGTTGACGAAGTGGCTGTCGTAGGAGCTCTTGTCGTTGGAGTACTGCCACTGATAGTGGACCGTGTCCGTCGCGGAGACGTTGGTGTAGTAATTGCCCTTGGTCGCCTTGGCCGTCAGAACCTTGCCTGCGGCAATCTGACCAGATGCCAGCGCACCCTCAACCGTCACACCGTAAAGCTCAACGGAGCCAGCTTCGACAATAAGGACGGCACTCGACTTCTCGTCACCAAAACCGCCGTTAGCACATGCCACGACATATTTACCGGCGTAGGACGCATCGGGTGCAAAGGTATTGGTGGCCGCGCCATCGATCTTCGTCGTGCATGTCTTCGCCGTATCGCCGCAGTACCACGACCACGCAACGTGCTCGTTGGCGGTTACATCGCCCGAAGCCGCGTCGGCGGTCGCCGTAATGATTTCTCCCGCGTTGGCCTCGCCCATCTTGTCGAGCTTTACGCTCGTGACGTTGACGGAAGTCGCAGCGCCGATAAGATTCGTGCCCCTGGTGGTGCGCATGCTGTCGCCAACCTTTGCGGTAACAACGCAGCGAACCGACTTGCCCTCATGGGAAGCGAGCTTGAGCGTATTGGACGTCGCATCCTCGATGTCGGCGTAATCGCCGTTCTTTTTATCTGCGACTTGCCACTGATAATTCAGCTTAGAGGCGTCAATATAATTACTCGCGCCCTTTTCCTTGGCAAGCACCTGCACCGTGTCGTCGGCGGTGTAGACATAGATGCCGCTCGTCGAGCCCTCTTTTGCGAGAATTGCCGAGTAGATCTCGACGGCGCCCGCGAGCTTAAAGGGGCCAATGCCAAAGCCCGTCGAGTAATCGCCAAAGGCAACATCATTCGCACCAGCATTGGCCGACACGGATACGTAATAGCCGGCGAGGTCCTCGCCAACCGTCAACGTCGAGCCAGTAACGCCCTCAATGGTCTCCCATGCCGTGGAACTCGACGGGGCAGACGTGCCCTTGTACTTTTTCCAGGTATAGGTGACCCTAGAATTGTCGACGTAGCTGGGTCTGTAGCTCGAGCCAGTGTACGCCTTAGCCGTGAGGGTTGCGCCGATTTCGGTGGAAGAAGCGGACAACTCAACACCGGCGAGTTTGACAGCGCCGGCCTTCATCACGGCATCTGAGGTCGGCGCCTCGACGTCATTGACGCCCGCGTTGGCAACCACCTTGAGATACTTGCCGGCAAGGTCCTCGGGCACCGTAAAGGTCGCCGACATCGCGCCTTCAATCTTGGTCCAACCAGAGTTTTTATTCGTCGACTCGTACCAGGTGTAGGTCACCTTGATGTCGCTCGAAGCGGGCGTGTTGTACGCGGTATACGGCGTAGCAGTGAGTGTGTCGCCAACGGCGGGAGACGAGCTACTCAGCTTGACGGAGTAGAGGTTTGCCTGCCCGGCGCCCAGCACGGGACCGGGAATGTAATTGGCATTGATGCCCGAGCCGTAAGAAACGGAGGGGCCGTAATAGTCCTTGCCACCCGCAGTTACTTTGCAGATGAAGTACTTGCCCACCATCGCATCGGTGACGGTGAGGGACTGCTCATGACCTACGACCTCAGTGTAGTCGGAGACGTCGTTGCTAGCCTTAACCGTACCGGCGAGCCAGGTGTAAGTCCAGGTGCCTGGGTTGGTGACGGACTGAGTTTCGGTGGTGGGGTCACCCCAATCGTCCTCGGTCTCCACCTCGTCGTACATATTTGTCCAAAGCGTCTCACCAGCCTTGAGCGCGCCATACTTTGTGGAATAGGAACTGTTTTTATCCTTTAAGTCCTGGATATAGACCTTGGCGTCGGAGGTCAGCTCCTCGGCAGAGGCGATTGCGGGAGCATCGACCTTTCCCGTGGCGGTAACCGCAGTGGGCGCGACGGCCGCAGGCTGCTTGACAGCAGCGTCGGCTTCGGGCGCGGGCTCCTCTGCCGGCTCCTCGTCAGCCGCAGGCACCTGCTCGACGTCGGCTGCGGCATCAGCTGCGGCGTCGTCGACCGCGGGCTCCTGGTCGGCGTCGGCCGCGGGCTCCTGGTCGGCGTCGGCCGCGACGTCGTCGGACGCGGGCGCGTCCTCGGCAGACTGATCCTTGACAGCGGCCTCGGCCTGCGGCGTCGCCGCGAGCTCATCGACTGCCTCGGCGAGCGCGGGCGCCGGCACGAGGGCCGTCGCCGTAACGAGCGCGAGCAGCAGCGCGAGCACGCGTTCCGTCAGCGTTTTTTTGGGTTTCATATACCCCGCCTCCTCCCCTTTCGGGGTCCGGGAGGGCAGGTAAAAATCGGCAGGGTGCGCCCCCGCCATTCGTCCCTCGCAACGCGCGGACGCGCGCCGCCGCAAGCAGGCGAGCCTTAAACACAGTCATTCAACTGATCCGGAGTTGAACCGGAATTTTTTTCTCTACTAGGCGTAGCAGCTGTTCGAACCGTGCCCTCAGTTATTCAGATGGACCTAAGTTTAGCAAATCAGACGTTCGGCGAGCCGACGGCGCGGCAGTCTTTTTGCATGCTAGAAATAAACGGAGGCGGGCTCATCACGTACCAGCGGTTCGTGCCCCTCCACAAATACGTCCGGTAGCCGCCGAACCGCACGGTAAAGCGCGTGCGGCGGCCGGTGCCCAGGCACGGCCGGCTCTCGCGGCGACTCACCTTGGTGATCTCGAACGCGCGCCCGGAACGCCACAGCACGGCAATCGGAGCAAGGCTCCCGTCGGCGTCGATCTCGCAGCGCACACGGACATAGCGCCGCGAGCGCGCTCGGGAACCACCGCATCCTTTAAGCCGTCCAAGTTTTGGGGCGCAGTTCAAATTGGGAACGCCCTTTCTTCGTGCAGCCATAAGCAAACCGCTCGCTTCGCCTACTTAACCTCCGTTGCAGGCGCCGTCGGCACGCGAAATCCGATCAGCCAGAACAAGAACACCGCAACGCACCCGAGGATCGCCCATACCAAAGGACGAGCCACCACAACGGCACTTACCGCCATCACCGCATACGATAAGCTCAGGATAGACACCTTCTTGCGCATGGGGATCCCGTCACCGGAATTGATCGGCTCAACATACGCCTTGTAGACCTCGGTCTGAGCCAGCCAGTCGTTCAAGCGCTGCGAACTGCGCGAGAACAGAAACGCGGCGGCAAGCAACAACGGCGTTGTGGGCAGAACCGGCAAAAACGCGCCGCAAACGCCCAGAACGACGCATAAACAGCCTACAGAAACAAAGATCGCTTTCTTCAAGGGATTCATGAACAACCCTTAGCCTTTCTTGCAAGTTCCCTATCGCGCAAGAGACGATAGCGAGCGACGCTGCGTCGTTGTCAACGGTGATCTATACAGAAAACGCCAAAGGCGAAACTATTTCCGAAACCGGGAAACGAATAGCGACAAACAACCGCCTTATCGCAACAAAAGGGTTGCATGCTTCTGACACGCAGGAAAAAAGCTACTCGATCCCGAAATGGTTCGAAGCATCTTGAAGAAAACTCAGCGTACGTCGCTGAATGCCAGCATAAAAGTCACGTCCGTACTGCCTTGGGCCCGCTTTTCGCTGATTCGCCAATCGTTTCAGCCCCGCCAGCGCATAGGACATGCCGCCCAGCTCAGAGAAACGAACCGCAAGCTCACGTGCCCGCTCATCGGAAATCAACACACCATCATGCATTGCCTCGATTGCATCACCCATCAGTCGATGCCAATTCGCAACATCATCTTTGGAAAGCTCGGGCACAGCGATATCGCCGACGGATTCCCCGGCGATAGCGAACCAAAGGGTGTCCTCGCGATCTTGGGCAGCGCCAACGGCATCTGCAACGGCGCCCCAATCAACGCTTTCGTCGCTTTCGACCCGGGAACACAACCCGCGAACCGCGTTCATGTCACGCAAGATCTCCGAGCTTTTGCGCTCGAGTTCTTCCTCGCGCTTGGCAAGCGCGGCGGTTAGCTCCGCCTTGGCGTCCCGACTCTCGCTTTCTTGAATCTCCGACAATGAAAGGCCCAGCTGTTTCAATGCCACGATGCGATACAGGCGCTCCTCGTCAGCCGCCGAATACAAACGGAGGTTTTGCTCCCCCTTGCATGTGGGATGGAGCAAACCGCGCTGATCGTAATACTGAATAGTTCGAACCGTCACGCCAACACGCGTAGCCAGTTCGCCTACCGTCATTAAATCCTGACTTGATTCGTTGTTCGATTCCTTCACAAGCCCACTCGCATCATCCAGCCGAAAGATCGGCAATCATTATTGCATGACGACGCTACGTCGTCGTCAATGGCGGTTCACGAAGAAAAGCACAACAGCGTCGAACCAACAAAAGACGACTGTCGGCGCTAACTCAGTTGAAAGGTCATCAGCACCGGGTTGTGATCGCTATAGGCGAAACCGCTGTCGACGTTCTGCGCCGCGGCGACAACGTTATCGGAAACGATGAATCCGTCGATGGCCGAGCAGAACGACACGCCCTTCTCGTACGGGATGTCAGCATCGCGACACGTCGGCACATCCCAGATATTGTCTGCGCGGACGATCGAGAATCCTTCGGGCAGGTCATCTTGACCAAGGACGGCAAGCCAATCGGGCATCTTCTGATCGCTGGGGTACATGGTCTCGCTGCCCCAAAGCGCGTGGTTCCAATCGCCGCCGGCGATAACCCAGTTGCCCGCCTCGAACTCGCTTTTCATAAGGCTCGTGATCATCTCAAGCTGCTTGGCGCGCGAGACACCGCCCTTGTCATACGCCGACATATGGCTGTTGATCAGCACCAGCTGCTTGTCGGTTCCCTCTACAGGCAAGCGAAGCACCTGGAAGCAGCGGTCAAGATCGAACAGCTTCTGGATGGGGTCCTCGCTGATGGGATAGCTGCGACGGACCGCGGAATCGATGGTCTGGGACGACAACGTAAGAAGGCCGCTGTTCATGAACCCGATGGGATCGGTTGGCGGATACACGAGATACGACGAGTGCAAGTTCACAGCATATACGCTGTTCATCTGCGAAAACGCAGATGTGATGTCGGAAACCTGGTTCACATGCCAGCTTCGGTCGGAGTCGGTGTCCACCTCTTGCAGAAACGCGAAGTCGGGGCTCAAACCCTGAACCAGCGAGATCACGCCGTCAGTGGAGTAATGAACGGCGTCGGCACTCAGAGCGCGCGCATGGTCACCGACGGTTTCGGTGCCGTCATTCATAACACCCTCGTCCATGAAGAACGAGAATTCGGGCAGATAGGCACCGAACCCGATGTTGTACGTAAGCGCCGTGTACGAGCGTCCTGTGACAAGCGCGGTGTCCTGCTGGGCGCCAGCAGCGTCACCGGAGGCCGAGGAAACGGCCAGCTCTTGGTTGTCGGCGATGCGGCTGTACGTCAATTCAAGGTAGGCAACATAGCCAGCGAGAACAACGAGCAGAACCGCCAAAACGATGACGATAGCTTTCAGAACTTTTTTCAACAAATCGGGGCCTCCTACAATGTGCTCAAGACGCAAGCACGCTCAAGACGTAAAATAGCGTCGAAATGGTCGATCCAGAATCGTACCAGACCTCGCGTCTCAATCATGAGAGGAGCCACCTATGAACATCAACGATTACCTGCAGTTAATGAGCGATCGCTATTCCGTCCGCAAATTCTCGGACGAACCCGTCGCCCAAGAGCAGATCGACGCCATCCTGAAAGCAGCGCAGCTTTCCCCCACTGCTTGCAACGCACAGTCATTCCGCCTGTGCGTGGTTCAAACCCCCGAAGGCCTTGAGAAAATCAACAAGGTCTCGAAGTGCCGCTACGGCGCACCCGTCGTGATCATCGCCGCTTTCGACACGAAGGTTTCCGCCAAGGGCCTGGGCTTCGAGTCCGGCGACTTCGGCAACGTTGACGCTACCATCGCGCTTACCAATATGGCGAACGCCGCAACCGCAGCCGGTCTTGGCAGCTGCTGGGTTGGCGCATACGATCCGAAGGAAGTACGCAAAGAATTCAACGTCCCCGACGACTACATGCTGGTTGACATGCTGATGGTAGGCCATCCCGCGGCCGACTGCGCGCCCGGCCCGCGTCATACTGCAACCGTCGATATGAGCACGTTGGTCGTGAACGAGTCCTTCTAAGCACATTTTTCTAGCGAACGCGCAGGGGCGGCGCCACGCGAGCAACTCGCAGGCACCGCCCCTTTCGTTTTCTTGTCTGGCTACGCAAGCAACTTCTTGCCCGCGCCTGAGATCACTGCCGAACGCGCAACCAGATACGTCGACACCAAGTAGATTGCATACACTGCAACCACCAGCGCAATGCCGACGAAAAGCATGCTGGTAACAGCCCCTGTGCCCCAAAGCGATAGCAGGTTCTTGTACAGAACCCTGATAGCACAGGCCGAATGGCATCCTGCAACCAAAAGCGGAGCCACGAAGTAGATGCCGATCTGCGTGCGCAAGCTTCGCAAAACCATGGCCCTGTCGCATCCTAGCTGGGCAAGCAGGCGATAGCGCGAAATGCCGTCCGCCACCTCGGAGAGCTGCTGAACGGAAAGAACCGCTGCGGTGGTCATGAGGAAGACGAACCCGATGTAGAGCGCTAGGTAAACCAAGAGCAGCTTAAGCCCCATGCTGTCGGCGATAACGCTTTCGCTCGTGTCGTAATAGGACACCGGCCATGCGCCGGGATCGTAAGTCCAGCCCTTTTCGACAAGCTCTTCACTCGGCGGTGCCGCCTTCCCGTATTCAGCCATCATGTCTTTCATGGCCTGCTCTTGCGAATCGCTTGCTAGGTTGATGTTCAGCTCGCTTAAATACGGCAGGTCGCCAGCGGCGAACCTGTCGGCCGCCAATTCGTCGGGAACCACCAAAACGGCGATCAGGCAACCCATGCTGCTTACCTGGAGCGATTGCGAAACAACCTGTCCGGATGCGGTCAGCTCATGGCCGTCGACGGTGATGGTACGCCCTTTCTGGCCAAGCGCCTTCGCGTAGTCGGTAGATTTATCGATCGTGTTGTCGACCAGATATTCGTCCGCAGCAAGCTCGATCGGCTTTTCGCCTGCAAGTTGCCGTGCAGCGTTGAACTGAGACAACGAAACGTACTGCACGCCTTCGTCGGCCATGCTGGAGTTATCGTCGGAGCCGATCTGCGCAAGCGTGAAGCCGCACGCATCGGCAAGCTGCTTGTTCGTCAAATCGTTCGCAAGCCATGTGTCCACCTGAGCCGAGCCGGTCACGCGCTCGTCCCAATCAGGGATGAGCGATTTGAGATACGCAGCGGTAGAACCGCCGTTCTCTTGCCATAGCCTGTGAATCTCGTTGCGCTGGGCTTCAACTTCCTGAATTGCAGCCGCTTTGGCCTCTTCCCCGCCATACTGCCCGGCGGGCACCGCCTCCATGTCGGAGGTGTCAAGCGCCATCAGGCTCGCGCGGATAGACGCATCGAACTGAGTGTTCTCCTCTAACTGATCGGAGAAGACCGTCGCCAGGCTAAAGCCCGTTGAGAATACGACGATGCTGAAGAACAGAAGAACGGTAACCGCCCACAGCGACACGAACGCGGTGTTCACCTTCGCCGCGATCTGGCGCATTGTGAACATGGCGAGACCCTTGAAGTACACGCCCCGCAAACGCTGGATCAGCAGGATGAAGAACCCCGACGCCGACCAGAACAGGCTTAGCGTGCCGACGAGCATCAGCGCCGTTGCGGTGCGGAAGTGCTCACCGAAGTAAACCAAGCCGTCGAGGTTGAGCTCGGCATATGCCTTCGCCAGAATCAGGCACGAAAGCACGAACACGATGAGGCAGACGATGGGGTTGCGCACGGGCATACGCTCGTTGCGGGAGTTGGCCGAAAGCAGCGTGGCAAGCTTGCAGCGCGAAATCTGCACGGCGTTGAACAGGGCGACCACAGCGAAGATGAGCGCGAAGCATCCCAGGGTCAGCTCGGCGGAGCGGGCGCTGAACAGCAGATGGTAGTCGCTGATGGCCACGCCGATGAGGCCCGCCGTGGCGAAAGCGATTGCCTGTGAGATTAGAAAGCCCAGTCCCAGGCCCACCACCAGCGCAAGAACGCCGACGATCAGCGTTTCCATCAGCACCACCGAGGAAACCTGGCGCGGGCTCATGCCCAAAAGCAGGTACGTGCCGAACTCCTTTTTGCGCGCCCGAACAACGAACCGGTTGGCGTACAGAACCAAAAAACCCAAAACCACAGCGACGACGATGCTGAAATAGGTCATGACTTGCGAAAGGATGTCGAAAATGCTCGCACCCGACGCGAGAAACATGTTTTTGGCGCCTTCCTGCGCCTCGAAGAGCACGCGCGAGTCCTCGATAGCGTTGAAGGCGTAGAACACCGCCACGCCCAAAGTCATGGTAACGAAATATACAGCGTAATCGCGCACGCTGCGGCGCACGTTGCGCAAGGCAAGTTTCATCAGCATGATGACCGCCGCCTAGTTGCCGAGCGCGGTGACGTGCGATGCCACGAAACCGACTGCGGAGGATGCGCTCTGCTTGCCGGAAAGAAACGCTTGGACTTCGAGTATGCGCTGGTAGAAATCGGTTCTGCTGCTATCGCCGCGACGCAGCTCGTTGAACAGCTTGCCGTCTTTAATGAACAAGATGCGATCGGCGTACGATGCCGCAACCGCATCATGCGTGACCATCATGATGGTGGCGTGCAGCTTCTCGTTCAGAACCCCAAGGGTTTCAAGAAGAACAGCGGCGTTGCGCGAGTCAAGCGCGCCGGTGGGCTCGTCGGCAAGGACCAGCTTCGGGTCGGCGACGATGGCGCGCGCCGCGGCGACGCGCTGACGCTGACCGCCCGACATCTGTCGCGGGTACTTTTGCAGAACATCCGCCACGCCAAGCAAATCGGCGGTGCGATCGACCTTCGCGCGAACGGAATCAGCTTTCTCACCCTTGATGGTAAGGGCCAAAGCAATGTTCTCGAAACCGGTCAGCGTGTCCAGCAGGTTGGCGCCCTGGAAGATGAAACCCAAGTCGTCGCGGCGAAATTTGGACAACTGACGACTGCGCAGCTGCGTGATGTCGCGGCCGTTCAAGATGATGCTTCCGCTGGTCACGGTATCGATAGTGGAGATACAGTTCAACAACGTGCTCTTACCCGAGCCCGATGGACCCATCACGCCAACGAACTCGCCTTCGCAGATATCGAATGACACGTCATCGAGCGCTCGCGTAATGGCCTCACGCGATCCGTACACCTTCTGAACATCGCGCACGGAAAGCAAGACGTTACGGCTCTGAGGTTGATTCGCGTTCGCAATGCCTGCAGGAGGGGTTGCAGTAACCACAGACATGGGGGGTTCCTTTCTCTTCAGTTCGACATATCCCCATGATGCGGCGATTGCGAAAACGGAGCCATCGAAGCAGCTTACCGCAATCTTACGATCTTGTAAGATTAGCAGCCAAGTCCATGCGCGTGCGGTCAAGCGGGAAGATCAGCGTGACAGTCGTACCCTGCCCTTCTTCCGAAGAAATGCGCAGGCCAAGCCCCATCCTGTCGCAGGCAACGGCAGCCAGGTAAAGACCCATGCCCGTTGCCTTATGGTGCGTGCGGCCCTGGCTTCCCGTGAAGCCCCGGTCGAACACGCGCGGCACGTCGGCAGCGGGAATGCCGTCCCCGTCGTCGCTGATCAAAAGCTCGATGCGCCCGTCCTTCGTCCCTGCGTCCTTCGCCGCGCCTTCGAACCGGATGGTCTTCGCGCCGTACTTCGCCGAGTTCTCCAGAACCTGGCCGATGATGAAGTCGACCCATTTCGCGTCGGCGAACACCTCGAGCGCCTCGTCGATCGCGAAATCAAGCGAGACCCATGCGCCGATGAGCGTGCGGGACCGTTGGCGGCACGCTTAGCGCGCAAGTGCCGCAAGGTTGAGCTCTTCAATAGAGAAATCCTCGCTCAGCGTTGCCGAGCGAGCATAGTACAGCGCCTGTTCGACGCGCGACTCGACGCGGTCGAGGTCGCCGCGCACCTCATCGATGCCGAGGCCGTGCAAGTTCGACAGCGCAAGCTGCGCCGATGCGATGGGCGTTTTTGCCTCGTGTACCCAGAGTTCGATGTAGTCGCGATACTCCTTCATGTCACGCGAACGCGCTGACAGCTCGTCCGAGGCGGCTTTACCCTGTACCGCAAGCGCGCGATAGGCGATGGATCCCTCCAAGGTACGTGGCTCATTCAGAATCGATGAAAGGAAGCGCGCGTTTTCGGGCGAGTCGCAGAACAGGCTCAGCTGCTGGTAGAACTCGCGATCGCGCAAATACCCCGCGGCAAGCGCGACGCAGGCGAACAGGGCTTCGCAAACAAGAACAAGAGCGACAGAGGACGCATTGGAGCCGGTGACGACCATGATGCCCGCAATGACAACCGCCAAGGCAATCGCACCAACCACGAAACTCGAGCGTGAGCGCAGATATGCGCCGAAAGAATAGCCGCAATCGACGAGATTACGCGCGGGCTTCTCCCGAGGATAGCCGCTCATTTAACCACGTAACCCAATCCGCGGCGAGTGGTGATGAAATCGTCGGGCACGTCAATTGACCGAAGGCTACGGCGCAGGCGGTTCACGTTCACCGTGAGTGTGTTGTCGTCGACGAATGCATCGGTTTGCCACAACTCGTCCATCAGCTCGCTGCGCGAGATGATGGAGCCCGCGTTTTCCATAAGAACGCGCAAGATCAGAAGCTCGTTGCGCGCAAGCTCCACGCTCTTGCCGCGATACGATACCTCGGCTCGCACCGGATCAAGCAAAACGCCGTCGCGTTCCAGCTGCCTGCGCGCCGAATCGGCAGAGCCGCTGCGGGCAAGCACGCGGTCGATGCGGGCAAGCAGCGCGGCGGGGCGATACGGCTTGACCACGTAGTCATCCGCGCCGACGTTCATGCTCATGACCTCGTCGAACTCGCTATCGGAAGAGGTCAGCACGATAATGGGAACATCGCTTTCCTGACGGACCGCGCGGCAAATCTCGTGACCGTACGCGCCAGGAAGCGACAAATCAAGAAGGATGCAGTCGGGGGAAGCGGACAGGACTTCGGCCGCGGCGTTCGTAAACGACTCGCAGCAAAGGCACTCGTGCCCCTTAAGCTGCAGCATACGCACAAGACTCTCTCGCAGCGAGACGTCATCTTCGACAATGAGCAAACGCGCCATCGGTTCCCTTTCGCATCGAACGGATGAGCCGATGATAACGCAAAGGAACACCAACGGGCATTCCGTTATCGGAACGTATCGTCGCTAGAACGCGTTCCCCAAAACAACCAGCACCACAAGTGCCGCCATAGCTGCCGTGGCGATGGCGTCAAGCGCCGCGAGCTTCATCGGACGCAAATGCGTGCGACCCTCGCCGCCGTGATAGCAGCGCGCGTCCATGGCGAACGAGAGCGTCTCGGCATGACGGAACACGCTTACGAACAGCGGGATCATCAGCGACGAAACCATGCGAACGCCGTGAACGGGACTGTTGGACAGGCGCGCACCGCGACTGACCTGCGCATGATAGACCGTCGCCAGCTCGGTGGCGAACTGAGGCATGAAGCGCAGCGCGATGCCCATGATCATCCCCAGCTCGTGGGCGGGCAGCCCAAAACGAGCGAAGGGCGCGAGCATCTTCTCGAAGGCCTCGGAAAGCTCGATGGTCGGCGTCGTAAGGGTGATCAGGCTCATGCCCAACATCATCACCGTCAGGCGCACGCCCATGAAGCCAGCAGCCCGCATGCCGCCCGTCGAGATGCGTAATACGCCAAGCTGGACAAGCGTCTCGCCGTCCTGCTGCGTGAACAAGTTCAAGATCACGACGATCAGCACGATCACCATCAACGGCGCAAGCGATCGAAGCGCTTTACCTGCGGGGATGCGCGCAAGCACGTACGTCAGGAAAACGAACGCCGCGGCAATGCCCAGCGAAGCAAACGTGTGACCGCACAGCAGCGCCACAATGAACGCGATACCCAGAGTTAGTTTGATGCGCGCATCGATGCGATGAATGCAACTATTGCCAGGGACGTAGCTGCCGAAGCTGAATCCCGTGCTCATCGGGCATCGCCACCTGTCACGCCGGCAACCAATTCAACAAGCGCAGGCATGTCGTAAAGCTTGCCCGCGACAATGGGCATCCCGCCTTCGGCAAGTTTGACCGCCATTGACTGGGCACTGGTGGTGCCAAGGCCAATGGAGCGCAAGCCCTCGACATCCAAAAACACTTGGGAAGGCGCGCCTACTGATTGCAGGCAGCCCTCGTTCATGACAAGAACGCGATCGCACATGGCAGCAAGATCATCCATGTTGTGCGAAACCATGACGACGGTCAGGCCCTCCTGCTTGTGAAGGCGCGCGATAAGCTGCAGAAAGGAACGACGGCCCGCGGGATCAAGGCCCGCAGCAGGCTCGTCGAGCACCAGAACTGACGGCTCCATGGCAAGAATTCCCGCAAACGCGACGCGACGCTGCTGTCCGCCCGAAAGCTCGAACGGGCTTTTCTGCGACACGGCGTCGAAATCAAGGCCGACGCGAGACAAGGCACGATGCACGCGCTCGTCCACTTCGTCATCGGAAAGCCCCAGGTTGCGCGGGCCAAACGCCACGTCTTTGTAAACGGTTTCCGCGAACAGCTGATGCTCGGGATACTGGAACACCACGCCGACGGTGCCGCGAAGCTCGGCTTCGGAGCGCTTGTCGGCCATGTCCAAGCCGCGCACCATCACGCGACCGTGCGTGGGCTTCAGGATGCCGTTCATATGTTGGACAAGCGTGGACTTGCCGCTTCCAGTGTGACCCGCAATGCCCAAGAACTCGCCCGGCTTCACCGCGAAAGAAACATCCGAGAGCGCCCAAATGCTGTCGGAGCTGTTACCCCAATCGGCCTGACGCTGCGCAGGGGTGCGCTTGCGCTTTGCCTCGGACGGATCGTACGTGAACGAGACGTCCTCGAAGCGAATAACGGCATCGGCGCAATCAGCCGCCGTATCGTCCGTTGTTTCGCCAGCTGCGCCGTCGACCGCGGCGTCATCCGTTTGCGCGCCGTCGACCGCGTCGCCAGCATTCGCCGGCACGTCCTGACCAGCTGCAGAAGCCGCGCCTGCGAGCAGGCTGCCCTTCGCCAAAGAAAGAATCTCGGCAGCAAGCGCATCATCGTCGACCGTGGGGGCAACCGCCACGCCGGCATTGCGCAGCGCATGAGAAAGATGCGTGGCAAACGGCACATCAAGGTTCAGGCGGCGCAGAAGATCTTCCTGCAACAGAACCTGAGCAGGCGATCCGTCGCACACCACTTTGCCTGATTCAAGCACGATGACGCGATCGGCCTGAGCAGCCTCTTCCATGAAATGCGTGATCATGACGATAGTGAAGCCGCGCTCGTGAAGCTCGCGGCAAACACGCATCAGGCCGGCGCGACCGCGGGGGTCGAGCATCGCCGAAGCCTCGTCCAAAATCAGAATGCGCGGGTTCATGGCAAGAACGCCGGCAATGGCCACGCGCTGCTTCTGACCGCCGGAAAGCGCATGGGTCTCCTTGCGCTCGAAACCGGCAAGCCCCACGTCAGCCAACGCACGCGTCACGCGCTCACGCAGCTCGGGCAGCTGAATGCCCAGGTTCTCGGGGCCGAACGCCACATCATCTTCAACCAGAGTAGACACCAGCTGATCATCAGGATTCTGGAAAACCATGCCGGCCGTCTGACGGATGAGGTACGTGCACTCGGCGTCGGCCGTGCTCATTCCGTCCACCGTCACCGTTCCCTGGTCAGGCAGCAAAAGCGCGTTCAGATGCTTCGCCAGCGTGGACTTGCCGCTGCCGTTGCCTCCCAAAATGCAGACGAACTCGCCTGCATTCACATGAGCGCTCACACCCGCCAAAGCGGGCGCCTTGCCATCGTACGAGAACCGAACGTCGGACAGATCGATCATGTTAGCGACCCTTCACCTGGTCTTTTTTCGGGGTGACCATGTTCGAGACGCTCTTGTAAACCAGCAGGGTCAGAGCGCTGTTAACCAAGGTCTTCAAAATGTTGAACGGGATGACAGCCGGCGCAAGCAGCGGCAGGATGACATCGATGGAGCCGTACCAAAACGCAACGCCGATGGTGAGATTCAAGACAACCGAGCCGACAACGGCCACAACGCAGCCAACCACCAGGCCGATAAGGGCGTTCTTGAAGGTGCGGTTGCGATGATAGATCAGAGCAGCCGGGACGACGAAGAACAGCGTGGCACCGATGTTCATGAGCGAGCCGACCCATTCACCAAGAACAAGGCCGTGGATGATAGCCGAGATGGCGCCGACGGCGAAGCCCGCACCGGGGGTGAACACGAATCCGCAAACCATAGCAGGGACAAGCGAGGGGTCGTAGGTCAAGAACGGCGCGGGCGGGAACAGCGGGATCTGAACGAACGAGAACAGGGCGCTGACGGCGCACATAAGGGCCATGGTGACGAGCTGGCGCGTGCTCCACTTGTTCGTGTTCTTGATGGTTGCCGCGTTTTGCGATGCTGGCATGATTGCCTTCCTTCTGCGAAGCAGTCGTTGGGCGGGTTTGAATCTTGCTTCGCGGAAAAGAAACAAGCCCGTATGAATTCCTTCCATACGGGCTTGTGTTTCGCATAACGAATATCTGCACCAACGGACGCAGTGACGTTTTGCGAACTCTGCCTCTTCCATCCGGACTTTAACCGTTGGTCCCGGATTTTCACCGGATCAGCCCGCGGCTTTCGCCAACGGGGTCGCAGACTTCCGCCTTGCAATTGCTTGCTTGCGGTTACTGCCAGTGAGGAATTTCACCTCGCCCTGAAACAGAATTCAATGGCGCGAGTATAACCGCGGGAGAAGCAAGGCGCAACCCCGTGGCAAAACTTCGCGATTCGAAGCGGTAAGCGTTACAGCTTCAGCATGCCAAGCGACTGCATGATGTAGGCGATCAGGATAACCACCAGCACGACAGGCGCCACATACTTGATGAGAGCCGACCAAACGTTTGCCAGCTTGAACTCGGCGGACTCGCGCACTTCGTCGATGATGACCTTGGGCTTGATGATCCAACCGACGAAGATGCAGGTAAGAAGCGCAGCGATAGGCATCATGACCGAGTTGGAGACGAAGTCCAAGAAGTCGAGGATGCTGGAACCCGGGCCAAGCGGCTCGATGAACGCCAGAGAGCTGTAGCCAAGGTTGACGACGATACCCGCGATGGTGGTGAAGCCGACGACGATGATCAGGGCGCGACGGCGCGAGCACTGCGTGGCATCGCTGATGACCGAGGTGCAGGTCTCGACCAACGAAAGCGAGCTGGTCAGAGCGGCGAACAGAACCAACACGAAGAAGACAGTGCCGATAACGCCCGCGACGTTGCCCATGTTCTCGAAAACCTGCGGCAGGATGATGAACATCAGCGAGGGGCCGGAATTCTGGGCAACCGCCTCGCCCGAACCAAGGGCGGCGAAGGTGGCCGGGACGATCATGAGGCCGGCCAGAAGCGAGATGCCGAACGTGGTGGAGGCGATCTGGGTGACGCTGGAAGTGAGCTTGGTGGATTTCTCCAAGTAAGAGCCGTAGGTCACCATGATACCCATGGCCAAAGACAAGGTGAAGAACGTCTGGCCCAAAGCGGCGACGACCAACTCGGGCGAGAACTTGCTGGCGTCGGGGACCAGGTAGTACGAAAGACCGTCCATAGCACCCGGAAGAGTAAGCGAGTAGACAGCGATGACGGCCGCGATGACGATGAGCAGCGGCATCATGACCATGTTGGCTTTCTCGATGCCGTTGTTAACGCCAAGGGCGACGATGAGATACGTCAAGGCCATGAACACCAGCATGCAGGCGACGCTTTCGGGAGCGTTGCCAATGAAACCGGTGAACATCCCGCCGCCGTCGGCCAACGCGTCGGCCCCGCCGAACGCGTAACCGAACAGGTAGCGCGTGACCCAGCCGCCGATAACGCAGTAGTACGGCACGATGATGAACGGGATAGATGACACGAACACACCGATGAATGAGTACTGCTTGCCAAAGGCCTTGAAAGCGCCGATGGAGCTTTGCTTGGTGTGACGACCGAGGGCGGTTTCAAGCAACAGGAGAGCCAAACCGATGGTGAACGTGAAGAACAAGTACGCAAGCAGGAACGTGCCGCCGCCGTAACGTGCTGCCAGATACGGGAAACGCCACATGCTTCCCAAGCCGACCGCAGAAGCAGCCGCAGCCAGCACGAACGCCAGCTTGCCCGACCACGTGGCGCGGCCCGTCGTTGAATTTGCCAATTGATTGCCTTTCTCTAAAGCCGAAGAACGGTACAGGGCCTGCCCGTAAATGATGTCGGGGCATTTCGCGGGGTTGCCGGAAGCGCCTCGACATCATTTGCAACGAACTTGCGCCGTCACGTTCCTTGTTTTTTTGCGTGATTGCCAATAATACCCTCTTGAAAAGGAATAACCAGCTTATCCGCAGGCAAATCATAGGCATCAGGACGAAATCAACCGCCCAACGCACGCGTCGTCCAACGCCGCACCGGCAGACCAACCCCGCGCCAATGACATTCGGCGCCGCTTTCCGCCGTCAGCGTTCCGATTTCGCAACAAGTTCACCCCGACCTGCAAAGCGGACATATAATGTACAGGTAACTAGGTTGATCCACATTCGATACATTCGAAGGAGAAGCTATGAAAG
Organism: uncultured Coriobacteriaceae bacterium; assembly: GCA_900552365.1. GTDB lineage: Bacteria > Actinomycetota > Coriobacteriia > Coriobacteriales > Eggerthellaceae > UMGS1502. The sequence continues at coordinate 19,671 of URZP01000005.1, forward strand.
TTGTAATCATCGGTGGCGTTGCCGGCGGTGCCAGCGCAGCAGCACGTCTGCGCCGCAACGACGAGAACGCCGAGATCATCATCTTCGAGCGCACCGGCTACATCTCGTATGCCAACTGCGGCGAGCCGTACTACATCGGCGGCGTCATCGAAGAGCGCGAGAAGCTCACCGTGCAAACGCCCAAGGGCTTCAAGGAGCGCTTCAACGTCGACGTTCGCGTGAAGTCCGAGGTCACGGCAATCGACCGCGATGCCAAGAAAGTTCACGTGAAGAACCTCGAAACCGGCGAGGAATACGACGAGAGCTATGACAAGCTCATCCTTTCCCCTGGCGCCAAGGCAGTCAAGCCCGACGTTCCCGGCGTCGACGACGAGCGCATCTTCTCGCTGCGCACCATCGAGGACACGTTCGCCATCTCCGACTTCGTCGAGCAGAAGCAGCCGAAAACCGCAATCGTCATCGGTGGTGGCTTCATCGGCCTTGAGGTTGCCGAGAACCTGATGGAGCGCGGCTTGAAGGTTACCGTCCTTCATCGCGGCGCCCATGTCATGAAGGGCCTTGACGACGGCATCGCTGCCGTTCTACAGAACCGCATGCGCTACGTCGGCCTGCATATGCAGCTGGGCGTCGACGTCACCGGTTTCGTCGACAAGGGCGAGCAGCTCGAGGTCGAGATGCGAGATCAAAAGCCCCTTGCAGCCGACATGGTTGTCCTGGCCATTGGCGTTCGCCCCGAAAACGACCTGGCTGTTGCCTGCGGCTTGGAGACGGGCATCAAGGGCGCCATCGTCGTTGACAAGCAGATGCGCACCAACGATCCCGACATCTACGCTGTCGGCGACGCCGTTCAGATCACCAACAGCATCACCGGCAAGCCCGCCGTTGTGCCTTTGGCAGGCCCGGCTAACAAGCAAGGCCGCTTGGTTGCCGACGTCATCTGCGGCAAAGACCGCACGTACGCTGGCGCTCAGAACTCCTTCGTCCTGAAGATGGCCGATCTCACCGTTGCCGGCACCGGCCTGTCCTACAAGGCAGCCATCGCCGAGGGCTACGACGCCGACTTCGTCGTGCTCATGCCCGCCGCCCACGCCACCTACTACCCCGGTGGTCAGGCACTCACCATGGAAGTCATCTACGATAAGAAGGACGGCCGAATCCTTGGCGGTCAGTGCGCCGGCTTCAGCGGCGTCGATAAACGCATCGACGTTTTGGCCACGGCCATCAAAGCCAAGATGACGGGCAACGACCTGACCGAGCTCGACCTTACCTACGCTCCGCCGTATTCTTCCGCTAAGGACCCGGTCAACTACGCAGGCTACATCATCCAGGACCTCATGGAGGGCACTTACACCCAGGTTCACTGGGATGCCCTTGACAAGCTGGGCGACGACGACATCATCCTCGATGTCCGTCCCACACTCAACTACAACCAGGACCACCTGGACGACGCTATCCATATCGAGCTCGACGAGCTGCGCGATCGCGCGTCCGAGCTGCCGAAGGACAAGAACATCTACGTCCACTGCGTTACCGGCCTGCGCAGCTACATTGCCTGCCGCATGCTCGGCCAGATGGGTTACAAGTGTTACAACCTTGCTGGCGGCTTCAACTATTACGACGCGTACGCCATGGATCGCGACATCGCGCTTGAGGACATGGGCCCCTGCGGCATCCAGATCCCGACCTTGGCTTAACGCCTCGCGCGATTTCGGACCTTCGGGTCTAGCGCTTTTGCAAACAGAAGGAGGGCTCGGACCAAGTCCGAGCCCTCCTTCTTCAGTTTAGAGTGCGAAATGCGACGAACGCAACACCAACTACGCCATTTCGGCCTTGTAGCCAGCGGCGGCAATGGCGTCGATCAGCGCCTGATCATCCACATCGCCGTCAAGGGTAACGACGGCGTTCTTGTTCTCAAGACTAACCTGCGCATCGGCAACGCCAGCAACGCCCTTCAGCGCCTCGGTTGCATGGGCAACGCAATGGGAGCACATCATTCCTTCGATGTTCACGGTCTTCTGCATAAGGGTTTCCTTTCCATTCTGATCGGGGAGCCCCTGCGGCTCGTCCGAAAGTTCACTTTGGTTGTCAGCCGGTTCATCGGAGGGACGCTCGTCCACGATCACAACCGGCGCGCCCAAGCTTCCCGTGAAGTCAGCGGGCGGGGTTTTGTCGCCAACGTACTTCACGCTTGAAACGGCCGAGCCAGGAACTTCCCAGCTAGGCTTCCACGTGCGCAAACGCAACGCGTTGGACACCACCGTGACCGACGAGAACGCCATAGCCGCGGCCGCGATCATCGGGTTCAGCGTGATGCCGGGAACTACGCCAGCCGCCAGAGGAATGCACACGGCGTTGTAGATAAGCGCCCAGAACAGGTTCTGCTTCACGTTGCGCATAACCGCTTGGGAAAGCTGCAGCGCCGCGGGCACGTCAAGAAGGTCTGAGCGCATAAGCACCATATCAGCCGACTCCATAGCGATGTCGGTTCCGGCGCCAATGGCGATACCCACATCGGCCGTCGCCAACGCCGGGGCATCGTTGATGCCGTCGCCCACCATGGCGGTTGCCTCGAACGAGCATTCCTTTGCAACCACTTCGGCCTTCTGGGCAGGAAGAACCTCGGCAATGACACGGTCGACCCCCACCTCACGCTGCACAGCGTGGGCGGTGCGCTCGTGGTCGCCCGTCAGCATGAGCGTGGCGACGCCCATCTTGCGAAGCTCGTCGATGGCGCGTTTGCTGCTGGGCTTGACCGAATCGGCCAGGAAGATGACGCCCATCACCTTGCCATCGTATGCGAAGAACAAAGGCGTTCGGCCCTGATCGGCGGCAGCGGTTGCATCAGCAGCGAAAGATTCAAGATCGACGCCGTTCCTTGCCATCATGCGCTCGTTGCCCGCAAGGCAGGAAACACCCTCGATCTGGCCTTTCACGCCCTGACCGGGGACTTGCTGGAAATCTTCGACCGAGCGAAGAGGCAAATCCTTGTCGGTCGCATGAAGGCAGATGGCCTGCGCAAGCGGATGCTCGGACATGGTTTCAAGCGATGCGGCAACCGACAGAAGGTCATCGGGAACCACGCCTTCGACGCAGCGGATGTCCACCACCGCAGGGGCGCCGCGCGTGATGGTTCCCGTCTTGTCCAGAACGACGGTTTTGATCTGCGATGCACGCTGCAGCGACTCGGCGTCTTTCACCAGCACGCCCTTGCGTGCGCCGCGCCCCGTTCCCACCATGATGGCAGTGGGGGTTGCCAGGCCCAATGCGCACGGGCACGAAATGACCAGCACCGAAACGGCGTGGGTCAGCGCAACCTCAAGGCCGCTGCCCAACGCGAAGAACCACACCGCGAACGTGACCAGAGCGACCACGATAACCGCAGGCACGAACACACCCGAGATCTTGTCGGCAAGCTCTTCGATGGGCGCCTTCGACGAGGTCGCGTCGTCGACCATGCGCACGATGCCCGCAAGCGCGGTATCCTCGCCAACGCGCTCGGCGCGCATCTTGAAGTAGCCCGACTTGCTGACCGTTGCACCGATCACGGCATCGCCGGCGCTTTTCTCGACGGGGATGGGCTCGCCCGTAACCGCCGACTCGTCAACGCTCGCGACGCCTTCGACAACCGTTCCGTCAACCGGCACGCTCATGCCCGACTTCACGATAAGGACATCGCCTACCTGCACGTCTTCAACAGGTACCTCGACTTCACCATCATACGTTTCACGCAAAGCGGTTTTGGGAGCCAAGTCCATCAGCGCCGTGATAGCGTTGGTGGTCTTGCCCTTCGCACGCGCCTCGAAGAACTTTCCCAGCGTGATCAGGGTCAGGATCATGCCTGCGCCCTCGAAATACAGATCCATCGCCGCCATATGGGCGCTGTCGATGTCGCCCATGCCCAAAGCGAATCCCATGCGATACATCGCGTAAATGCCGTAGGCAATAGAGGCCGTCGCACCAAGAGCAACCAGCGAATCCATATTCGGCGAGCCATGGAGCAGGCTTTTGAAACCACCGCGGAAGAACTTGAAGTTCACGTACACAATGGGAAGCAGCAACAAGAACTCAGTCAGGGCAAACGGCAGGACGTTATGACCCGACAGGAACGCGGGAAGCGGCCAGCCGAACATGTGGCCCATCGAGATATAGAACAGCGGGATGCAGAACACAAACGAGAAAATGACGCGAAACCGCATATGGGCAAGCTCCGCTTCGGCCCGCTCGGCTGGAGTCGGGCCCGCAGGCGCGGCCCTCTTGCCCGAAGAATCCGCCACGCGAGGAATAGCCCCATAGCCCGCCTTCTCGACTGCTGCGGAAACCGCCGCAACCGTTGCCGGGTTTCCGTCGAACTCGATGTCCATGCTGTTCTTCAGCAAGTTGACGGCGACCTTGCTCACGCCTTCCACCTGCCGCGTCGCCTTATCGACGCGCGCCTCGCATGCCGCGCACGACATGCCCGTGATGTCGAATGTCTGCTTCATGTCATTCCCCTTTGAAAAGCGCCAGCAACGTGGCAACCGCGCGGCAATCACACGGCAACCGCGCACCGGTTATCAGCTGAATTTCCTGATGAGGCCCATGACCTCTTCGATGACCTCGGTGTCGCCTTTTTTGATTTTCTCGACGACGCATGTTTCCAGGTGGTTGGACAGCACCATCTCGGACACGCGATGCACGGCAGCCTCCGCCGCCGCAAGCTGAGTCAGAACGTCGCCGCAATAGCGGTTCTCCTCGACCATGCGCTTCACGCCGTTTAGCTGGCCAATGGCGCGGTTAAGACGTTTCTGCAGGTCGTCCTGCAGCTCGGCGCTGCGTGCCGTGTCTTTGTAGCGAGGTGCGTCGCAGCAGCAACCTTCCATCTGATCAACCATGATGACCTGCCGTTTCGCCGTGGGAAGCCGTCGTTCCATTTGCTCTTTCAATACCCCCATGGGGTGTTTTCGCGTTGATTATAGTACCCCATAGGGGTATGTCAACGGCAAAATGCGCGAACTCACAAAGACGGCCGCCGCGGATACGCGGTTCATACGTAAGCGACCAGAAGAGCGAACCACACCCGCCGAACCGCGCCTATCGAACCGCGGCGCGAAGCCATCTGCCAAAGCCCCTTACGCGCTGATAAGCGCAGGAACACCCCGGATCTCGGCACGACTCATCAGTCGCTTGCCCACAGGAACGCCCGCCGCCTGCTGAACGGCGTCGGTCACGGCCGTGCGGTAATTGAACACGTACCAGTTCTCGGAGACGTACGCGCCTTCCATGGCCAGCAAGGCGTCGGCCACCTCGGCGGCGTTGAAGCGCCAGTCCATGTCCTGCCTAAGCACGCGCAGCAAGAAGAACGCAACGTAGCACACCAGGAAGTGCGCCTTAAGATGCGCGCGGGCATCAAGCGGATACGGCGTCTGAATGAAGTCGGCCGAGATCACTTGGAACGGCTCGTGAACGCGCCACAGCTCTCGATACACGTTGAAGATCGCGGCGTCGGATCGGTCGACCTCGCTCGAAACGATGCAGAACGCCTGAGTTCCCGTTGCGGACGAACTGCGCAGAGCGATTTCCTTTAGATCGCGCGCCTCGTCGCTCGAATCCGTCAAACGACGTGCGATTCGATGCGATTTGATGCCGTACGCGCCGTTGCGCGTGCGGTCGTACCCTTCGGGATCGTTGATCCACTCGATAGTCTCGCGCGCAAGCGATTCCGCAGGCTGCAGCAAAACGAAGCCGTCCCCGTTCGCCGTAAGCGCATCCATGACCGCAACAGCCTCGGGAAGCTGCGCGGCAACCAACATCGCATGCCTGGCGCCCACCTCGTCCTTTAGCGATAGCACCAGGTCAACCACTTGATCGGCATCCATATCGTACGGAACCATGCGATACGCGTACGGAATGCCGCCGCCATCGATCGCCAAGCACAAACGCGCCCGGCCCTGAAGACCCATCTCGTCGGGGCCGCCCGAAGCGTCGTCGTCGGGCCAGTTGAACACGTAATTGCTGAAAACGATGCGCACGTTGTCAAGAAGACGCGGCCCGCGAACCTGATCGTAACGGGCATTCAGCGAGCGGACCAGCGACGACCCCGCCTCGGCCAGATCCTCGAACGAAGCGAACACCTGCGAGTACGAGAAATCACAAGCGCGCGTGAACTTGTTTCGGCTGTTCCAGGTTTCGTGCACGGGGACGGCGTGGAGCATACGGGCGGAAACCAGCAACTCAAGCACGCGCCCCGCATGCGGGTGAAGCGCCAACGACTTGCCTACTCCAAACAGGTCGAGGTAACCCAACGCGATGGCGCTGCCCAACTGGATAGCGCCCGGTCCGTCAGGCTCGATGCGCTCATCGCGATCGATGGTCAGAAGAACGCTTCCTCCTTGCGCCTCACGCTCGCGGTTCATCTGGGCAACTTGTTGTGTGAAGAAATTAATGGGGTCGGGGTAAAACCGGACCAGCTCGTCAACATACCCTAAAGACTCAATGGTCTTCGAGCGAACCTTCCCGTCTTGCCGGTAGTTCTGAACGACAGATAGATAAACGCGACCGTTTCGCTTCGTTTTCTTCAGGAACATGGCTTCCTCGAATCCTCAAGGCCGAACAAGCCGGCTCAACAGCGCGCGATCTTACGTCGGCAATCGGCGTCTCGACATGTTTTCTTCACGAACGACGACGATTTGACGTCGCAAACAACGCTGTTGCACTACAGTTCCCTACATTATTCTATATGGGGTTCTCATTCCGCCCCGTCCTTCTAAAATAAGCGAGCAATCGATAAGAAAGGCACATTCATGACCGTCACTATGCTCGCAGGTAAAATCCACCGCGCAACCGTCACCCAGGCCGACCTCGATTACGTCGGATCGATCACCATCGACGAGGACTTGCTGGACGCCGCGCACATCCTGGAATACCAGCGTGTTGAAATCGCGAACCTTGCCAACGGCGAGCGCTTCGCAACTTACACCATCGCAGGCGAACGCGGAAGCGGCATCATCTGCCTTAACGGCGCCGCCGCGCACTGCGCAACCCCGGGCGACAAGATCATCATCATGGCCTACGCAGAGCTTGAGCCCGCCGAGGCCAAGGCTGCCAAGCCTGCTGTTGTCTTCGTCGACGACGACAACAAGCCCACGCGCGTCACCGACTACGAGAAACACGGCCTACTGGCTGACATGATCTAAGCCAGCCGCACCGAAATCCAAACCACCACAGCGCAACATTGCAAGCAAGTGCACGAACCAACTAGCATATCAGAACGAACCGAACCGAGGAGCCCCTCATGCAGATCGCACGCACCGTCGAAGAAGCAAAGCAGATCACCCGCGCCTGGAAGCGCAACGGCGAGACCATCGGCCTGGTGCCCACCATGGGCTACCTGCACGAAGGCCACGCCAGCCTGATCGAGCGCGCTCGCAAGGAAAACGATCGCGTGGTTGTCTCAGTCTTCCTGAACCCCACGCAGTTCGCACCGAACGAGGATCTGGAAAGCTATCCGCGCGACTTCGACCGCGACTGCGCTCTGTGCGAGAAGATCGGCGCCGACCTGGTGTTCCATCCCGAGCCCGAGGAGATGTACCACGATCCGCACGCATTCGTGAACATCGATCTGCTTTCCTCGACCATGGACGGTGCGGCACGCCCCATCCACTTCCGCGGCGTTTGCACCGTTGTCAGCAAGCTGTTCAACATCATGCAGCCCGACAACGCCTATTTCGGTCAGAAAGACGCCCAGCAGCTGGCCATCGTGAAGAAGATGGCCGCCGACCTGAACTTCGACGTGAAGGTGAACGGCTGCCCCATCGTTCGCGAGGCTGACGGTTTGGCGAAGTCCAGCCGCAACACCTACCTGTCCGCCGAAGAGCGCGCCGCCGCCCCGATCCTGTTCAAGGCCATCCAAAAGGGACAGGAAATCATCGAGCCGGGCATGCGTGCAGCCGACTTGGAAGCAGCCATGAAAGACGTGCTTGCCAGCGAGCCTTTGGCCAACACCGAGTACGTCACCGCCGTCGACGCGCTGACTATGCAGCCGGTTGAAACCATCGACCGCGACGTCCTTGTTGCTATGGCAGTCCGCATCGGCACCACCCGCCTGATCGACAACTTCAGCTACCACCTGTAAGAAAGTAGGGACCGCCATGCAGCTCCTCGCAAAAATCGGCAACACCTGCACGCGCTACGTGGCGCTGATCATCATCTTGCTTTCGGCATGGGCGTTCCTCATGCCGGGGCTGTTCGCTTGGGCCACGGGCTATACAGCCATCTTCCTGGGCATCATCATGTTCGGCATGGGCCTTACCATCAGCGCAGCCGACTTCAAGGTTGTCTTCACGCATCCTAAGGAAGTCCTGCTGGGCGCCATCGCTCAGTACACCATCATGCCCCTTTCCGCATGGCTTCTAGTTACCGTGCTGCAGCTTCCCACCGACATCGCACTGGGCGTCATCCTGGTCGGCTGCTGCCCGGGAGGCACCGCATCGAACGTCATCACTTACATCGCCAAGGGCGACGTCGCGCTCTCGGTCGGCATGACCATCGCATCCACCCTGCTTGCGCCCATCATGACCCCCATGCTTGTCTGGTTCCTGGCTCACACTATGGTCAACGTCTCGTTCCAGGCCATGTTCATGAACGTCCTTCAAGTTGTCCTGGTTCCGGTTACTGCAGGCATCCTGGCCAACATGCTGGCAAAGAACGTCGTTCGCAAGGTCACCCCGGCGCTGCCCCTGATCAGCGTCAGCGCCATCGCCTTCATCGTCGCGGGAATCATGGCCGTGAACTCGCAGAAGGTCGTCGAAAGCGGTGTTCTGGTTCTGGCCGTCGTCATCCTTCACAACGCCATCGGCATGGGCGCCGGATACGGCATCGCCCGTCTGTTCAAGCTTGATTACGCGAAGACCACCGCGCTGACCATCGAAGTTGGCATGCAGAACTCGGGCCTGGCCGTCACCCTGGCTGCGGCAAGCTTCGCGGCCAATCCGCTGGCCACGCTACCCGGCGCCATTTTCAGCGTTTGGCATAACATCGCTGGGTCCATTCTTGCCAGCGCACGCGTCCGCAAGCTCGAAGAACCCGCGCATGCGACGCGCCTGGGCAGCAAAGCGCAAGCTGGCGAGTAACATGACGCGCACCCCCGCTTCAGCCGCACAAGCAGCTTCGGCAAGGCAGAAAGATGAAGGAATGCAAATAGAGCAGACAGAGCCCTTCAAAATCGCCCTTGCTCAAACGGGGACGCCCATCGACGGCAACGTCGTCGAACAAGCACGCAACGCACTATCCGAAGCAAAGAAGCTCGGGGCGGCCATCGTGGCCTTCCCCGAGTTTTTCATGTCTCCCTTCGAACTTGATGCACAAGAGTACGCCGCCGCGGCCGAATCGATAGACGGCCCCTTCGTCACCGCGATCAGTCAGCTTGCCGCCGAAGCAGGCGTTTGGGTCTTGTTCACCATGAACGAGAAAAATCCAGCCGATCCCGCCAAGCCTTTCAACACCGCCGTTCTGGTGGACGACTGCGGCCGCCGTCGCGGCTCCTACCGCAAAACGCACTTGTTCGATGCGGGAAGCCCCGCCGAGTCCGATCGCGCGACCCCAGGCAATGCGCTGTTTTCGCCCGTCGCCACCCCGTTCGGGAAGATCGGCTTGGGAATTTGCTACGACCTGCGCTTTCCCGAGCTTTCACGCGCTGCCGCCCTTGCGGGGTGCAACCTGATGCTGTTCCCTGCCGGCTGGGTTGACGGCCCCACGAAGGCCGACCAATGGGAAGCGCTTCTTCGCGCACGCGCGCTCGAGAACGAAATGCACGTGGTGGGAATCTGCCGCGCAGGGGAAGGCTACGTCGGGCATTCGATGGTCGTTGCCCCGAACGGAAGCACGATCGCGCAAACAACCGACAACAAGCCACGGATCTTGATTGCGGAAATCAGCCCCGCAGCAACAATCGCCATGCGCGACGCGATCCCCGTCTTTCGTCACCGCCGCCCCGAGCTGTACGCTTAACACGCGGCTGCAGGACTGGAAGCTCCAACTAAAACAGGTGCCACCCAAAGCCGTCCCGCCCGCTCGACATCAACTGCACTAAGGATCAGCCCGTGCCCCTCCAACATGGAGACTTGATCGGCAGCGAATAGCGCCAACCCCGAAGCCGTCGCGTGTGTTAGATTGGGTCAAAAATCCCATCGATCAAAGGGGTCGCATGAAAACGGGAATCATCATCGCCAACACCGGATCGCCTTCTTCGACCGACCCCGACGCCATCGAGGCCTATCTTCGCGAGTTCCTCCTTGACGACCGCATCTGCCAGATGCCCAAGCCCATCTGGAAATACATTGTCTACCGTCACATTCTGCCGAAGCGCAAGTTCGCTTCCGCCAAACGTTACGAGTTCATTTGGCAGCCCGAAGGATCACCGCTCATCTTCACTCAGCAAAAACTTGCCGGGAAACTCCAAGCCTCCTTCGACGCCACTCAAAAAGAAGGCGACGAGACGGAATACATCGTGCGCAGCGCCATGAGCTACGGCGAGCCCTCCATGAACAGCGTGCTTGCCGAACTGCGCGACCTGCATTGCGACAACGTCATCCTTCTGCCGCTGTATCCGCAGAAGGCGTTCTCCAACACGCTGTCCGTCGTCGACGCGTACAAGCGAGCTCGCAAAGACGTTGGTTGGAGGCCCGCGACCTGTGTGATCGAGGACTACCACGACAACCCGCTGTACATTCAGGCAATCGCAGATCAAATTCGCGAAAGTGGGTTCGACCCCAACGGCAGCGACCATCTTATGCTGTCGTTCCACGCCATCCCGCTTAAAGACGAAGCCAACGGCGACGACTACCGCGAGCAAATCAACCAGACCGTTGCGCTGATCGCTCAGAACCTCGGCATGTCCGCCGCCAAGGTCGCCGTCTCGTTCCAAAGCGTGTTCGGGCATAAAGAAGACACATGGGTGTCGCCTTTGTCCATTCATCTGCTGCCAGAGTGGCGCGACAAGGATTTCCGCGTGTTCTTCGGCTGCCCTGGTTTCGCCGTCGATTGCCTGGAGACGCTGTTCGACGTTCCAAACGAGCTTTGCCCCGCCCTGGAAGGCGAGCAGAAAACGCCCCTGACCACCTGTGCGCAAACCGGCGGCGATATTCAAGCCGCGTGTAACACCGAGGGACGCTTCAAGTGGGTCCCCTGCCTAAACGCAAGCGACCGGCACGTTGCCGTCATCCGAGATGTGCTTGACAAGGCTATCGCCGCTGGCAAGTTCGATCTTTAGCATAAACGCACAACAAAAACGAAAGGACTGCTGACCTGCGTCAACAGTCCTTTTGCATCTAGTTCGCATTACTGGGGCGAGCCGACTGGTCAGAAGCATTGGAACACGCCACCAGGCAGAAACGCTGAAACGGGTTGCCGCTTCGCAGCCACCTCTTAAGCCAAGACGATCTCGCAGGTGAACGAAGCCTCGTCAGACCCGTTCATGCCCTGTGCAAGAATGGTCTTGCCGTCGCGCCTCACAGCGATCTGGATTCGATCGCCCACGCGGATCTCGTGTCGATAATCGATCTGCAGCGTCTTGATCTGCTCGTTGGCACCAAGGTCCAGCACATCAAGCACGTATGTGGCATAACAAGCGTTGTTCACGTGCCCGTTCGTGTCGGCGTCGCTTGGCTTGGCGACAACCTCTGCCAGCGGTTCGGTTGCCTCTTCCAACAAGAACGGCTTGGTACGGCGGACCTTGTCGGCGAACATGCGGTCTTCGCAGAAATCGCCATCGACGTCGCAGTGGTCAAGCACCGATTCGATCGTGCGCGTTTCGGTGTTCAGCAGCATCCACTCGCTTCTGGCCTTCGCCACCATGTTGCCATCGGCGTCGGTCATCGCATAATCACGCTGGAAGAACAAGCGCGAGGGGGAATGCGGCCACGTACGCGCGGTCGCGACACTGTGCATAGCCGGGTTCTGAACGATCTCGAGTTTCGTGCGCGCAACAGCCCAGAAAACGCCCTCGGAAGCCATGCGGTCATACCCAATGCCCATATCCTCGGCCTGAATCGAGGCGATATCCTGGAAGATATCAAGCGCCGATGCGGGCTTAAGGCGATCGAAACGATCGAAATCGCTGGTACGAAGCTGATATGGAAGAGAAAGCTCGAGGGGCATGCGCACCGCCTTCGTCGAAGAACCCAACAAACGGGGCTTATTATAGCCCTCGCCGTACGTATGCGTGGATGTCAGATTCTTCGCCCCACATTTGGCGCTTTATCACTTCGGGCGACGCGGCCTAATCCTCGGGCGACGCGGCCCGCTCGTCTACGCGCTGCGCGCTAACCGGGCCATTGGCGGCTGTCGCTGCACTTTCGAGAAAGCGCGCTCGGCCGCTCGCGTCCGCTGCCTGCTCTAATGTCATATTCTCCAAACAACGGGTGATGGCGCCCTCCAAGCTTTCCCACACGAACGTGGTCGAGGCATCGCCGCGCTCAAGCTCTTCCGCAGGGACCGGCGAGAACCCGCCTTCGGTAAGCTGCAGGATCTCGGCAATAGTGATCATAGCCGGATCGCGGTTTAGACGATAACCGCCCTGATAACCGCGTGTGATCTGAAGCATTCCCGACGGATTCAAACACGCCACGATGCGCTCGAGGTACTTCTTCGAAATGCCCTGACGCTCGGCGATCGATTTCAGCGAGACGGGGCCTTCGGCATCGTGCTCGGCAAGATCGATAAGAAAGCGCAGCGCATAGCGCCCTTTCGTCGAAACAAGCATGAGACCCCCTGGCAATTCAGATCGAGAACAAACACCCACCTAACGATCGATTATAGCAGCGGACGCTACAATAGCAGTATCAGCACGACGGAAGGCAACAGGTTTGGGAGCACCGCGTTACAAAGTCTCGCCTCTTTACGACGAGAACGGAAAAATCGCCCCGCAGTTCCTTGACGAGGAGTTCTCTTCGTACGGGCACACCTGGGAAGAATCCATGGACATGCCCTGGTTCCAAGGCATCATCAAGCAAGAGCTTGCTGCCGAAAAGATCGCTGATCAGCCGCTCGAACGCCTTGCCAACCTAGCCCCGTCCGAGCGCGTCAAGAATCTGTACCTGCATTGGCTTCGATTCATGGACGACAAGCTCGATCCCTGGACCACAGGCGGCGCCATCCACTTCCGACCCCACTGGGCTCGCGTCCTCATGCTGGCGCTAACGCTGGGAGATGCCGCTGGCCTAAACAACGCCGACATGAACGCGCTTGCCATGGCGGCGGTCTTTCACGACTCTCGCAGGAAGAACCCGTACATGGACACCGGACATGGGCGTCGTGCCTCGGACTACTATCGTGAAGCGGGAAGCGAAGGCTTGTTGACGTTCGATCCGCGAACGTTCCTAGCTGTTCGCTGGCGCGATCGAGACGATGACGACGGCGTTAACGCCATCGAGGGCGAAGCCGAGCTTTTAGAAGCCGTCCCCAATAACGCACAGGCCGATGCGAGTTTCGTGTACCTTACGCTGAAAGATGCCGACGGGCTCGACCGCTTCCGCCTGGGCGAAGGATGCTTCGATCGGCGATTCATGCGCTCGCAAGCGGCACTCGAAAACATCGAGTTCGCGCGTGAGCTTCTCGAGCTGTCGAAACAGCCAATGAAAACGCCCGAGAGATAAAACGGGCTGCAGACGGAACCCGTCCACAGCCCATGCAAATTTGCGGTTAGAGCTGGCGGCCTAAATCTGTTCTGCCAGATCGTAAATCAAGCGCTCGGACTTTTCCCAGCCCAAGCAAGCGTCGGTGATCGACTTTCCGAACACGCCGCCATCAACCGGCTGGTTGCCGTCCTCGATGTAGCTTTCGATCATGAAGCCGCGGATAATGCCCGCGATCTTCTCGGAGCGCTTGCAGCTTCCCAGCACCTCGTTCACGATACGCGGCTGCTCAAGCGGCCTTTTTCCCGAGTTATCATGGTTGCAGTCGATGATCACAGCAGGGTTCTGATACTCGCCCGTGCAATACGCATCGGCCAAGCGCTCAAGGTATTCGAAGTGGTAGTTGGGGTAGTTCACATCGTCAAGCCCCTTGTAGCCACGAAGAACCGCATGGGCGTACGGATTGCCCGTAGTGGCGACATCCCAGTTGCGGTAGATAAAATTCTGCGGCTGCTGAGCTGCGTAAATGGAGTTCAACATGACGCTGGTGGAACCACCGGTGGGATTCTTCATGCCCACGGGAACCTCGACGCCGCTGGCAACCTGACGGTGATCTTGGTTCTCGACGGAACGCGCACCGACCGCCGAGTAAGCAAGCAGGTCAAACAAGAAGCGATAGTTGTCGGGATAAAGCATCTCGTCGGCGGTGAACAGGCCCGTCGTCTCGATGACACGCAGGTGCATGCGGCGGATGGCCTTGATTCCCTCAAGCAGGTCGACGCCGCCCTCGGGATCGGGCTGATGTAAAAGGCCCTTGTAGCCCGTGCCCTTAGTGCGCGGCTTGTTCGTGTAGACGCGCGGGATGATGACCAGCTTGTCTTGAACTTTCTCGGCAACCTTTACCAAACGGTCGACGTACTCAAGAACAGAATCCTCGCGGTCTGCCGAACACGGGCCGATGACCAGGAGCTTCTTGTTGCTGTCGCCCGAGATCACGTCGGCAACCTGCGCGTCGAACGCCTTCTTCGCCTCGACAAGCTCGGGCGAAAGGGGCATTTCCTCGCGGATTTCCTGAGGAATAGGCAAGCGTCGTTTGTAGATCGTTGTTGGCATACTGCTTTCTCCGTACGTAAAAGTTAGCGCCCGTTAAGCGCGTATCAGGGATGGTAACACGTGCCACACAGGCGCGTTCATGTTTCAGGAAAACACGCCGGACCTGTTGCGGAAATTTAACAAGGCCCCGACATGTCGAGGCCTTGAGCGCTTACTTGAATAGCGGCTTTCCCGCTTTCCTAGATCGATTTCCCTAGAGCCTGGCAGAGACGCTCGTAATGAAGGAATTTGCCGCTTTTGCTAAGCTCGACGATGTCGTCCCAGCCGACCAGCGCAAACCCCAACGCCTCACGCTCTCTGATGCGAACATCCGACTCGTTAAACGCCATGTTCACGTGATAGATGTCAACGAAATAATTGTCGCCGCGTTCAAGGTCGACGTTCTCGTACGAGTAGATAGGTTCGCCGGTTTTCCCAGCGATGCTCAGCCCCGTTTCCTCGAAAACCTCGCGCACAACAGCCGCGGTGGAGTCCTCGCCGGCGCATGCGCCGCCGCCGGGAACCTCCCACAACCCCGCTGCCCACTTCTTATCCAAAGCGCGCTGCGTGATCAGGATTTTCCCTTCTGCGTTCTGAATGACGGCGAGCACGTACATCATGAACTCGCCTTCTTTCAGGAAAATGCCCTTGCGCGGCTCGATGCGGCCCGTCTTTCGATGGTCGGCGTCGTAGATATCGATCATTTCGTCGTTCGTTGCCATGCTCTTCCCTGTTGCTTTCCCGCACTTCCATCTTCTGCCGCACCATGCGCACGTAAGCTCGCGGCACAACGCGCGTTTACAAAACGCGCTTCTCGACGATCTCGGCCGGCACATCATCGCTTTCAGGTTGGCCGATGAAGCACAGGGTCGAAACTCGCTGGTCAGCCACACCGTCTTCGACAAGAACCATGCCGGCAAGGCCGGTGGTCTTGCGGTACGCCTTCGACATACCGCCGTCGATCATAACGATCTTGCCGCCGCAACGGACAGGGTTTTCACCATCCTTAACCTTTACGGGAACATGGCCGCACACGATGCGTGAACAGGCAGGCTCCATCCCAAAATCGCAGAACACGCCGTCGATAGCCGCCTCGTCGTCAAGCAGGGAGTAAAACGCGTTCTTGACCTCTTTGCGAGCGGCCTTGTCGGCAATGTAATAAATCTCGAACGTCGCCATCTTGCTTTTCGCGAACAACGGCGAGCCTTGGCCAAGCCACAGGTACCACAGCAAGTCGCCACCGCGCTTCTTCGCTTCCTCGTCCTTAGAAAGGAACGCCTCGCGAACAACGCGGTCGACCTCGTCAAGAAGGGCTTTACCCTTAAGAGGGCGACCCAAGAAGTCGGTCTCCATCAGCGAGCCATCAGCGTTCAGGGGCACGCACGCATGAAAAACAAGGTCGTTCCCGCAAATGCGGTACAGCCCGCCCTTGCGAAGCAGCACGTTAATATGGCGCTTCAGGCGCTCGCTGCTCTGGAAGGACTGCTGCAACGCCGCGATAACTTCTTCCTCTTGATCGGTAAGTTTGTTCGGATCGGCAGGATCAACCGTGGTGAACACCGTATCCGTCAGCGGATACTCGATTCCATCAACCACCACGGTGTTCGCAGCGAAATCGATCGCGCTCATCAGCTTGCGATCCTGAAGGTTGAAAGCGGGATTCTCGTTGATGAGCTGCGCTTCCACCTTGAATTGGATGACAGCCATCGCCTTTTGAACTTTAACGTTCAGCTCGACCAGGTTGTCAGGCAAGCCGTTGGTCTCTTTCAAGCCGAACGCAACGCAAGGATCGTCGGCGTAAACAGTTGCGGCAAACTTCTCGAGCGGCGCACGATCGATGCCATACGCGTCAAGAATGTCAAGGTTGCCATAGCGTGCGCAGTTGCGAACCACATGCGCGATGCAGCCGCGATTGCCAAGGGCTGCGCCCATCCACACCACGTCATGGTTGCCCCATTGGATATCAAGATTGTCCATGCCAGCGATCTTATCCATGATCAGTTCTGCGGCAGGGCCTCGGTCATAGACATCGCCAACCAAATGAACATAGTCGGCAGAACCCTCCAAGCCCGCGCATTCGCCGTCGACGATCTGCGAGAAAATCCTGCTTTCGCCATGGGGGTCGGAGACGAAGAACACACGGCCTCCTTCATTGGCCTGCTGCAAAAGGTCCTTCGATCCGCACGCTTCAGCTTCCATGCATTCCTCCTGTTCGAAAGCGTGAACACGCTTGTTTTTCCCACTCGTCGATTGGCAGGCAAGAACCAGCGCATCGCTTAAGTTCCGGCAACGTCCGCCTTGGGCAAGGTCGCCAGGCACACCATCTCTTATTTTAATGCAATCGAGCACTGCGCCGACACCGCGCCGACCGCCTCGGTCAGCGGTTCGCCGCCGTTACATCAGGCGGCGAACGCCCTAAGCGTCGCCCACGCATCAGCCACGCCAGTAAGCCCATCTTTCAACTGCGTCATCAAACGCTGCTCTCCGGCAAACAAAAAGGCCGAGCGGCGTTGCCACTCGGCCTTCAATGCGATTCTTATCGCGCTGTAGCTTCTGCCACCTGTCTTACAGCATCACGCAAGCCAGCGGGTATGCGAAGACGAGCATCAGGATGAACTCGGCGATGATGATGACGCCCGTGTACCTGTAGATGTCAGACGGACGGAGCCACTCGGTGTTGGCGAACATCATTGCTGCGAACGGGGAAGCTGCCGGAGTGAACAGAGCGCAGGACAGAACGAAGAAGATGCTGACTGCGATGATAGGCTCAGCAACGACACCAGAGGTGGAGCAGTAAGCGAAGATGATGGTCTGGAAGATCATGCCGATAACCAGAGAGTTGCAGAGGTTGGTAAGAACCATCTGGATAAGCAGGGCGAAGATGACGAACGTGAAGCCACCCATGCCGGAGAACAGCGGGCTCAGCAGAGTCTTCAGGCCAGCGGTGATGCCGGTCTTCTCGTTGGTGAGGATCGAGCTGAGCATAATGGCGGCAACGATCAGGAAGAAGATGCCCCAAGAAACGCCCTTCTGGATAGACGGGCCAACCTGAACGACGGGCTTGCCGCCGATGTAGAGGCCGGCGAAAACGCCGCAGAAGACAACGGCCATGCCGATGATGTTCTGGTTAAGGAACGCGAAGAACGGGATGCCCTTGAAGAAGCTGGGCAGAAGCATAGCCAGGGTCAAGACAACGACAACCCAGAACAAAGTCTTCTGACGAGCGTCCAGCGGAGGCAGAGGGTTCTTGTTGAGCTCTTCGATCTTGAGGTTCTTCAGACGACTTACGTCAGGACGGAAGACGAACTTGCAGATCAGGATAGCCATGCCCATGAAAACAAGACCAACGATGAGCTCGTAGATGAAGTACATGCCGTCGTTCATGAAAGCCGGGTTACCGGAAAGCTGGCGGTAGTTCGCGAGCATTGCAAGGCCGTTGGACTTATAAGGCGGAACCGCGAATGCAGCCAGTGCGGAAACCACGACCATGATAACCATCAGGATGCTGTAGGGATCGCGATCCTCGGCCTTGTAACCAACCTGGTTAAGTGCTTCGTAAACGATCGGCCACATAAGGATGACGGCCGGGGTAACGCCAACGAAGATGGACATTGCGAAGCAAGCCAGGCAAACCATAAGGGTGAAGACCCAAGGACGGCCCTCGGAGATCTTGCGCGTAAGAAAGAAACGGCCGATGTGAGCCGTGATTCCCTCATGAGCAAGAGCGCCGGCGAAGAGCATCATGAAGAAGACCTGAACGACAACGGTGTTGCCGAAAGCCAAGCTCAAAACGTTGGCCATGCTGTCGTAATCGGACAGACCAACCATAGCGACGCAGAAAACAGACGACCACAGTACGTCAACCGTGGTCCACAGGTACAAGGTACCCAAGAAAATGCCCAGGATCTGCATGCCAACGGCGGTGACAGGCTCCAGCGGCGGAATGAACCTGAAGATCATCATGATGGCAAAGCCAATGATGAAATGGATGTTCTTCGAGGTTCCCAATTGAAGGCCCTTCGAGGATTCTCTCATTACCCTTCCTCCTTCTTATTTCGGGGCGTTCCCTTTTTGCCCCGTTTCCCAATACACAATGCGATTACCCTATCACACTTTCTACAAATGCCCTTCGCACGGTCTCCCTTATTGCACTTGCACAAACCGCAAACCTGAAAAAGAGAGCCTTTAAAGGAAATGCAGACGCGCCCCGCAGTTGCAAGGCACGTCTGTTTCTTTCTCGGTCACATCGTCAAACGATGCGTCAAACCCAAGCCTAGATACCGGTTACGCAGGCAGCGATGTTGGTGTTGAAGCCATTGGCGCCCTCGACGGTGACGGCGTTGGTCTCGTAGTCGCTTGCGAACGAGCCCTCAAGCTGGAACTTGGAGCAGTCAATGCGCGGGATCTCAACCTCTTCGGGCTTCTCGAGCTGCGGAATCCACTCGTACGGGATTCGGTAGGCGCGATAAATCAGGTTCATGCCGGCCTCGGGGTACACGTACTCCCAAACAAGCTTCTGATCCTTGGTGTACTCACGCAGGATGGCCGAGCAGCCTTCGCAGATAAGCGTGTTGCCGTTGGGCAGGCGCTGCGCATCAGAAGTAAGCGGGCTGTAGAAGTAGTTGCCGTTGAAGTTGAATCCGCCGCCGGAAGCGATGGGCTCGCCGGTGCACTCCCAGACGATCTCGAGCGTGGTGGGGTCGAACTCGACGACGCGCGAGGAGTCGCGACGGGTGACCTTCAGGCCCTGCTTAGAGAACTGGTTGGGGGCGCCATAGCCGGCCCAGCCGCCGTTGTCGTAGACCATGATGTGGCCCTCGCCCGGCAGGCCCTTCGGGATCATATGAGTATGATGCGGGCCGACGATGGTTCCGAACAGGCGCAGTTCCTGAGTCTTCGTGAAATCGGGGCCGACCTGCCACACGACGTCGCCGGACTCATGGTCGATGATCCACATCATGTTCATCTCGCGGGAGTCCATGATGATGTTCTCGGGCTTGAATCGCTCGTCGCCGGCATCGAACCACTTGTTCGGGCCAAGGTAGCTGCAGCAGTTGATGTGGAAGAGGTCGCCCTGGCCCTCGGGGCCCGCGTTCTGCGTGTTGGGGTTGCGGAACATGGCGTTCTTCTGAACCTCATCGAAACCGAACTGGTTGAAATGCTCGACGGCGCTCCACTCCCAAAGGATGTTGCCCTCGCGGTCGATCTCAAGCAGGCGGTCGTCAAGCAAGTTCTGCGGGGAGATCTTGGGCTTCTTCACGTCGTTATGCGTAAGGACGAGCATCTTGTCGAAGTTGGGGTCGGGCTCCTGGCCGGGAGCATAGTAGCCAACAGGGCTGCCGGAAACCTGATAGTCGTGATGCTGGCGTGCGCTCCAGTAGGGCTCGCCGTCGTCAACGACTTCCTGGTTCTTGGTGAACTGCCACTCGATGTTGCCATCCCAGTCGACCATGGTAAGGTCCTGCTGATCTTGATAAGCAAATTCGGCACCGCGGGTGCGCAAGCTGCCAATGAGGTGACCACCGGGGAGCATCTTCGCGGGGAAGCCGGCCATGTCTTTCCAGAAACGAACGATCTTGCCGTTCATGTCCAGCAAGATGATACCGTGACCCTTACCGACGAACAGGGTGTAACCGCTGTAAGCCTCTTCGGGGTAGTAAACCGTAACACCGGTCGGGTATACGTTTGGACGTCCCATATTCTTTCTTCCCTTCCTCTACTGCTTGCTTTCTCTACTATCTCTCCCTACGCGAACTCAGTGAGCGCAGGCCCTTACGGCCTTCTCCTTTCGCCTCAAGTCGCGCAATGCCCACATCGTATCACAGTTTGCACATATTTGACACATTTTTTCACCACACACGTTTTCCCAGGTCAAAACAAGAAAAGGACGGCATC
>URZP01000006.1 GCA_900552365.1 uncultured Coriobacteriaceae bacterium
CTGGTAAATGGCGCCATGCTCGGAATCGATGGGCATGAGCTTGCCGGGCTCTTGCACAAGCGGCATGATCAAGTCGCCGCCGACGACCAGCGACTCCTTGTTGGCCAGGGCAAGCATCTTCCCCGCCTTAAGCGCCTCGTAGCTGGCGCGAAGGCCGGCAGCGCCCACGAGCGAGTTGACCACGACGTCAACCTCGGGCAGATGAACCAACTGGCGAATAGCATCGGGGCCGAATTCGATATCGGGCGTGCGGCCGTCCTTCAGCACGGGCACATCAAGCGAATCGATGCCGTCCTTGGGGGCGCGGGCGATAGCAACCTTGTCGACATCGAACTCGCGAACCTGATCAAACAGCTCGGCCACACGGCGACCACCCGCGGCAAGCGCAACCACCTTGATCTTATCGGGATGGCGCCTGGCGACGTCGATGGTTTGCGTTCCGATGGAACCGGTGGATCCAAGAACGACAACGCGCCTCGGGTAACGGGATGAAAGATCCATGCCAACCACTCCTTCGACGGCAAAAGCCGAGATCGAAATAGCAGAAATCGTCTGGTTTACAGCGGCAGCGTAAGGCAGCCGGTGCCGAAAAGCAGGACCGCAGCCACAACCGCGGTGGTGATAAGGGAGTCGCACCTATCGAACAGGCCGCCATGACCGGGCATGATGGTGCCGGAATCTTTGAAGCCGGTGCCGCGTTTGATACGGCTTTCGCACAAGTCGCCGAAGACGCCCGCTATACCGCAAATAAGGCCGTACAAAAGCGCCTGATAAATATTGATATCCATATGAGGGATAAGCAGCGTCAGACACCATGCAGCCATAGATGCAACAAGGCCGGCAAAGAAACCTTCCCAGCTTTTCTTGGGGCTGATCTTGGGCGCAAGCTTATGACGGCCGAATTTGCTTCCCACAAGATACGCGAACGCATCGTTCATCCAGATGCCGAAGAACAGCACCAACAAGAAAAGGCCGCCCCAAACACCGGGCATGGACTCGCGAATAAGGATAAGCGCGGAAAGCTGCATGCCCACGTACACTGCACCGAACAAGCTGATGCCTACATCAGCAATGCGTGCGGGCAGCCAGAAGACATACCACACGGTAAGCGCGATCATCAGGGCGACGGTGACGTACATCAATCCGTGAAGCCCCAGGAAGAACGCCGAGACGGGGTAGCACATCGCGGCGATGACGCCGATGGTTTCATTTGGAAGCTTGGCGTCGGATCGCAGCATGTAATAGAACTCGCCCGCGCAAACAGCAGCGGTAAGCATCACCAAAATGAGCGTGGTCCAGCGACTGGCCACGATGAACAGAACGCTTAAGCTGACGTAGACCACGCCCGTGCGCAAACGAACCTGAAGCCCGCTGGGGTTCTTGAACTTATCGGGGGTTTTGCGAGACGCGAAATCCTTCATGCGCTGTTTGCGCGCAGTGCGCTTCTCGCGGGCCGCTTCGCCGTCGTACGGCGCGCTCATACGCTCGGCCGCTCGCTCGGAGCAGGACTGCTTGGCGACGTCGTCGTGGGCGGAAGCCCCTTCCCCATCTTGGTTGCCCGCCTGAGCGTCGGCGTTCGCTTCGGTTGCATGTTCATCCGACAACCCATGCGTCAAATCGGGCGCAGAGGCGCCCGCCTGTTCGTCAAGAACCTCTTCAGACACTATTCCACCGCCCCGAAACGACGGTTGCGACCCTGGAATTCAAGCAAAGCGCGCAAGAACTCATAGCGATCGAAGTCGGGCCAAAGGACATCGGACACGACGAACTCGGAGTACGCGATCTGCCACAGAAGGAAGTTGGAGATGCGCATCTCGCCCGACGTGCGGATGACCAAGTCGGGGTCGGGAATACCAGCCGTATGAAGATGACGCTCGATGTCGGCTTCGGTGATCTCGACCTCGGGAAGACCCGCGGCGGTACGCGCAGCAGCCTCGGCGGCGACAGCGCGAACAGCGTCAAGGATCTCGTCGCGGCCGCCGTAGTTCACGGCAACCAGAAGCGTCATGCCGGTGTTGTCCTTGGTTTTCTCCCATGCCTCAGCGAACGCCTCGCGCGTTTTTTCAGGCAAGGCGTCAATATTGCCGATGGTCATGACGCGAACGTTCTCGTCATTCAGGCCATCGACCTCGGCGAGCATGGTCTTGGCGAACAAGTTCATAAGACCGATGACCTCGTCCTGGGGACGCTTCCAATTCTCGGTGGAGAACGAATAGATGGTCAGGTAACGGACGCCCAGGTCGGACGCGCAACGAATGGTCTCGCGCACGGCCTCGATGCCGGCCTTGTGCCCGTTAAGCCTGTTGAGGGCACGCTTCTTCGCCCAACGGCCGTTTCCGTCCATGATAACGGCGACATGCTGGGGGATGCGGTTCGGGTCGAGCGCGGATGCGTCCAAACCCTCAGGCAGATTCGGGAATATGTAGTCCAGAGGCTTGTTCATAAACACCTACCGCGCAAAGGCGTGTCAACGCGTTGCCGCGCCAGCAATTGCAGACGCGGCAATAAAAGAGGGATGGCCACCCTTAGATGGCCATGACCTCCTCTTCCTTCTTCTTGAAGGCTGCATCAACCCGAGCGATGTACTTGTCGGTGATCTTCTGGATGTCAGCCTCGGCGCGCTTTGCCTCGTCCTCGGGCAGGCTGTCTTCCTTCTTTGCCTTCTCGATTGCCGTGTTGGCATCGCGGCGAGCGTTGCGGACGGCAACGCGTGCTTCCTCGGCGTACATCTTGCACTGCTTTACCAGCTCGCGACGACGCTCCTCGGTAAGGGCCGGGAAGGGCAAGCGGATGACCATGCCGTCGTTGTTGGGCATGACGCCCAGATTGCTTTCGATGATGGCGCGCTCAATGGCACCAAGAACGGTTTTGTCCCAGGGCTCGATGACCAGCATATGGGCATCGGGGGCCTTGACGCCGGCGATCTGGTTGACGGGCGTGGGAACGCCATAGTACTCAACCTTGACCTTGTCCAGAATGGTTGCGTTCGCACGGCCAGTGCGAACGTCGGCAAAGCTGCCGGTAAGCTGGCGGATGACGCCTTCCATGCGCTCTTCTGCAGCCAGCTGGATTTCCTCGATGGTCATTTCTTGCTCCTTTTAGCTATCCGAATAAGCGCGTTTACTCGACGGTGGTGCCGACCGGCTCGCCCTTCAATGCACGGGCGATGTTGCCCTTCTGCGTGAGGTCGAAGACGATCATGGGCATGTCGTTGTCCATGCACAGCGAGGTGGCCGTAGAGTCCATGACGTGGAGACCGCGGTTCAAAACCTCCATGTAGGAGATCTTGTCGAAACGCTTCGCATCGGGGTTCTTGGCGGGGTCGCTGTCATAAACGCCATCGACCTTGGTGGCCTTCATCAGGCAGTCGACATCAAGCTCGCATGCACGCAGAGCTGCGGTGGTATCGGTGG
Organism: uncultured Coriobacteriaceae bacterium; assembly: GCA_900552365.1. Taxonomy (GTDB): domain Bacteria; phylum Actinomycetota; class Coriobacteriia; order Coriobacteriales; family Eggerthellaceae; genus UMGS1502. Next base: position 3,414 of record URZP01000006.1, read on the forward strand.
TGAAGTACGGGTTGCCGGTGCCGGCTGCCAGAATGACCACACGGCCCTTCTCGAGGTGGCGCACCGCGCGACGACGGATATAGGGCTCAGAGACTTCCTGCATGTTGATGGCGCTTTGAACGCGGCTATAAACGCCGTGACGCTCGAAAGAATCCTGCAGAGCCAAGGCGTTCATGACCGTGGCAAGCATGCCGATATAGTCGGCCTGAGCGCGGTCCATGCCCTCGGTTGCACCGGAAACACCGCGGAAGATGTTGCCGCCGCCGACAACGATTGCGATCTGCACGCCATCATGCACAACCTCGCCAATCTGCTCGGCAAGATCGTCGACGACCTTCGGGTCGATGCCGTATCCCAAGTCGCCCGCAAGCGCCTCGCCAGACAACTTCAACAGGACGCGTTTGTACTTGTAATCGCCGGCCATTTCTTTCTTCCTTTCGGCAGTAGGCTTCGCTATCTAACAGTCCATCTTAACCGAAAAAGAAGTCAGACCAAACGTCAGACGATCACTGGTTCAGAAAACCCCAAAGAGATCCTTGGCCCCTGTTCGACTGCGAATTAGAGCTGCCGCTGGAATTTTGAGTGGTCGAAGCGGCCTTTGAACTGGAGGCGTCCGACCCCAAATTCACGCTGAACGTCTTCTCGGCGCCGTCGCGGTTGACTTTCACGTCAACCGTGTCGTCGATGGAGCATTCGCGAACTGCGACCATCAAATCGCTGGCAGACGAAATTTTCTTGCCGTTGAACGAAACGATGATGTCGCCAACTTCGATGCCGGCCTCATCGGCGCCCGAACCAGCGCTTACTGCCGAAACGTACGCGCCTTCTGAAACCGCCAGGCCGTAACGCTGGGCATTGGCGGAATTGACCGTGGACAGGCTTACGCCGAGCTGCGCATGGCCGGGGGTCTCGCCTGCGATGATCTGCTGCGCGATGGCAATAGCGTAGTTGACGGGGATGGCGAACCCAACGCCCGAATAGTTGCCCGAGTAGGAAGTGATCAGTGTGTTGACGCCGATGACCTTGCCGTTCTTATCGACAAGCGCACCGCCAGAGTTACCGGGGTTGATGGCCGCATCGGTTTGGATCATGTTCGGATAAATGGTGATGGACGAGCCGCCCTGCGAGCTGCCGTTATAGGAGCTGGAGTTGTCGATGATCTCGGAGCGACTGGTAGCCGACACAACGCCCGTTGCCACCGACTGTTCAAGGCCGAAGGGGCTGCCGATGGTCATGACCCACTGACCCACATTCAAATCGTCGGAATCGCCGATATCGGCAGGGGTCAGGCCCGAAGCGTCCTTCAACTTGATGACGGCAAGGTCGCTTGAAGCGTCGATGCCCACGACCTCGGCGTCGTATTCCTGACCTCCCGCGTTCACCTTAAGCGCTTCGCTACCCTCAACGACGTGATAGTTGGTAAGCACGTAGCCATCCTCGGTAAGGACGATGCCCGAGCCCAGCGATGACTGCGAAAGACCGGTATCGCTCGACACGCCGAAGTAGCCATACGAGCTGGACTGGCTGGTGTACACATAAATGCACACAACGGACGGAAGCGCCTTCGAGGCAACCGTCTCGGCCAGCGAGGAATCCTCGCCCGAAACGTTGATGGTCGAAGGCGACTGGCTTCCCAGCGTGACGGAAGAACCCGACGTGCCAGATGCCTTCGAGCTACCCAGCGCGCCAAACGCCGTGAAGCCGGCGAATGCCAGAATACATGCAAGCAAAGCGCCCAGAAACGCCGTGAAGAAGGTTTTCGCGGTGCTGGCTTCCTTGGCGCCGTGCGAAGAATGGGAAGAAGCGCTTCCCGAAGAGCTGCGCTGAGTATACGGCGCGGAGGAACCCCGGTATTCCTTCGGGGGCTCGGGTGCGCCGGGCTGCTGACCGCCGAAACCATCGACCATGAAAACCACTCCTTGATTGAAACGAGACGGATCAAACCAAGCCCCGCATTTGCTTCGGGTTCACTCGAAGCATCGCGTCGCACGCCGAGTTATGCGCTTGCGCGCGCATGCGACCGACGCTTCGAATGGTTTTGTCTGTCCGACTTCGCAAACATATCACCAGCATCTGAAATGTCGCTGAATCGAATCGAATCGTCATCTTCGCGTAACACTGGTGCATCGAATGCCCACAGGTTGCACGATGAGTGATGGTATGGTGCTTCAGGAGGAAAACCTACCAACCGAACAGGAGCAAGAACATGAAGATCGAAGGACTCATCGCGCCTGGCGCAGAAGACGTCCAGACAATCGAGAAGCTTTCTTACATGATGGGAGAAAGCTTCATGGAGGAGAACTGGACGCGCGCCACCCTTGACGCTTTGGGCGAAAACGTCAACGACGAGCGCAAGCTCGAGCTTTCGCGCGAGATCATGCGCTTGGAGTTCACGTACGGCACGCCCTACCCCGCCTGCTATGCCACGCCCGACCTTGCCGCCTGCACCGGCGCCTACTTGAAAAGCGACCTGAACGGCGTAAGCTGGTCTGCCGTCGAGGACGAAGCGCACGCCCAAATGGCACGCGATTTCATGACGCCCAAGGAAGCCTCTGCGTACTCCGAGGCCTTCAAACGCCTTAAGCCCGTCTCCGACTTCGACTGGGAAGCCGGCCGCGCAAAGGAAACCGGCTACGACGACTTCATCCACTTCTACGTGATCGGCGTCGACAAGAACGCACGCGGCACAGGTGCCTTCCGCCGCTTGATCGAGCCGTTCTTCGCATACGCGGACGAGCACAACGTCCCTTGCTATTTGGAAACCTACTCCGACAACCTGATCTCGCTGTACGAGCACGTTGGCTTCAAGCAGATCAAAACCATCGAAATGCCCGGCGAGGACCTGCGCGAAACCTTGATGGAGCGCCTGCCCAACCAGAACTAACGCGAAGCCTCTTACTCGGCCTGCGAATCGCCCCTAAGAAACGCCTTGGTGCGCTCATGCTTGGGGTTTCCGATGACCTCGGCGGCAGGGCCCTGCTCGACGATGACGCCGCCATCCATGAACACGGCCGTGTCGGCAACATCGCGGGCGAACGCCATCTCATGCGTGACGATGACCATGGTCATATGCTCGTCAGCGAGCTGGCGGATCACGCGCAGGACGCCTTTGGTAAGCTCGGGGTCAAGAGCGCTGGTGGGCTCGTCGAAGAACAGCACATCGGGGTTCAACGCCAACGCGCGGGCAATGGCCACGCGTTGCTGCTGACCGCCGGAAAGCTCGCAGGGAACCATGTTCTCCTTGCCCGAAAGGCCCATCTTCTCAAGCAGCGCACGAGCGGTTTCGTATGCCTGCTCTTTGGGAACCTTCTGCACGTTGATAGGCGCATCGACGATGTTTTTCATCACCGTATAGTGCGGGAACAAGTTGAAGTTCTGGAACACCAAACCGAACTTCTGGCGCGCGGCGCGAAGCGTGTCCTTCGATGCGTAGACGGACTTGCCGTCCTTGTCCTGCGCAACCTGGATATCGCCGAACGACAGCGAGCCCGAATCAAGCGTTTCAAGCAACGTGCAGCAGCGCAGAAGCGTTGACTTGCCGCCGCCCGACGGGCCGATGATGGAAAGGACCTCGCCCTTGTTCACCGACAGCGAGATGTCCTTCAGAACCTTAGTGTTGCCGAAGCTTTTCTTCGCGTGCGACAGCTGGACAAGCGTCTGCACGGTTTCGTTTTGCAGGTTTTCCGACATGAGAATGCTCCTTGGGTCAAACAGCCAGTAGCGAGATTAGTCGTGGTAGTAATTCATGCGCTTCTCGACGCGGCTCAGGATGAACTCGATCACGATGTTGATGATCCAGTAAATACCGGCGGCGATGACGTACGGAAGCATACTGACCTGCGAGGCAGCGATGGCCTTAGCCTGGGTGAACATCTCCATGATACCAAGGACGAACGCAAGCGAGGTGTCCTTGACCAGCGTGATGATCTCGTTGCCCATTGCGGGAAGGATGCGCTTGGCAACCTGGGGCAGCACGATCTTGAAGAACGTTTGCGAACGCGTGTAGCCAAGAACCTCGGCAGCCTCGTACTGGCCGCGCGGAATGGACTGAATGCCGCTGCGGTAGATCTCGGCGAAATACGCGGCATAATTAAGGATGAAGCCGATGCCGCATGCCCAGAACTTCCAATCGGTACCAAGCTGCATATGGAAGAGGTAGTACGGGCCGAACATAAGAGCCATCAACTGAAGCATGAGCGGCGTGCCGCGCATGAACGAAATGTAGATGCTGGCAAGCCACGACAACGGCTTGAACTTGCTCATGCGGCAAAGCGCGATGACCACGCCCAAGGGCAGCGAGCCAACCAGCGTGATCACGAAGATCTGCGCCGTCAGGATGAGGCCCTGGCCAAGCAGGCCGAACATAATCGATAAATCCACGTCGTTCCTTCCTTTTCGATGACGCTTTGGGAAACGAAGCCCGCACAGGAGACATATGCCGGGCTTGACGCTTTCCGAAATGCCTCGTTACTTCCCTTTCACGCGCAAACACCTCCCGCCTTACGGCAGGAGGTGCGCGTGTCGTTACACGATGTTGGTCGATCAAACGACCAAGTGAGTGCTACTTCAAGATCCAGTTGTCGAAGGACAAGCCGTAGTCGGCGTACTTCTCGCAGAGCTTCTGGACGGCGCCGTCCTCGTACATCGCCTTCAGGGTCTCGGTGACGGTGTTGGCAAGCTCGGTGTCGCCCTTCTTGAAACCAACGGCGTAGTGTTCCTTGGAAAGGCTCTCGTCAAGCTGAATGTACTTGTCGCCGGTCTGAGCGATCTGGTACTGAGCGATAGACAGGTCGCATGCAACGGCGTCGACCATGCCGGAATCAAGCTGCATGAAGGCGTTGTTGTAGTCGCCGATGGTCTGGGCAGCGCCGCCGGCGAAGGTGGCTGCAAGCTCGGCCTTGCCTTCGGGATCCTCAAGAACGGAAAGAGCAGCGGAGTCGACCTGGGTCATGACGGTTTTGCCGGAAAGGTCGGCAAGTGAAGCGATGTTGCTGCCCTTCTTCACCACGACAACCTGCTCGTTGAGCATGTACGGCTCGGAGAAGGTGTAGTCGCCCTCGCGGCCTTCCATGGTGAAGCCGTTCCAAATGCAGTTGATGTTGCCGGCGTTGAGCAGGGCGTCCTTAGCGTCCCAGTCGATGGGATCGGCCTTGAAGTCCCAACCGTTGCGGTCGGCGACTTCCTTGGCAAGGTCAAGATCGAAGCCGGTGTAGTTGCCGTCGTCGCCGACGAAACCGTACGGCGGGTAAGCGGAGTCGAAACCGACGATGAGGGTTTTGGTTGCAGACGAGCTGGCAGAAGAGCTTCCCTGAGCGCTAGCGGATGCGCTTGAGGAAGCCTGCGAGCCGCAGCCGGCAAGTGCAAACGCAGCCAAGGCCAGCGTGGTTGCAACTGCAGCCAAGAGCTTGAACTTCTTCATGTTGTCTCCTTCTTGCCGGGCGGCGCCTTGCGCGGCGGTCAACCCGTGCTCGAACTTCTATCGATTCACTAAATCACTTTAGAGTGCTAAAGTGATTGCGAGTATAACATACAGGCTCGCAAGCTCAAGCGAAGTTGCGAAAATGGAAACAATAGCCACTCAGAAGCCGCGAACGGCTGCTCTTACGCAATCGCAGCCCCGCAGCACCAAAGCGCACCCGCAAACGCGCAGCCGCATGACGCGCGCCCCAGAACGCCGGCGAATGAAGCCGCCCGTTACCTCAAGCGGAAGATACGGGGCTCGAACGAGAACAGCTCGTCGGCCCTAATGGGGGCGCGAAGCGTGATGCTTTTCTTCCAGCAGACGTCTTGGCACAAGCCGCACTGCACGCAATCACTGGCGCTGAACTCGAGCACTTTTGATCGCGTCGAGAACTCGTCGCTTGAAGGCGGGCGCTTTATCGCCGAAGACGGGCAGAACACCGCGCACATCCCGCAGGCGTTGCATTTGTTGACGTCGATGTCAACGGCGCCGAAGAACGGCAGGTCGACTATCGCCGAACCGCCTTCGCCCGCGTCAGACGCATCGCCCTGAAAATCTGCCTCCCCCATAATCGCGTACAAGGCATTCAGCGCAGATTCGTGCCCGGGAACGGGAATGTTCGGCAGCGTGCCTTCGTCAGAAACATGCAAACGGCGACCGATATTGTCGCCCTCGTCAATGCCGAATTCCTTCTTGATGGCCGTATCCGCCGCCGTTGCGGCGATGTCGCGCGCCGAGCGCATCGTGTCGGCAAGGAACCCTCGCCTTGTCGAACCGAACACGCCTTCGGTTTCGGAAACAAGCATCGCTTCGGGGAACTCGCTTACGCGCTGAACGCGCGCCTCGAGCCCGCCCGCAGCAAGCACCTGGTTGGCGGAGTCAACCGCAGCATCGACCGTCTCGCTCACGAACCCGTATTTGCACGACGAGCAACCACCGTCGATCAACAGCACCCCCGTGGCACCATCGGCAATCGGAGAAAGCAGGTCAACCGCCGCCAAACGCCCGAAGCAGGGAACTTCAGCGAACCTGCCAGGGTCGGCAACCTGACGCGCAGCCATGCGCGCGCAGGCCACTGCGGCAAGGCCATCGTTCGCTTCACACGCTGCTAAAAGCTGCTGGGCAAACTGCGAAGCTGTGGGCTCGATGGCACGGATCGCTTCGGTTGGGCACGCCGCCACGCACAGCCCGCAATCGACGCAGCGAGTCGTGGCCAATTTGATTTTGTTTCGATCGACCGATATCGCGTTATTCGGACAGGCTTTGACGCACGCCCTGCAATGGGCGTTTCTGTTACGCACGGCCACGCAGCTGTCCTGCAAGACAACAATACGGCGCTTATCTAAAGATTCTGCAACATCGACCAAGTCGTTCACGCTGGGCATGGGCGCACCTCGCTTTCGAAACGGAAGTATACCAGCGTCAAACGATGGAATCGCAGCGATCGCCCCACTGCGCCGCATACGGCGCGGTAGAATTCACCCTTGCGCAAATCAAACTCTGGCACTCGTCTTCGGGCAGTCACCAGACCATGCGTAAGAACCGAAACCCGCAACCGGAGCCAGCCCATGCCTTTCGACCCCATGCAATGCCTGATCATCCTGCCGCTCGTCTTCATTGCGGGCTTTATCGACGCCATCGCAGGCGGTGGCGGCTTGATCTCGCTGCCAGCCTACATGATCGCGGGCCTGCCGGCTCACACGGCCATCGCCACCAACAAGCTCAGCGCCTGCATGGGAACGGGCCTGACCACATTCCGTTTCGCCAAAAACGGCTACATCCCCTGGAAGATCGCCCTGCCTTGCATTCCCGCAGCCTTCATCGGAAGCACCGCCGGCGCACAGCTCACCCTTCTGATCAGCGACTTTTATTTGAAGGTTGCCATGCTGGTCATCCTGCCGCTGATCGCGGCCTACGTCATGCGCGACAAAGCCTTCAAAGCCGAAGGAGAAGAGCCCCCTATGAAGAAGATGATCCTTATCGGTATGGGGATCTCGCTTGTGGTGGGCGTATACGACGGCTTCTACGGACCGGGCACGGGCACATTCCTGCTGCTCGCCCTAACCGCGTTCGCACATATGAACCTGACGCGCGCGAACGGCACCACGAAGGCAATCAACATGACCACGAACACCTCGGCGCTCATCGTGTTCCTGGTAAACGGAACCGCCCTGATCCCCTTGGGTCTTCTTGCAGGCGCGTTCAACATCGCCGGCAACTACCTGGGCTCGAAGTCGTTCGACAAGGGCGGCTCCAAGATCGTGAAACCCGTTATGATCACCGTTTTGGCTGTCTTCTTCATCCGCGTTATCGGCGACTTGACGGGCATTTTCTAAACGATTCACGCTTTCGAGCAAGCGGATTCTAAAGAATGATCGTATCAACCTTCCAGCCGTACACGATAAGCGACAGACCGCGCATGATCACGAACACGGCGAGGAAGATGGCGAGCATCGCGGGCCACACGAAGAAGATCACGCCGCACAGGATATCGACGATACCCGAGAAGATCATCCAACCCCACAGGCCCAAACCGACTGCGTGAAGCTTAACTGCGGCAACAAGCTCGAAAATGCCGAACGCCAGCACGAAGAAGCCAACCATCCACGAAATCACATCGGCCAGAAGCACCGGCTGCAGCACGAACATCATGCCCAAGATGAAATCGAGCACGCCGTAAGCAATCATCCAACCTGAAGGACGGGCAAAACGCGCGAAACGCGTGTAACCCACCATCGAGAACACGCCGGCGATGATGAAGCCAATGCCGACAATAGTGGTTATCATCGCCATCGTAAGACCCGGGAATGCCGTGATCAGACAAGCAAGGACTGCAAGAAGGACACCCGATACGATAAGTCCCCAATCGTGACGCTTGACCTCAGCCATGCGATCTACCTCCTAAAACACTGCCTCATTCCGCCTTGCTGAAGCAAGGCCCTTGTTTCTTCTTTAGTATAGTTCATTTATCCTCATGTGTGGCTTATTTTTCAGTTGGGTACGTTTACAGTAAGGTAACATAACACCGATCCGTTTCCAGCAACACCTGCGGGTCCGAAGACTTACAATCAGGTTTCTTGAGTTTGGGTAGGAATCAGAAGATCATGGTTGCCGTTTTGCTCTCCAGAGCAATCCTGGTGATCCTCAACGCAACGTTGCTGTCTCCGGCATTACTGCGCATCATGCGCGACACCGGGGTAGACGCCACCACGGTGCAGTGGCTGACAAACGCCTATTCTTTGGTTGAAGCAGTCGTCATCCCGATGAGCGCCTTCTTCGTGGGTCGTTTCAGCACGCGAAGGCATGAAGCACTAACCGGTCGCGAAAGCATCCGCGAACGCTCAGGGCCCGCCTCAATGAGGCGGGCCCTGCTTACTATCAGAGTTGTTTCGCTTGGTTGTTCATTCAGGCAGCCCTTGCTGCGGCAGCTTCTTCGTTAGCGCAAAGACAAGCACGCCAATGCCGATAGCGATCAAAGGCAACGAGAGCACCTGCCCCATCGTCAGCCAATTCGTCCCCAAAAGGTAGCCCAGCTGAATGTCGGGCTGGCGGACGAACTCGATCAGGAACCTGCACAGTCCGTACAGGATGAGGAACACGCCCACGTGCGTGCCGCGCGGAAACGGCAGCTTCTTGCGCGACAACGCGAACAGCACAATGAACAGCAGCACACCCTCAAGCAAGGCTTCGTACAGCTGAGATGGATGACGGGGCAGCATGCCCGCCGAGCCACCGAAGACGACGCCCCACGGAACATCGGTGACCGCGCCCCATAGCTCGCCGTTGACGAAGTTGGCACAACGACCAAAGAACAAGCCGATAGGAGCCGCAACCACGCCCATATCAGCCAGCGTCAGATACGGGATGCCGGTCATTTTCGCTGCAGCGATGCCCGAAAGAAGCGCGCCGATCAGCCCGCCGTGGAAGCTCATGCCACCCTGATTGAGCATCAGGATCTCCAACGGGTGCGCCCAATAGTACCCGTTTCCGTAGAAGAGACAATACCCCAAGCGGGCGCCCACGATAACGCCGACCATCACGCAGAAGATGATGGTCAAAAGCGAATCCTCGTCAAATTTAAGCTGCCAGCGCTTCGACAGGCGCCAAATGAGAATCCCCGCAAAAAGAAAGCCTGCCAAATAGGCAAGCGCATACCACCTGATGCATACCGGCCCGAAAGAGATGGCAACCGGGTCAAGGCTTTGATAGATCTGATTCAGCATTCGTCATCCTTGGAAAAGCGCCCGAAACCAGGCGAACCGCATCTTGAGCAGCTGTTGAAAACCACTCACGTCCACAAGGATGATACCAGCGCGCACGGCTCCCGCCGTGCGCGTCAAGAAAAGCTAGAACAAAAAACGAGCGCCACCGTACAGCTTGTCCGTCTCTTTGCGATCTTTGACATCGGGGCCGTACTTCAGGAAGAACTCGCACGAGCGACACACCTCTTTCGGTGCGCGATCGTAATCGCGGTCGGGATTGAGCAACAGCTCGAAATCGGTTGCAACCACATGCGTCGATCGATCGCAAATGGTGTTGATGCAGTCCGACGGACACAAGTCGTCGCCCAGGTTATGAGGGCAGCGACCCTGCCACTCTTCATCGCATCCACGCGTTTCCCAACATTTCGCCATAGGTTCCTCCTTGTTTTGCAGCATGGTATCACCGAACGGAAACCCGAAGGCCGCCCATCGACCAAGGATCGGTCAAGGGGCACTTAAGGAAAAGAAGATGCAGCAAACGAACAAGGGCGGCCCGAAGGCCGCCCTTGCGCTTGGTTCGATTCTGTCGAAACCGAGATTACTCCTCGGCGTCCTCGTCGACCATGGGGACGACGCGTACAACGCCGGGGACGCGCTCGCGCAGAACACGCTCGATACCGTTGGCAAGCGTGAGCTCGGACAGCGGGCACCCACGGCAAGCACCGGTAAGCTCGACCGTGACGATGCCGTCTTCGGACACGTCAACGAGCCTGACGTCGCCGCCGTCGGCAAGCAGGCTAGGACGGACAAGGTCCAGAACCGCTGCAACATCGTATTTATCTACCACGATGATCTCTCCTTCTGTTCGCATTTTTGATCAGGTGGATTTTATCACAGCGTCACACCAGGGACGGGCGCGCATACAAATCCCAATCAAGACGCTACTTGCTGGGCTTGTAGTCGCCGCCCAAGATAACCAGCACATCGGTGTCGTATTCGTAATAGCCTTGACCCTTCACGGCGCGGCCAACGCCAAGGGCGTTGATAACCGTCTGAGCGCGCTCAAGGCCGTTGTCCTTGTCATAAATGACCAAGGTTTGCTCGTAAATCTGCTGATCGGCGTTGCCCGACTTCTCAACCTTGAAGCCAAGCTTGGTCAGCTTCTCGGTGGTGGCTGTTGCGGCACCGGTAATAGAGGCGCCGTTTCGCACTTCGATGGTGAAGCTTGCGGGATCGACCGTCTCGATAGTGGACGTGCCCGCCTCGGTGTTGCCTTCGTCAAGGTCGGACATGATGGTCTTCCACGAGCTGGTAGACGGGATGAAATACGTCGTCGAACCAGATGCGATGCTTGACTGCGTTTTCTCGTAACCCGGAACCGAAACCGTGGTGAAATCCGACACCTTCATATCGGAAAGCGATCCAGCCAGGGAGATGATATCGTTTGAAGACATATCCGTCTTGAAATACGGCGCGATGTCCGAAAGCACGTTTGCAAACGAAAGTGATCCGGTGTCGAACAGCTTGGAGAGCAAGGCGCTCGCGAACTTCACCTGATTCTGCAGCTGCCCGTCAAGACCACCGCTGACATTGGTTGCGCGCTGGAACACAACGGCCTGCTGGCCGTTCAGCGTTTGATCGCCTGCGGGAATGTAGATATCGCCCGCGTTGGGGTCGTCGATTTCCTGCGAAAGGCTGAGGTCAACGCCACCCAACTGATCGACCAGCTTGACAAGATCGCCCTCTTCCAGCTTGAAATAATGCGCGATGTCAACGTCGGCGAAGGTTTTCACGGCGTTAATGAACGCAGCGTCGCCCTTCTGCTGCACATCAGCCAGCTGCATGGTCTCGCTTTCGTACGTGACCTGCAGGTTTGCCGGAATCGGAACGAATGTGACCGCCTTTGAAGAAGCATCTACACGCGTAAGGAAAATGACATCGGGGCCATTGTTATCCAACGTTGCCGATGTTGATCCCAGCTCGACCGAGATCAACGTGTAAAACGGCTTGTTGTCCTTCGTGACAGTAAGAGCCGACTTCGCATCGGACTTGCCAAGGCCGGTGTTGCCGCCCACCGTGTTGTTGTATGTGAAGACGCCGGCGCCTACAGCCAAGCCGACGATCAGCAGAACGCCTGCCGCAAGCAAAGCAATGCTGCGCATGCGTGAGCGATGCTGAATCTGCTTGGCATATTGACGCTGGTTAACGCGTTGATTGTAGGCGCGTTTGCCTTCACGCGAGCCGGTGTTGGGAACAAGTGCCTGAACCTCGCCACGAACAGCGCGGTTACGTTTGCGACTGCTTGAAAACGACACGCTGGAGGCATTCATCTTGCGGCCGCCCGCCTGAACGGAAGGGCGCACATGCGTACCCACCATGTTGTCGCTTACATGACACGACGTACGGCGCGATTGCTTCGCGTTGAAACTGGCAGGCCGACCGCTTCGCTGGCCGCCCGCATGGCTTCCCCGCGAGCCTGCACGCGAGCTGGGGCGCGAGGAGCTGCGCTGGTTGCCCCTATACTTGCTGTAACGCTGATCTCGAGGCATATGAAGCTAGTCCCTGACCTCGCGACGGACATCGGCGCCAAGCGAGGAGAGCTTGCCCACGTAGTCCTCGTAACCGCGGTCGATATGCGCGATGTTGTGAACATCGGTCTCGCCGTCGGCGACCACGCCCGCAAGAACGATTGCGGCACCGGCACGCAGATCAGTGGAGGAAACGGGAGCGCCCTCAAGGTGCGAGACACCGCGCACGATGGCATGATGACCATCGATGGTGATGTCGGCGCCCATACGTTTGAGCTCGGCGGCGAACATGAAACGGCTCTCGAAGATGTTCTCGGTGATGACCGAAGTACCCTCGGCCAAAGATGCAAGAAGCATGAACTGCGCCTGAAGGTCGGTGGGGAAACCAGGGTGCGGAAGCGTCTGGATATCGACCGGCTTCAAAGGCTGGTCACGCGAAAGGGTCAGCCAATCATCGCCCGTCTCGACCGTGCAGCCCATGGCGCGGAACTTCATAACGGCCATATGCAGATACTCGGGATCGACGCCGCGAACGGTAACAGGACCGCCGGTAAGCGCGCCGCCTGTAAGGAACGTGCCCGCTTCAATGCGGTCACCCACCGTGGTGTGCTCGCACGGATGCATGGCCGAAAGCTCAACGCCTTCGATCTCGATAAGGGAGGTGCCGGCGCCGGTGACCTTGGCGCCCATTTCGTTGAGCATATTGGCAAGATCGACGATCTCAGGCTCGCGAGCAGCGTTCTCGATGACGGTGTTGCCCTGTGCCACGACGGCGGCCATCATAAGGTTCTCGGTGGCACCGACACTTGGGAAGTCAAGTGAAACCTGGTTGCCATGAAGGCCGTTGGGCGTTTCGGCGTGAAGCGAGCCGTGCTCGGTTTTGAAGGTGACACCAAGGGCCTGAAGGCCGGCAAGGTGCATGTCGATCTTGCGGGCGCCGATTTGGCAGCCGCCCGGCATAGCCACGACTGCGCGGCCGAAACGACCGACAAGCGGGCCTAGAACCGAAATGCTGGCGCGCATCTTGGAAACAAGCTCGTACGGAGCCTCCTGCTTGTCGACGCCCGAAGTGTCGATGCGAACGGTATGCCCCTCGCGCTGGATCTTAGCGCCCAAGCAGGAAAGAACATCGGACATAACCTGAATGTCCGAAATGTGCGGAACATTATGAATAATGCTTTCGCCGCAGCCCAGAAGCGATGCAGCAAGCAATTTAAGTGCGGAATTCTTCGCGCCGGCTACGTGGACTTCGCCGGAAAATGCGTTATTACCCCGAACTACGATGATCTCTTCAGACATCGAAACCACCCCAGCAGTGTTGTCGTTTGCAGTACGTTTCAATGCTTCCATTATACGAAGAAGCCCGCCGGTTTGACCCGACGGGCTTCCTGTTTACGCGATAGATTCGCAAGGGAAAAATTCCCCCTGGCCTACGCGGCTCGCTCGTTCCGAGGAACTCCGCAAGCTTTTGCAGCTGTCGCTGCGCTTCGAAAGACTTTGTCGCTATCAGGAGCTTTCACGTAAGCTCCTTCGGCGACGAAGCGCGCTCGGCTGCCGCGGGCTTTAAGCCTTGGCCTGCGCGGCTCGCTCGTTCCGAGGAACTCGCGCCCGCGGGCAATTACTCACCCAGAGCGAAACGCACGAAGTTGACAACCTTGATGGTGCCGCCGAGCTGCTTGGCGGTGGCATCGGTGTACTGCTGGATGGTCTGGTCGGAATTCTTGACGAACTCCTGCTCGGTGAGGCAGTTCTCCTTGTAGAACTTCTCCAGACGGCCAGTGGCGATCTTCTCCTGAATGGCCTCGGGCTTGCCGGACTCAGCGGCCTGAGCCTTGTAGATGCTCATCTCGTGCTCGATGACCTCGGCAGGAACCTGCTCGCGGTTAGCGGCAACGGCGGGGATAGCGGCAACCTGCATAGCGACATCGCGGCCATAAGTCTGGAACTCGTCGGTAGCGGGATCGATGCCCTCAACCTCGAACTCAACCAGAACGCCGATTTTGCCACCCATGTGGATGTAAGAAGCAACAGCGCCGGACTCGACGACCTGGACGCGCTTGAGGGTGGTGTTCTCGCCCATAACATGGACGCAGTCGGTGAGGATAGCCTCGACAGTCTCGCCGTCAGCATCGGCAGCAGCCTTAAGGGCATCGACATCGGAGATCTTGTTGTCAAGAGCAACCTTGGCCATGCGGTCGGCGTAAGCCTTGAACTTCTCGTTCATGCCAACGAAGTCGGTCTCGCAGTTGAGCTCGAGAACGACACCGGACTTAGCGTCCTCGGACAGCAGAGCAGCGACGGTGCCCTCGTTGGTAGCGCGACCGGCCTTCTTGGCAGCAGCAGCAAGACCACGGGTACGCAGAACGTCGATGGCCTTCTCCATATCGCCTTCGACCTCGGCCAGAGCCTTCTTGCACTCCATCATGCCAGCGCCGGTCATCTCGCGAAGTTCCTTAACCATGGCAGCGGTGATGTTAGCCATGCGTGTTCCTTTCCTTCGAAAAGCCCGCCCGAAGGCGGGCTCATGCAGTTATTTGAACTACTCAGCAGCAGCTTCAGCTGCGGGGGCCTCAGCGGCCATTTCCTCGGCGGTAACCGGGGCACCGATGCCGGAGATAGCGGCGTCGGCGATGAAGTCAGCAAGCAGCTTGACCGAACGGATGGCGTCGTCGTTTGCGGGGATGCCGTAATCAACGTCGTCGGGATCGCAGTTGGTGTCGAGGGTGCCGACAACCGGGATGTTCAGGCGCTCAGCCTCGTTGATGGCGATGCCCTCACGGTTGGTGTCGATGACGAAGATGGCGTCGGGGGTCTTAGCCATGTTGCGGATGCCGTTGAGGTTGGTCTGCAGCTTGGCGAGCTCCTTGTGCAGCAGGATCTGCTCCTTCTTGGGGAGGAGAGCCATGCGGCCGTCGGCGTCCATAGCCTCGAGCTCTTCCATGCGCTTCACGCGGGAGCGGATGGTGGTGAAGTTGGTGAGCATGCCGCCGAGCCAGCGAGCGTTGACGTAAGGCATACCGCAACGGTTGGCAGCGTCAGCAACGGCTTCCTGAGCCTGCTTCTTGGTGCCGACGAAGAGGATGGTGCCGCCGTTCTTGGTGAGCTCGGAGACAAAGGTGTAGGCCTGGTCGAGACCGAGAAGGGTCTGCTTCAGGTCGAGGATGTAGATGTCGCCACGGTTGCCGAAGATGTAGGGCTTCATCTTGGGGTTCCAACGACGGGTCTGATGACCGAAGTGCGCGCCTGCGTCGAGCAGGGTCTGAATACTGACTTTCGCCATATTCATTTCTCCATTCGTTAGTCCTCTGCTTTAGGTCTTCCCCGAAGTCCGCAGCCTTTTCCAGTGGCCACTAGCGGATCGAGTCGCCAAAGCATGTGTGATTAGAAACCCGTCTAGTTTAATACGAAGAGGCCCTGCTGAGAACGCCTAATTCCAGCAAGGCCCTAATATCCACAATTCGGTTATCCCACGCTTGGCTATCCCACGTTGAAGCCCCTGCCCGATGCCGCCGACAAGGCGATCGTCGAAGCATTATGCGCAAGCGACGACGTCTGCGGGGTGATCGCGCCGGCGATTCCCAATGCAAGGAACAGCGAGTTCAAGCCCAGAACGGTTCTGAACGTGCTGTCCAATCGATGCGAAAGCTCAACCGAAAGCCTGCGCAGCGTGACCAGCGATGCAAGATCACCGTCCGTCAGCGTGATGTCGGCGACTTCCTTGGCAACCGCCGTTCCCTGCCCCATGGCGATGCCAACGTCAGCAAGGGCAAGCGCCGGAGCGTCGTTCACACCGTCGCCCACCATCATGACGTTGTAGCCCTCGTCTTTCAGTTGCTTGACGAATGCATGCTTGTCTTCGGGAAGCATGTTGGCGCGGTACTCGTCGAGCCCCGCTTCCTTCGCGATGCGCTCAGCGGTATGGTCGTGATCGCCCGTGAGCATGACCAAGCGCTTGAAGCCAAGGGCGCGCAGCTCTTTCACAGCCTTAGCCGCAGAAGGTTTGATCGGATCTTCGATGTAAATGACACCGACCAAGGCCCCGTCAACCGCAAGGTACAAAGGCGACATCCCGTTGCCCTGATCCCTTATAACAGCCGCCTGGTCATCGGTGATGACGACTCCCTCGTCCTCGACGACGAAGTGCTCAGACCCGATCACCACACGCTTTCCGTCAAGCGAGCTGGCAATGCCATGGGCAACGACATACTCCACTTCGGCGTGGCGCTCACGGTGGTTCAACCCTGCCTGGGCTGCGGCGTTTACCACGGCGCGCGCAACAGGATGCGGGAAATGCTCTTCGAGGCACGCGGCAAAGCGCAAGATGTCGTCTTTGGAACTGCCATCAAGCGAAAGAACTTTCGAAACCCGGGGCGTCGCCTCGGTTAGGGTGCCGGTCTTGTCGAAGACGATGGCATCGGCCTGCTCAACCGCATCGAAGTACTTCGATCCCTTAACCGTGAACCCGGCTTTCGCAGACTGGCTCATGGCCGAAAGCACGGCAATGGACCCCGTGAGCTTCAATCCACACGAGTAGTCAACCATCAGCGCAGCAGAAGTGCGCACGATATCGCGTGTCGTCAAAGCAACGATTCCAGCCAGCAGGAAGTTCCACGGAACGATGCGGTTCGCAAGCTCCTCACGATGCGCCTGACGAGGCGAACGGTACTGATCGGCGTTCTTCACCAGCGACACAATGGATCGCAAGCGAGTTTCGCCGGGATCGCTGCTGACGCGAACGAGGATCTCGCCGGCCTCAACCGAAGTGCCCGCGAAAACGCTGTCGCCAACTGAACGATTGACCGCCGCGGATTCGCCCGTAAGGGACGCCTGATTGACCATGGCGTTCCCGGAAACGACCTCGCCGTCAACGGGTATGGGCATGCCCATGCGAACGACGATGACGTCGCCCTTCGCCAAGTCGCTTGCCCTGACCTCGCACTCGATGTCGCCCTCAACCTTATGCGCGGTCTCCGCAAGGTCCATAAGGGCATCGATCAGAGCGCTTTCCGACTGAGCCTGCGTGTAATCCTCAAGGGTTTCGCCCACATGCAAAAGGAACATGGTCTCGCCCGCAGTGGTCTTATCACCCTGGACAAGCGACATGGCAACAGCCGATGCGTCAAGAACGGGAACGTCGAGCCTGGCCTTGCCCAAAGAACGCAGGGCATCGGCAAGGAAGGTGCGGAAGCTCCACAGGGTCAAAGCCCATGAAATCGGAGCGGGCAAGAACAGACGCCGCATGAAATAGACGCCCGTCACGGTCGCAAGATCAAGCAGGAGGTTCTGCGTCATGGAACGCGTGGAAATCGAATGACCCTCGCGCGATGCGTCGATCATCTCTTTGTCGATGGCGCAAAGATATGCCATCGCGCGCTTACGGCCGTCGGCTTCTGGCGAATACTCCAAGGTCAACGAACCGACACGAGGATAGACGCGGAAATCGACAATCGCGGGGCTCTTCTTCAGAACAGCCTCGAGTGCGCCCAGATCTTCCTGAGGCACTGGGCCATGAAGCTTCACTCGAAGATGGCCCGGGTATTCTTTTTCAATCGAATATTTCATTGGAAACGAACTTCTTCCGTTTTTAAAGCGCGCCAAAAGGCGCACGTGCAGCAACGGTAAAGACAATGCGGGCGTGCTTAACGGCCTTCCGCCCCGCACGCCCGCTTTCGACTATTCGGCGTCAGCCTCTGCCTTGGCGGCCTCGACCTCTTCCTCGGAGACGCTGATGTAGGTTGCCTGGGCGACGATGTCGTCGTACTCGGCCTTGGCGGCCTCGACCATGTCCTGGTAGCCCTTCTTGCACTTCATGCCCTGAGCCATGGCGTGCACGTAGCCCCTCTTGGCGGTCTCGCTGGTGATTGCGGCGATGCCCGCGGTGCCAGCCAGGAAACCGATGCCGGTGAACAGCCAGTTGTTCTTCGTCTGCTTCTTCATGTTGCTCCCTTTCCTCAATAGCGTGTCGATGCGATCACGTCGCGGCATAGATCACGACGTTCCTACCGATCAGGGTATCGACGATACAAACATATTACTCGCTTCTTACCTTAAGCTTTAGTTAATTTAATGCGTAAGCCATGGTTGACTTTCTGCTGGTAATAGATTGTTGTTTCCTTTAGCTAAGTTGCTTCGTCAAATACCTTGATGAATCCATATGTTAGATGCGTCATACATTATTTGTTTACCACGGTGAATTTTTACACACCATCGTCACGATTTCGCGAATTGTTTCAGTGATGGTGAAACCGTGTAGCCAACCGCCGGCATCGGCTGCGATCGAGCGACCACGTCAAACCAAGCGTGTAAAATGGGAAGACACGAAATCACACGAACCAGGACGGTTTACATGGACTTCCAACACGTTGAATACGAACTGTCTTTCGGCACGGTCGCGCAGATCGTTCCCTCCACCCTTCCCGAAATCGCCTTCGCCGGTCGATCGAACGTCGGGAAGTCTTCGCTGCTGAACAAGCTGTTCAACCGCAAGCAACTTGCCCGCGTCTCGCAGAACCCGGGCAAAACGGCAACCATCAACTTCTACAAATCGGAGGACGCACGTTTCGTCGACCTGCCGGGCTACGGCTACGCAAAGGTATCCAAGTCCGAGCGCAACCGTTGGTCGCGCCTGATCGAGGGCTACTTCGCGCAGGACCGCAACTTCGCATTGGTCTGCTCGCTCATCGACATTCGTCACGCTGCCAGTGAGCTTGACGAGAACATGGTCAGCTTCCTGCAGGAATCCGACCTGCCCTACGCCATCGTGTTCACGAAGGGCGACAAACTCTCGCGTTCGAAGTGCAACGCGCAGGCCGCTGCCCTGCGCAAGCAGCTTGGCGTTCGAGAAGGCACCCCCTGGGTTGTCACCTCGGCCGAGAAGGGCACGGGCATCCCCGAGCTTAAGGCCATCATCGCCGAGGCTGCAGGCTTGAACTAACGTCGCAGCCTCACGCGCCTTCAAGCGC
Source organism: uncultured Coriobacteriaceae bacterium (assembly GCA_900552365.1). Lineage (GTDB taxonomy): Bacteria > Actinomycetota > Coriobacteriia > Coriobacteriales > Eggerthellaceae > UMGS1502. Next base: position 22,567 of record URZP01000006.1, read on the forward strand.
ATTATCTTCGCAGCACACAGCAGAGGTAAACAGCAGAAGCGGCTCGAACAATCGAGCCGCTTCTTCGTTTCAACCATGTTCGCCACCTGTCCCATCGAGACAAGCCGCTAGACATCCTTCTGCATGATGTAATCGTCCATCACGAAGCCGCCGCCGATGTCGTTCACAACGGATTCGATGATGGTGAAACCCTTACCCTTATAGGCCCTTAAGCCAAGCTCATTGTGCTTGTTGACGCTTAAATACATGGCCCGGAAACCGCGCTCGTGGCACAAGTCGGTGTAGAAGCTGATGATCTTGGATGCATAATGTTTCCCACGCTCACCCGCCACAAGGTAGATCTTCGAAATGAAGTAGCGATTGGTTTCCCGCTCTTCCCTGCCGCCAGTGAAGCCGACGACCTTGTCGTTCTCGTCCACCACGAACCAGTATTCATAGCCGTGCTCGGCCATATCGAACGAAATGGCATCGACGCTTTGGAACTTATCGACCATGTAGTCGGTTTGAGCCTTGCCGATGATAGGCGGCCAATACTCATGCCAAACCTCATCAGCAAGTTTCGCGAGCTTTTCCTGATCCTCCGCGGTTTCCACGGCAACAAAGCGCACATCCATGGTTGGCACCTTTCATTCGCGCTGAATACGACAATGCGCCCGATGCCGGGCGCATTCAAAACAAGTCGAGCGGCAGTCGCCTACTCAGTGAACCCTTTGTCTTCGATGAGCCTGCCGCTGTCGGCAGCCGCGGTTGCCAAGGCATCGCAACGCTCGTTTTCGGGGTGGCCATTATGACCGCGAACCCACTCGAATGTAACGCGGTGAGGCTCCTTAGCGGCAAGAAGACGCTTCCAGAGGTCAACGTTCTTGACGGGTTTCTTCTGCGAGTTAACCCAGCCACGCTTGAGCCATCCGGCGATCCAGTTCTCGTTGAAGGCCTTCACCACGTACTGCGAATCGGTGTAGAACGTGATGTCGCAAGGGCGGTTCAGGGCCTCAAGCGCAACGATGACGCCCATCAGCTCCATGCGGTTGTTGGTGGTGCGCTTGTAACCGCACGAGAACTCGCGCTCGTGAACAACGCCCTTCGAGTCGACGAATCGCAGGATAGAACCGTAGCCGCCAGGACCCGGGTTGCCCCGCGAGCTGCCGTCGCTGAACGCTTCGATATGCGAAGCCATTGCGCCGCCGTTAGTTCGGGCGGACGATGGTGTAATCGCCCTCGGAGAAGTAACCGTTCATACCGGTTTCGGCAACGCCCTGCTGCTGGTTGACAGCGTGAATGATGCTGGTGACCTTGCCGTTGGCGTCTACGCCGGAAACGATGGCAACGTGACCGCCGTTGACGACCAAGTCGCCGGGCTGAGCGGTGCTCGCCTGGTTGTAGCCCATGAAGGTGTACGTGTTGCCCAAACGGTTGCCTGTCTGACCGGTGATGGCATAGCTAACCAAGCCGGAGCAGTCGAAGCCGCCCCAAGAGCCGCCGGTGCCGCCCCAAACGTAAGCGGAGCCGATCATGGCGCGAGCGCGGTCAACGATGGAATTGCCGGTTGCAGCCGTGTAAGACGACACGGACGAGTAGGTTTGACCCGTGGTGGAATCGTAGACGGTGCCGTCAGAGTTGATGGTTGCGCCATACGCCGCAGCGGCCTGTGCATAAGCGGACTCGGCAGCGTAAGCCGACTGAGCATCGGCGCTCAAGCTGTCGTAAGAGGCCTGCATCTGAAGGATGGTTTCATTGGCCTTCTCATACAGCTGAGAGGCTTCGTCAGCCTTGGTTTGAGCGGTAGCGGCCTGCTTGTCGTACTCTTCCTGCTTCTTCGCGGCTTCCTCGCGAAGGTCCTTGGCCTGCTGGACAAGGTCGGCGTCGTTCTCGTTCATGCGACCAAGAAGATCCCAGCTGGTGGTGAACTCCTCGAAGGAGGTGGCACCCAGGAGAAGGTCGAGCGAAGAGGACGAACCGGAACGGTACATGGAACGAGCACGGTCGCCCAGGCGATCCTGGATGTCGGCGATCTGATCGTTCAGCTCGTCGATTTGAGCCTTGGCCTCGTCGCGAAGACGAGCGGCCTGCTCGTAATCGGCAAGAGCCTGGATGTATTCGTTGTAGTAAGAGTTTGCGACATCCTGCATGGAAGTGAGCTCCTGCAGCGCGGCATCGGCCTGCGCCTGGAGCTCGGCAGCGGAGTCAGCATAAGCCGGAGTGATGTTGGCCGGCATTCCCAAGGTGATCAACGACGCAGCAAGGGCTGCGCTGGAAACACCCACGATAAGACGGTTCTTTACGTCAGCGTGCAGAGCTTTTTGCATAAGATCCTCCGTTTGCATATTCATCTGCAGTGACAGCCGTGAGCTTGATAAGCGTGCGTTTAAAGTTCGTTCGGTTAGCATTCCGACTGCCTTCATTGGCGGTATTTCGTCATGAAACGACAGGGATTAGCCTAGCACACCAAGATCAGGACACCAAAACCGTTACCTAATCAAGAAGGCGCATGGCAACTGCACAAACAGCCGACATGCGCCTTGATCTTTCAAAAGACCTGTTCAGAGTCTCGTCATGGTCTTTTTTACGACCGGTTTACTTCTTGAACTGGGATGGATGTTTCTTGAAGAAGTCGGTACGAGGCGGAAGCTCGCGCACCGGATGATCGTCCTCACCCTGTTCAGCCAGCTCGGCAAGCGTCAGAAAATCATGGTCCCAGCTGAAGAACGTTTCGGGCTGGAAGTCCAGATACGAGCAGATTTCCTCGCAGCCTGCGGGAACGATGGGATGCATGAGCATGGTGGCCGCCCACAGCAGGTACGCGGAATCGGAAAGCACCTGACGGCGCAGCGCCTCGTCGCCGTTGTTCTCGGCAGCCTTGATGCCGTCGGCCCAATGCTTGTTCGCTGCACGGATGAACTCGTCCATGATCGACATCACGGAATGAAGCTCGGCTTTTTGCATAAGCTGGTCGTACGAACGCAGCGTGCGATGCACGAGCGCCACAACCTCGGCCGAGGGGTCGTCAAGCGGCACCTTGCCCTCGAAATTGTTCTTGGCTTCGTACAGAACGCTTCGCGCCAAACGGTTGAAGACGTTGGTCAAAAGCGCGCCTTCCTTCAAAGCAGGGTCGGCAACACGCGGGTCGTCACGCTCCTCGGGCGATGCCGTGAAGGGCTTCGGCTTGAAGCCGACCGACTTCTGATCAAGGCCGAGCGCCAAGAAGTGCGCGCGAAGCTGTTCTACGGTGTAGAAATCAAGCAGCTCGTCAGCAGTTGGCGGCTTGACCGAACCCGAGGACGACGCCTTCTTGTTGCCAAGAAGCACATGATGGTTGGCAACAAGCGTGGTCTGGCGAAGCGGACGGTCGGTTGCCTCGTGCGAGAAGATCTCACCGGGCTGCAGGGCCTTCCACAAAGCAGGCTGAACCACGCCGTAGAAGTACAGGTTGTCCTGGCCGATGAACTGGTAAACCGCCGCATCGGGGCTGCACCAGAAATCTTTCCACGTGTCGACCGGCAGGCCAAGCGCATCGTTCGCCGCGATAGTGAACGAGATGGGCGCCCACAGGCTTTCGGGCCAGCACCATACGGTAAGGCCCTCTACCCCGTCGATGACCGGGGCTTTCACGCCCCACTCGATGTTGCCGGTGATGCGGAACGGCACCAGCGCCTTGCTGGTGCGGAAACGAAGTCCGCGGTTGCGAAGCACGTCGCGGGCCGTATCGCGCTCGTCGATGGACTTGAACTCAAGCTCGAAACTCTGTTTGCCCTTCGGGGCCTCGTGCAGCTCATGAGCCGGAAGATCGGCTGCAAGCGCCTCGTAGTCGTCGCGCAGGTCGTTCTTCACGTAGATGATAGGCGCACCCAAGAACTCGCTGATGACCTGGGGGACGATGTCGCGAACGTTGTCGTCCTCCTGAAGAGCCGCCACGTACTGGCGCAGGTACTCCGCGAACGCGGGCAGGTCGAAGTACCAGTTCTCGACCGGACGCATCTCGGGAACCGTGCCGGTAAGGGACGACTCGGGCTTGATAAGCTCCTCGGGGGCGTAGCTATGACCAAGGTCGCACTCGTCGGCGTAGGCGTGCTCGGACTTGCATCCTTGCACCGGGCAATGGCCGTGAACCTGACGTCCATTCAAGAATGTCTGAGCCTGCGTGTCGTAGAACTGAAGGGTCGAGCGCTTCTGAAGGAAGCCGTTCTCGTGCAAACGGGTGATGAACTCGTTGGACACGCGCTGATGAACCTCACCCGCATGACCGATACCCGAGCCCTCGTAGATGGACAAGCTGATGTCGTACGCGTCGAGCGTGGCCTTCTGGGCATCGTGGTTGCGAGCGACGTAATCGTTGATGGTGCCTTCGAACTCACCGGATTCGACCAGCTTACGGTAGCCCTCGTTGATGGGCGAGCCGAAGCAGTCGGTTCCGCTGATGAAGCGCACGTTTTCCGAACCGATACGGTCGCGCAGGAAGCGCGCGTACGCGTCGGCGGGCACGAAAACGCCGGCGATGTGGCCAAAATGAAGCGGCTTGTTGCCATACGGCATGCCCGCCGTGACGACCGCACGAGCAGGCCACGTCAAACGCTGATCGCGCAGATAGGTTTCGTCGTTGTTATTGAACTGCATGTTCGGATCGCTCCTTCAAAAGCAATGCCAAATCGCTGTCTGATTCGTTCTCTCCCAAAAGGCTCGAGAGGCTTGAAAGGTCGTAGAGGCCGGAAAGATGCAGATCGTACGTACTGTAGGATCGCGCGCCCGCAAGCTTGGCCGCATATGCGCATGCATCCTCAAGCGTTCCGATCTCGTCGGCGATGCCGTTCTTCACAGCCGTCTGGCCGGTGAAGACCATGCCCGTTGCCATAGAACGAGCCCACGAGACGGACTTGCCGCGGCCATCGGCCACGATCTCGATGAACACCTCGTTGATCTCATCGACCATGTTCTGATAGTACGCGCGCTCCTCTTCGGTGAGGGGACGCGTGCCGTAGCTAGAATCCTTGCTTTCGGATGACGTGATGTTGTCCACGCTGATTCCCAGCTTCTCAAGCAAGCCCGAGAAGTCGGTGCTCTGCATGGCCGTGCCGATCGCGCCGATCTCGGTGGTCCTTGCCACGAAAATGGTGTCAGCCTGGGACGAGATCATGTAGGCCGCGCTGGCGTTAAGCGACGCACTGGACACCACAACCGGCTTACCCGTATCCTCGCGAAACTCCTTCAGATACGTGGCCATTTCCTCGCCTGCGGTGGCCGTGCCGCCGCCCGAGTTGACGCGCAGGACGACGGCGATGGTGTTGTCGTCATCGGCTGCCTCATCAAGCAGCTGCTTGAATCCCTCGGGGCTGTTTGAAGTGCCGTCGTACTGGATGGTTCCGTCTACGTCGATAACCGCAACGCTGTTGCCGTCGTTCGCGATTTCAATGCCCGAGGAGGATGGGCCCACAATCGACTTCACCATGCTGGTGCACGACGTGATGGACACAAGCAGCACGATAAGCAGGGCGACAACCACTACGATGGCGACGATCCAACCGCGCGACTTCTTCTTTTCGGGAGCCGGTGCAGAAGCAGGCTGCGGCGGCGTCGCGTACGGCGCGTAGGCGTTCGGCGCCACCTGAGCCTGAGCCTGCGATTGCGCTGCGCCGTTAAAGCCCGAAGTCTGCGGCTGAGCCTGCAAGGGCGTGTAGCCGCTCGGCGGAACGGGACTGCCCTGCCCCGCCTGCGGCGCAGGGGGAACGGGGCTTGGCTGGGTTTGCTGCGGCGCAGGCGTCGGCGACGCGGCCTGAGGGTTCAGGTTGTTTTCATCCTCGGTCATCGTTCATCCTAACCTTCAAAGGTTACAGCTCGAGAGAATCGACCTTGGTGCCCTGGTGCGCTTTGCGCGCCATGCGCAGAAGGAATTCCTCGTTGTTCTCGGTCTGCTTGATGGACTTGATCAGCGTGTCGGTTGCGCGCTCGGTGTTGTTCATATTGGCAAGAATGCGGCGAACAGCCCAGATCAACGGCGCGACCTGTGCGTCCATGAGCAGCTCTTCCTTGCGCGTGCCGCTGGCGACGGCATCGATTGCCGGGAAGATGCGCCTGTCGGCAAGGCTGCGGTCGAGCTTGAGCTCCATATTGCCCGTGCCCTTGAACTCCTCGAAGATGACTTCGTCCATCTTGGATCCGGTGTCGATAAGAGCCGAAGCCAAAATGGTAAGCGAGCCGCCGTTCTCGATGTTGCGCGCGGCACCCAGGAACTTCTTCGGCGGATACAGCGCCGTGGAATCGACGCCACCGGAAAGAACACGGCCACTGGCGGGCTGCGCCAGATTGTAGGCACGAGCCAGACGCGTGATGGAGTCCAGCAGGATGACGACGTCCTGGCCGTTCTCGACCAAGCGCTTCGCACGTTCGATGACCATCTCAGCGCACGCGATGTGGTTGTCAGCCGGCATGTCGAACGTAGACGACACCACTTCGCCCTTGATGGAGCGCTCCATATCGGTAACTTCCTCGGGTCGCTCGTCGATGAGCAGGCACATCAGGTGCACCTCAGGATTGTTAGCGCTGATGGAAGCCGCGATGTCCTTCAAGATGGTGGTCTTGCCCGCCTTCGGAGGCGAGACGATAAGGCCACGCTGACCCTTACCGATGGGGGCAACCAAATCGATCACGCGCGAGGTGATGGTGTTCTTGCCATGCTCCATGCGCAGACGCTCCTGCGGGTAAACAGGCGTGAGATCGGCGAAACGCACGCGACGGCCAAGCTCTTCAACCGGGGTGCCGTTCACGGAGATGATCTTATGGATGGCGCGATACTTCTCGTTCGGTCGGACGGGCCTGGTTTGCGCCACGACAAGATCGCCCTTGCGCAGGCCGTTGCGCTTGACCAGCGAAAGACCGACATAGCAGTCGTTCTCGCTGGGCAGATAGCCCTGCGTGCGCACGAAACCGTAACCGTCGGCAAGGATGTCGAGAATGCCCGACACCTCAAGGAAGCCCTCAGCCTTGACGGCTGCGTTGTACACGGCCTCAACCAACTCGGCCTTCTTCAGCCCGGTGACGTCAAGCTTGAGCTCGGCGGCCTTCGCGCGAAGATCGGCGACCTTTAGCTCGGCCAGGCCCTCACGGGTGACGCTGGGCTCGACCTCGCGATTGCGATCGCGTTTGTTGCGGCCGTTGTGGTTGCGCGCATTGTGATCGTTACGGTTGCCGTTGTTCCGGTCGTTGCGGTTGCCGTTGCCGCGATCGCTGTTGCGGTTGCCTTGCCTCTTGGCGCCGGCCTTGTTCTTGCCATTGCCCGAAGCTGTACCCTGGCCTTCGCTCTGAGAATCGCCCTGAGCAGACGCCTGCAAGGAAGACTGCTGTTCGTCGGAGGCAGAACGCGAGGTCTTGCGCTCGCCGCGAACCGAACGACCGGGACGAACGTCGGCGGAAGTTTTCTCCTGCTCTGCTTTGCCCTCGGGGGCGGGATTGACAACAGCCTGCGCGGCATCTTCGGCAGCGAATGCGACTGCTCCGCCTTCGGCCTTCACTGAACGGCGAGGCCTGCGACGCGGGGTCTCGGCACTGTCAGTTGCGACGGAACCGTCGGCAGCTTCTTGAGTGCGCGCAACGCGACGACGTTTGGGATACGGAGCGGTGGGATCGACCTCGGTGGTCTGGGGAGCGGGCTTGGAAGGTGCAGACTCAACCTTCTCAGTGGCTTCGGCATTCTCGGAAGCGTCTTTTTTGGAAGCGGGCTTGCGCTTCGGAGCTGCGGCTTTCGCGGGAGCCTCGGTCTTCGAGGCAGCCTCGGCCGACTGACGCGCTGCGGCAGCAGGGCCTGCAGCGATCAGGGCTGCAGCCTCGGCCTCGGTCAAAGCATGAACGGGCTCTTCCTTCGGCTTGGCTGCCCGAGTGGAACGAGTGCGCGGCTTAGGCGCAGCTTCAGCCTGAGCAGGCTGCTCTTCCTGAGCTGCCTTAGGCTTGCGGCCGCGACGGGGCTTCGGAGCCTCTTCGTTTTGAGCCTTGGTTTCGGGCGCTGGCTGCGCATCGGATTTCGCTTCTGCGGCTTTAACGGCAGCAGGCTTAGTTGCTGCCGACTTCGCAGCGGGCTTAGCCGGCGTGGCCGCCTCTGCCTGCACAGCAGGTTCGGCGGCCTCGGCCTTGGGCTTGCGCGCGGTAGTGCGCCTTGGTTTCTTCTCGACTTCTACTTGCTCGACGTGCTGAGCTTCTTCACTCATGCGTTAAGTACTTTCTCCCAGTCCTTCATGAAGGAATCGAGGCCGCGGTCGGTAAGCGGATGCTGAACCATCTTCTTCAGAACGCCGAAGGGAACGGTGGCGATGTCGGCGCCCATGAGGGCGGTCTGAGTGACGTGGTTGGCGCTGCGGATGGAAGCAGCGATGATCTCGACCTGCTCGCCGTTAACGGTGTTCGGCGTGAAGTCGTAGTTGTTGATGGCGGTGACGATGTTGGCGACCTGCTCCAGGCCATCCTCGGAGATGTCGTCGAAACGGCCGATGAAGGGGCTGATGTAACGAGCGCCGGCGCGGGCAGCCAGAAGAGCCTGCGGCACGCTGAAGCACAGCGTCATGTTCACGCGGATGCCCTCGTTGGCAAGGGTGCGCGTAGCGGCAAGGCCCTCGACCATGGTGGGGACTTTCACGACGATGTTCGGAGCAAGAGCGGCCAGTTCACGACCGTCGCGAACGATCTCGTCACGCGTCATGGCAACGGTCTCGGCGGAAACGGGGCAATCGGGGCCGACGATCTCGCAGATCTTCTTCATGTGAGCATGGAAATCGTCGAGCTTGCCGCCGATGCGGGCATACAGCGACGGGTTGGTGGTAACGCCAGCCAGAGCGCCCCAGCTTGCTGCCTCTTCGATTTCGTTCAGATCAGCGGTGTCCAGAAAAAACTTCACTTTGTCCTCCTCTAGGATTGAAGCTACCGCAACAAGCCATCAATGATGGCGATGTACCTGGTGGAATGTCCCATGCGGCCGAAATGACCGCAGGTGATACAAGATTTTCAGGTGATTTCCCCGCCAACGCCTCAATGCGATCGAACGCGTATCGAAATAGCGGACGCGCATGTTGTTGTAAGAGGGATTTAAGATGCCTGAATAGTAAAACAACGCGCCAGCCAGCGCAAGAGCAAGGAAAACGGGCATCGCAAAGTGCGCCGATATCATCAGATTTCAGTGGAATTCGCAAGAAAGTTCGAGCCACAGAAGGTCCGCATCAAGTCGAATGAAGTTGCGCAACGCCCTGGCGAACGCCGATCAAGCGACGCACCGAAAACGGAGTCGGACCGAAAAAAGCGCGTCCGCCAAACGGCAAGCGCGCAAACGGTCTTTGTCTCGATTACCTAAACAGTGCGAAAGAAGCACGAAACCGCGCCCGTATGGCACGCGGGGCCTTTCGGACGAACCAAAGCCAACAGCGTGTCGGCGTCGCAGTCGTAGCGCAACTCGACAAGTTTTTGCGTGTTTCCGCTGGTGAGACCCTTATTCCAGATTTCCTTGCGGCTGCGGCTCCAGAAAACGGTCTCGCCGATCTCAAGCGTAAGACGAAGGCTTTCGGCGTTCATCCAAGCCATCATCAGCACCTCACGCGTGTCAACGTCCTGAACGATGCAAGGGATAAGGCCGCGTTCGTCGAACTTCAGCTCGGGGAGTTGCACTGCAGTTGCCGTCGATTCCTGATCCATTTCTACAACCTAACCGGAACGCCCTGCGAACGCAGGTATTCCTTAACCTGGCGGATAGTGAATTCACCGAAATGGAAGACGCTAGCCGCAAGAACCGCGTCGGCCTCGCCCTCGATGATGCCCTCGGCGAAGTGCTCGAGCCTGCCGACGCCGCCGCTGGCGATAACCGGGATATCGACGGCGCGCGCAACCGCACGGGTGAGCGCGCAATCGAAGCCCTCACGGCTGCCATCGCGATCCATGCTGGTCAGAAGAATCTCGCCCGCTCCGCGACGCGCTGCCTCGCGAGCCCACTCGACAACGTCGATGTCCGTGGCCTTGCGACCGCCATGCACGTACACTTCCCATTTATTAGGGTTGTCGGCACGGCGCTTGGCATCGATGGCGCACACCACGGCCTGCGTGCCGAACGCGGCTGCCGCCTCGGTGATCAGCGCGGGGTTCGCAACCGCAGCCGAATTGACGGAAACCTTGTCGGCTCCCGCCGCGATCATCTTGCGGATGTCGGCGACGCTTCTGAAACCGCCACCCACGCAATACGGCAAGCGCAATTCGGCAGAAGCGCGGCTGGCAAGATCAACCGTCGTCGAACGATCGTCGCTGGTAGCGGTGATGTCCAAGAACACCACCTCGTCAGCCTTTTGCTGGTCGTAACGCTGGGCAAGCTCAATGGGATCGCCCGCATCGCGCAGGTTCACGAAGTTGACGCCCTTAACCACACGACCGTCCTTCACGTCCATGCAGGTAATGACTCGTTTGGCTAGCATGCACCCATCACCTGTCCTTCGCTTGCCGCCTTGCAGGCAGCGACTCCATCGGCAACGCTCAACGTGCCTTCATATACCGCGCGTCCCGTGATGACGCCCTCGATGCTTTCCGCCACGGGCGCCAAACGTTCGATATCGGCCACGCTTGCCACGCCGCCACTAGCGATGACGGGGTGCCCGAACGCCTGTGCCATGGCGACGTACGCCGCCGGATCGATACCGGTTTGCATGCCGTCACGCGCGATGTCGGTGTAAACCACATGGCGGAAACCCGCCTCGCCCATGACCCTGGCCAGATAGGTTGCCGCAACGCCGGAACCCTCGATCCAGCCCGACACCGCAACCTCGCCGCCCTTCGCATCGATGCCGGCGGTTAGCCTGTCGCCGCCGACGGCCTCGACAGCAGCACGCGCAAGGTCGGGGTCATTCACCAAAGCGGTGCCCAAAACCATGCGAGCCGCGCCCACATCTGCAAGGCGCTTGAGCGTCTCGAGCGAGCGGATGCCACCGCCGATTTCAACCGAAAGCGACGTCTCACGCACAATGCGCTCAACCACGGCTATATTGAGCGGGTTTCCCGTTCGAGCGCCGTCAAGGTCGACCACGTGAATCCAAGAAGCGCCCTGTTCCTCGAACAGACGAGCCTGCGCGACGGGGTCGTCGTTGTAAACCGTAACCAGGTTGTAGTCGCCCTTGGCGAGGCGAACCGCCTTGCCGCCAAGGATATCGATTGCAGGAAGCAGGTACATGAAACGCCTTTCGTTTCGGTTTGTTATTGAGGGTCGGCTTGAGGAGGGGCTTCGTTCGCTGTACTCGCTCTTACGCGCGGTCGACTTGCATCACCGCCTGGCTGCGTAGGCGAACTGCGCCCCTCCTAAACCCGACCTTGCACCTTATTCAAAGCAAATTATTTATCAATAACCGCTATCGCGAACTCTTTTCTAAGCGAATGAGGCGGTTCAAACTTAACAGGGCTTGGGTATTTCTTTAGCTCTTCGCCAGGTTGGCGAAGTTGCGCAAGAGGCGCATGCCCGCATCCGAGCTTTTCTCGGGATGAAACTGAACACCGAATGCGCGATCACCGAACGACGCCGCGCTGGGAAACGCGATGCTATGCGCCGTATGCGCAAGATCGGCTTCACCCGATGGAACGACGTAACTATGCGTGAAATAGAAATACTCGCCCGACTCAATGCCATCGAACAGCTCGGATTTCTGACCGCGACCAGTGAGCTCGATCGTATTCCAACCCACATGCGGTACCTTGAACGAACGGCCGCGTGCATCGGTTTTCGGGATAAGATCGACCGTCCCCGGCAGAAGTCCCAGGCCACGAGCAGGAAAAGCCGCAGAAGCACCTTCCACGCCGAACTCGAACATAAGCTGCATCCCCAAACAGATGCCTAAAAACGGCACGCCCGCGCGAACGCGATCGGCGATGGCGTCCATCTGGCCAAGCTCATTCATGGTGGCGACGGCATCGGCAAACGCGCCCACACCCGGCAGCACAATGGCATCCGCACGCGCGATCTCGGCCGCATCGGACGTGATGCGCGCATCAGCGCCCACCGCAACAAGCCCGCGCTCAACAGACAGTAAATTGCCCTTTTGATAATCAACGACAGCGATCATCGGCTTCTCCTAAACCAGCGCCCTTGGCGCCAAACCCTACAGCGCGCCCTTCGTGGAGGGAAGCGCATCGCCCATGCGGGCGTCGTGCTCGCAAGCCATGCGCATCGCACGCGCCACGGCCTTGAACATGCCCTCAATGATGTGATGGACGTTCTCGCCCGCCAACTGGCGAATGTGCAGCGTGACGCCGGCGTTGGTTGCGAAGGCGATGAAGAACTCCTTGGCAAGCTGGGCGTCGAACGAGCCAACCATGACGGGCGGAAGCGGCGCATCCATATACAGCGCGCCGCGCCCCGAAATGTCGACAGCGGCAAGGATCAGGGCCTCGTCCATGGGAAGGGCGATGTCGCCGAAGCGACGGATGCCGCGCTTGTCGCCCAACGCCGAAGCGAATGCCTGACCCAAAACGATTCCGCAGTCCTCAACCGTGTGGTGGCCGTCCACCTCGAGGTCGCCCTTTGCAACCAGATTCATATCGAACAAGCCATGGCGCGAGAACGCCGTCAGCATGTGATCGAAGAAGCCGATGCCCGTCTCGATGGAAGACGCGCCCGCGCCGTCAAGATCAAGCGAAAGCGTGATGTCGGTTTCCTTGGTTTTGCGGGCGATCTGCGCCGTGCGCGAACCCTGCTCCTCCACCGTTGCCATATCAGCTTCCTTTCACAATCCGACCGAGCTCCAACAAAAACTTGCCGTTTTCTTCCGGCGACCCAACAGAGATTCGCAGGCAATTCTCCAGATACTGCGACTTCGAGAAGTCGCGAACAAGAACCCCCGCATCCAACAACTTCTGCCAAACCTCGCCGGCATCCGTCAAACGAACGAGCACGTAGTTCGAATCGGACGGCCAAACCTCAATGCCGCCGATGGCGGAAATCCCCTCAACGAGCTTTCCACGTTCCTCGATGATGTGATCGACGCTTTTCTCGAATCGCGCGCGGTTCTTGTAAACAACCTGGCCAATGGCCTGAGACACGGCATCGACCGAATAAGGCTGACGCACCTTCTTGAACTCGTTGATAACGCCCTCGCTGCCCAAAAGATAGCCAAGGCGCGCACCCGCCAAGCTGAACGCCTTCGAGAACGTACGCAGTACCACCAGGTTATCGTACTCGTTCAGAAGCGGGCGCACGGTACGACGCGAGAATTCGAAATAAGCCTCGTCAACCATGACCAGCGTGTCGCTTGCGTCAAGAACGCGACGCACGAACTCTTCACTGGCAAGGTCGCCCGTCGGATTGTTGGGGCTGGTGATGATCAGGTAATCGATGTCACCTTTCGCCACGCGCTGAACGACGGCATCCTCATCGATGCTGAAATCAGGCAAACGCGGGATGTCGACCACGTTGGTGCGCGTGAGCATGGCGTTGTACGCGTACACCGAAAACGTGGGCGGAATGTTCAGCATGGTGCGCCCCGGACCGCCGTACGCCAAAGCGATGTTGAACAGCAACTCGTCGCCGCCATTGCCCACGATGACGTTGTCGCGGTCAAGGCCGTTCGCCTCGGCGATGAGGTCTCGCAGGCCGTTCGCCAGCGGATCGGGATAACGGTTGAGGTGAACCTTGCGGATCTCATGCTCAATCTCGCGACGGACTTCCTGATCAACATCGTCAGGATTCTCGTTCGCCGAGATCATGACCTCGGCGGGGATGTATTTCGGGTCGTACGGCACCACGCCGGCCAAATTCGGCGCCGATGCACGTATCGGGTGCTTAGGCATTTTTCTCTTCCTATATTGCGATTATCTTTTTTTAACAAGGGGCGACGCGACTCGCTCGTTTACGCTTCGCTAGAACTCGCGATCGCTGCCAATCTGAGCTCGACACTGTGCGCATGCGCCCAAAGACCCTCGCGCTGAGCGATGGCGACAACCGCCTTGCCGTCCTGCGAAAGCGCCTCAGGCGAATACTGGATGACGCTGGACTTCTTGATGAACTCATCAACCGAAAGCGGGCTTGAGAAGCGGGCCGTGCCGCCGGTGGGAAGCGTGTGATTCGGGCCTGCGACGTAATCGCCAACAGCCTCGGGAGTCCACTCGCCCATGAAGATGGCACCGGCGTGACGGATCTTACCCAGCGCCTCCTGCGGGTTCTTGATGTGCAGCTCAAGGTGCTCGGGAGCGATGACGTTCACGGCCTGGAGTGCCTGCGCGCGGTCGTTGCACACAACGACCAGGCCTTCGTTGTCAAGCGACGCGGTGGTGATGTCGGCGCGCGTGGATTCCTTCATGTGCTGGGCAACCGCGGCCTCCACGGCATCGGCGTACTCAGCCGAGAACGTGACCAAGTAGCAGCTTGCCAGCGGGTCGTGCTCGGCCTGGGCCATAAGGTCGATAGCAACCAGCGCAGGGTCGGCAGTTTCGTCAGCAACGACACATACCTCGGAAGGACCGGCGATCATGTCGATTCCCACGTCACCCGAAACAAGCTTCTTCGCAGCGGCCACGAACGCGTTGCCCGGACCCGTGATCTTGTCGACCGCGGAGATCTGCTCGGTGCCGTACGCAAGCGCGGCCACCGCCTGAGCGCCGCCCACGCGGTAGATCTCGGTGACGCCGGATAGCTCGGCAGCCTTAAGTACGGCAGGATCGAGCGAACCGTCCTTGGTAGGCGGATTCACCACGGCGATGCGCGACACGCCCGCAACCGAAGCGGGAATGGCGTTCATCAGCAGCGTGGAGGGATACAGCGCGCGACCGCCGGGAACGTAAATGCCCACGGAGTCGATCGGACGAACCAAAGCGCCAACGATCGCGCCGTTCGAGCGCGTCTCGATCCAGCTCTGTTGAAGCTGACGCTCATGGAACTCGCGAATCTGCGCGGCAGCATGTTCAAGAGCCTGAGACAACTCCTTTGGGCACTTGGCCACAGCCTGATCGATCTCTTCCTGAGAAACGCGGAAACGCTCAAGATCGACGCCGTCGAACTTCGACGTGTACTCGCGAACAGCCTCGTCGCCGCGCTCGCGCACGTCCTCGACGATAGCGGTTGCAGCGGTCAGCGCCTTCGCGTTGAACGCGCTCTTGCGCTGCAGGTGCTTATTGGAGAAAACCTCTTCTTTATTCAGAACAACTCGACGCATTCGAATTACCTCTTCCCTTTATCGACGTGCTGTTGGTTAATCGTTTATCGAAATGCCGGCGATCAGCTCGAAACCGAACCGCCCGCGGTGACCTTCAATTCCCGACCGGCAACTTGACGGCCAAGCTCCTCAGCCAATCCTCTCACGCGGTCGTCCGTTCGAAAACTGCAGACATTGGCGAAGAAGCGCGCGGTTGAGGACATGACCTCGTCAACAATGACCAGATTGTTCTCGCGCAGCGTGCGCCCCGTGGCCGTGATGTCGACGATGCAGTCGGACATGCCCGTCAGCGGGCCAAGCTCGATGTTGCCGTTAAGCTTGACGATTTCGACCTGCGTGCCTTTTCGGCCGAAGAATGCCTGAGTGATGCGCGGGTATTTCGTGGTGACGCGCAGGCTGCCAAGCTTGCGGTAGCGTTCCTCGACCGCTTCCGCAGCGCCCTCGCGCTGAGCGACAATGAAACGACATCCACCGAAACAAAGGTCGGTAAGCTCGACGACGTCAGCGCCGGTTTCGATGAGCGAGTCCTCGCCGCAGATGCCGCAATCGGCAGCGCCCATCTCGACGAAGACCGGCGCATCGGAAGGACGCACGATGATGTACTCGACACCCGGGTTCTTGATGATCAGCTGCCTGCCCGGGTCGTCCAAACCCGTGACGTCAAGACCGGCCTGCGCCAGCACGTCGATGGCATCGGGATTGAGCGAACCTTTGGGAACCGCAATGCGAAGCGGGCGCTGATCAGGAGAGTCGGCCGCCACGCTTGCCGCCTGCATAGCTTCATCCAAATAGAACGCGAAGCCGGCGGCGGGACGGCTGCAGCCGAAGTTCCCCAACATGTTGTCATAACGGCCACCGCTTCCCAAAGGTATGCCCAAGCTGGGCGAAAACGCCTCGAATACGACGCCCGTGTAGTAATCGAACGAGCTCATGACCGAGAAATCGATGAGGATGTTGCTGGCCAGACCCTCCTTGACCAGCAAGTCGTAGGTGGCCTCGAAATCGTCGAGCCTCTGCGCGCACCCAAGCGGAGACGCCAGCGCGCGAACCTGCTCGATGGCCTCGCGGCCGCCGCGAATACGCGCAAGCCTGCGAATGGCATCGGCGAAAACAGGCGCCGCTGCACCAGGAACGCCGGGCTCGGTAAGTTTGTCGATCTCGACGAAATTTGAAGCATGGAACGCCTCGAGCACCGCCTCGCTCCACGCGGGGTCGGCAGCGCTGGCGTTGATCAGCGAGCGAAGAACGCCCACCGTGGCAAGCGACAGCTTGTAGTCGCGAACACCGGCAAGGTCAAGCGTTTGCGCGAACAGGGACACAACCTCGGCGTCGGCCGCAGGGCCCTCCTCACCGATGCACTCGATGCCGATCTGGGTGCGTTCGCGCACGTTAGCGCGCTGACGGCCCTCAGCTTCACGGAAGACGCGCTGCATATAGCGGAAGCGAAACGGGCCGGGTTGGTTGCCCAAGCGCGTTGCGCACATGCGCGCAACCTGAAGGGTGACGTCGGGGCGCATGGTAACCAAATCACCCTTGGCGTCGAAGAATTTGAAAGGTGACGCGGGGATACGACCGCCCGCCTGCATGGCGGACAGCCTCTCAAGGGTAGGCGTTTCGATAGGCAGGTAGCCGCGCGCCGCAAAGCAATCCTGAACTGCGCGTTCGATAGCTTCGCGCGCGATTGCCTCGTCGGCAAGAACATCGCGGAAACCCGCCGGTGTCACAAATTCCATTTTTAACTCTCGCCTCGTCTTCGGTCGGACGCCGTGATTATAGGAGGTTCAAAGGAAGACGCTCGGACGATCGGGCGACATTTTGCACAGACGTAACGCAGGCATCAGAAGCGTGTCGAACCCTTCCTTCGATGTTTGTACTTTACCACGATAGAGTGCTAAAGCAAGGCAGTAATCCCTCTTTCACAATGCCTGCATAAAAGAACACACGCAGGGAAGAGCCTCTTGCGCGCAACCTCCTTCCCGCGATAAACTTCGCTGGCAAT
>URZP01000007.1 GCA_900552365.1 uncultured Coriobacteriaceae bacterium
ATCGTTGAAAACGTCGTTAAGAACTTCTTGCTGTTCGAAGTAATGGTAGTAGTACGTGCTTCGCCCGACGCCGGCTCGACGCACGATGTCTAAGATCGATATCTTTTCGAAATCCTTCTCGTTAAGAAGCTCAACCAGCGCGTCTTTGATTTTCTGCTTGGCATTAGTTGTTGCCATTGCCCTCTTCCTTCGGTTCTGTTTTTTGAGCAATAGTAGACGGGTTGACCATCGGCGAGGCGCATCGTCCCTTATCTACCGTGGATTTCATGCCAACATGGACATTTCTGCAAGAAGTGTTCGAACAGAAGTGCCCCGTTTGCTGATTTCCTGTACGAAATCAGGTCGGTAAACTGATGATATCGGTTTCAATCAGGAAAAGGGAGGGACATATGCTTAGATCGAAGGGTTTGAGCGATAAGGTGCTTTTGTTGGGCATCGACGGCATGGATCCGAAGTTCACCAAGCGCATGCTCAAAGAGGGTTACATGCCCAATACTCAAAAGCTCATCGACAAGGGTGCTGCTCGTGAGGACCTCATGCTGCTTGGCGGTATCCCCACGGTTACCCCGCCGATGTGGACCACGCTCGCCACGGGCGCCACGCCCATGACCCACGGTGTTGAGGACTTCAACATCACCAAGAAGGGCGAGCTGGACATCAACTTCGCCGGCATTTACTCCAACAACGTCAAGGCCGAGCCGCTGTGGAACATCACCGCTGAAGCGGGCAAGAAGACGCTTGTTTGGCACTGGCCCGGCGGCGCATGGCCTCCGACCAGCGACAACCCCAACCTCATGGTCGTCGACGGCACCAGCCCGGGAGCTTTGGGCTTCGGCTACGCCATGCGCGACATGGAAGGTGTTGTCTTCGCCAGCGATAAGGTTCCCGCAACCAAGTTCTACTATGGTGCAGCCAACGACACCGACGAGCTTGAGGGCGACGAGAAGATCAAGAGCTACAAGAGCTCGCGCGTCAAGCCGCCGCATCATCAGGATTACTGGGACGAGCTTATCGCCCAGTTCATCGACGAGGTCGGCGACTTTCAGGGCTTCAAGCCTGTCACCCCTGGTCTGAACTACCGCACCGAGGTTCTGCTTGGAAATCGTTCTCAGATGGACGACCTGCACAAGTACCCCAAGAACATCACCATGTCCACCATCACCGAGCCGGAAGGCTGGGGCTTCGAGGTTCCCGAGGGCGCCAAGGAGATCACGTGGTTCAAGGTTATGGGCCACATGCCCGCACCCTGCCTGATCTTGAAGAACGATGAGGGCATTTACGATCGTCTTGCCATCTACAACACCAAGCAGGTTGACCAGCCTATGGTCGTCCTCGAGAAGGACGTTTACACCGCCAACGTTCCCGACATGAGCCCCACTCGCGACGGTTCACTCGAGCATGTCGTTCGCAACATGCGCCTGCTTGACCTTGCCGAGGACGGCAGCAAGCTTCGTTTGTGGTACTCTGCCGCGTTCAGCGCCGACGACAACCGTCCGTGGTACCCGCAGTGGATCTTCGATGAGTGCACCAAGAAGTTCGGTCCTCCGGTCCCCACGGGTCAGATCGCCAATGATTACCGCATCATGAACGACTGCAACCTTGAGATGTGGCGTCAGGCTGGCAAGTGGCAGTCCGACTGCTTGAACTACATGATCAAGGAGCACGGCGTCGAGGTTATCTTCAGCCACTATCACTTGGTTGACATGTCCGGCCACACCTACATGAACGTCATGAAGGAACGCTACGACAGCCGTTACACCGAGGAAGAGATCTACCAGTGCGCTATCGGCACGTACAAGGCTTGCGACGAGTACATCGGCGAGTTCCTGCATCTGCTCGATGAAGGCTGGACCATCCTGCTCTTCTCCGACCACGGCCTGGTTTCCCGTAACGAGGACTTCGATCCGCTGATCGGCGACAACTACGGAGTTAATGCTGGCGTTATGTGCGAGCTTGGCTACACGGTCATGAAGAAGGACAAGTACCAGCAGGATACCGGCGACATCGACTGGGATAAGACCCGCGCTATCCAGATGGGCGGCAACTCCATCTTCATCAACTTGAAGGGCCGCGACCGTCACGGCATCGTCGATCCTGCCGACAAGTACGAGTTGGAAGAGCAGATCATCTCCGATCTGTACAGCTACCGCGATCCGTTCACCAACCACCGCGTCGTCGAGTTCGCATTCCATCAGAAGGACGCCAAGCTTCTGGGCTTGGGCGGCCCCCACACCGGTGCCGACATCGTCTTCTGCGTGAACGAGAATTACGTTTACGACCATGGTGAGTCGCTGTCCACCGCAGAGGGTCACCAGGACACCTCAACCTCCCCGATCTTCGTCGCCGCTGGCGCCGGCATCAAGGAAGGCTTCGAGATGCAGCTGTATCCTCGCGAGGTTGACGTCGCTCCTACGGCGGCTGCCCTGCTTGGTGTTCGCTTCCCCGCTCAGTGCGAAGGCGCGCCTGCTTACAGCATCCTTACTGAGGAGCTTTAAGGCTAAGCAATTGGCAAACTCGCTCGAAGGGCCGCCGAATGGCGGCCCTTCGTTGTTTGCAGTAATGGGGTGAATCGCGTGGGCGCTCCGCCGCGAGAGATGGGTTATCGGTGCGACAGGCCGTTTCGGGCCACGTGGATATCCCCTCCCAATAAAGAAACGGACTGCAGGAAGGTGCTCCTACAGCCTGTTTGCGTGTTTGCTCGATGCGCTGTTGGGAGCTGCTCTAGTCGCAGGGGAGCGTCACAATGAAGGTCGAGCCTTTGCCTCGAGCGCTTTTCACGCGGATGGTGCCGCCGTGCAAATCGACGATTCGCTTGCAAAGCGCAAGTCCAAGTCCGTTTCCCTCCTGCGCGTGTGAGGTGTCGCCCTGGTAGAAGCGCTCGAACAGATGCGTGCGCGTCGTTTCGTCCATGCCGCAACCATTGTCAGAGATAGTGCAGGTCACGGCGTGGCTCTTTGCGTCCTGCGCGATTTTGAGCGATACGTCGATGCGGCCGTTTTCCGGCGTGAACTTGACGGCGTTTTGCAGGATGTTCGTCCAAAGCTGACTGAGATAGTCGGCGTTTCCAGCCAGTTCCGCTTCGTCGATGTCGACGTCGATGGCGATGTTCTTCTCGTCTGCGTTTGGCTCGACAATGGCGATACTGCGGCGAAGCCCTTCTGCCACGTCCACGGCGCTGATGTTCGTCAGGATGCTTGACGATTCCATACGCGACAAGTTCAGGATGTCCTCGGACAGGTTCGAAAGCCGCTTTGATTCGTCGATAATGATGTCCAGGTACTCGTCGCGTTCTTCAGGCGACAGGTTCTGATCGCGAAGCAATTGCGCAAAACCGCTGATCGAAGCGATGGGCGTGCGAAACTCGTGTGAGAAGTCGCTGATGAAGTTGGCGCGCATGATCTCAATACCCGACAGCTCTTCGGCAGCCTTGTTGAACGACTTGGTGAACTGCTTCGCTTCATTGATCTCGATCCGATCGTTCGGGGGCATGCGGATAGAGAAGTCGCCTTTCGCCAGCTCTCCCATGTGCCAGGTCATGCTACGCATCGGCTTCACGATGGTGCGTTCGATGGCGACGGAGATCATGATGGCGAGTAGAAGCGACAGCAGGGCGATCATGCTCATGCTTGAGCGGGGGAGCACAAGGAACGTCTCGCCGCCTACGGCACTTAGCTCGAAGGGCTCGCCGCCAAGGAACGACGCGGCGGTTAGCACGATCATGATGAACGCTTCAAGGATGAGCGTGAAGACGCCGACCGCGGCGATGCCACGGATGCGCTTGGGATGAGGGCTTCGCAATTGGGTGTGTCGCAGAGCGGGCTTTACAGCGTCGGGTAGGTCGTTCTCAGCTGCTTTTAGAGCGTCGATGGCGGCTTCGAGTGCATCGATTGTTGCTTGGGTGTCGGGCTTGGCTCCCATGTCACTCGCTTTCGTTGACAACGGCGCGGTATCCAAGGCCGCGTACGGTTTGAATCTCGAAGTCTCCCCAATCGGCGAAGCGGGTGCGCAGGCGGTTGATGTGCACGTTCACCGTGCTTTCGGCGCTGTCGGTGTCCCAGCCCCATACGTCGTCCAGCAGCTGCGCACGCGTGAAGGTGCGCCCCGGATTGGCCAGCAGTTTGAATAGTAGCTGGAATTCTTTGGGTGGAAGCTCTTCGCGAACGTGTCCACGTGTGACTGAGTAGTCGGTTTCGTCAAGGACGGTGGCGCCCACGGTGATGCGCTTCTCGTCGAAGACGTTTGCGCGGCGTAGCAAGGCCTTCACGCGAAGAACCAGCTCCTGCATGTCTGCGGGTTTGGTGAGGTAATCATCGGCGCCGGCGATGAACCCGGCGCGTTTGTCCTGCTGTTCAAGACGGGCCGTCAACATGAGAACGGGCTGGTCGAACCCGTTGGCTCGCATGGTGCGAACGAGCTCGAAACCGTCGACTTTCGGCATCATGACGTCGCTGATGACCAGATCAATGTGCGTTTTCTCAAACGCTTCAAGAGCAGCGGCTCCGTCAGCGACCGAGACCGGTTTGTACCCGGCGTGGCGCAGCACGGCACAGATAAGCTTGTTCGCGTTCTTATCGTCTTCAGCAATAAGGATGGTGACCATGCGGGTTTCCTTCGGTAGGTCGACTGGTTCGCGTTTAACTGGCGCAGCGCGTCTGAGCAGACGCTTCGCCAATCCGTTAACGCATCACGTTCAGTATACCGTCGAAGATAAACGCAAGATAAACTCGCAGGTAGAAAGCTTGCTTCTAATGAACGCGTGTTGGTAGTCGCTCGAGGGTGGCGTAGGCTTGCCAAGGTTGCTGAGCGGGTGCTCTCGCTGGCTGTCTTTCTTTTTTGCATGCCCAAGAAAAGAAGAACCCCGACGAATAATCGTCGGGGTTCAAGCAGAGCCCGTTCACTAAAGGGGAAGGGTAGCGAACGGTTGTTGTTGCGGCGATGGGAGGTGCCGCGGGCGGCATGCTAGGCCGAATGAACTAGTGCATTGCGGCAAGAGTGCGGCGAGCTGCGATTGCGGCAACGGAGAAGGCGTCGCGGTTGTGCTGCTTCATGTTGATGACGCGACCGCGATTCTCCTGCTTCTGCTCGCGACGGAAGTTCAGCGTAACGGTGGTGCTGCCGGCTTCGTTAGCATCGACGGGCTCCCAGCCCATCAGCTCGAAGGCGTCTTTCGTGGTGGATGCGTCGCTGCGGGAGACGGTGCTGGTCTTGTACTCGTAGCTGGTTTCGTTCGACATGATGTGTCCTTTCGTCATCTTGCTCGGCTTCCCGCGCAAGTCCTTTAAAAACTGTTTCGGTTTCATCTTGCCGTTGACGTTATCATCGCTGTGGAAGGTGAACTGCTCGTCAACATTAGATGAACGGGTTGGTTTATGTTTCGGCAAGGGTTTGCAGAGCGTTTTTCGCGGAGCAGCTTCGGCGTCTCCTTCTTGTCTTGACCGCCTAGATACTCGCGATTTCCGCATTCATTTCCTTACTGCAGTAATATAATTATACTAGGAGAGGAACCAATCAATAGGCAATTTACTTCCAATAGTAAGATAATTAACTATCGGATAATAAAAAGTGAGGATACCCCTATGGATATGCGCGTGGTGAAAACCCGTCGAGCCATTAGGAATGCCCTGATCGAGTTGGCAGAGGAAAAAGATGTTGAAAAGATCACGGTGAAGGAGCTGTGCGAGCGCGCCGAGATCAGCAAGCCGGCGTTCTACTCGCATTACGGCAATATCTATGACGTGGTCGATGAGATCGAGAATGAGGTTGTGCAAAAGGTTTGCGACCAGATGGCGCATCGAAGCATTGACGATATCGCGCTTCCCGCCATGTTGCGCGAACTGGGTGAGCAGGTATATCAAAACCCGCTTCGCAATGTGGTGAGGGGCGACGCTGAGAGCGGGGTGCTGGGGCGCAAGTTCATCACGAATTTCATTGAGCAACGTCAGATAACCATGCATGAAATAGGAAAGCGAAGGGACTTCTTGGCTGTTGCCTTCGCGTTCGACGGCCTTATGTCGATAATGCAACGAATGAGCCAAGAACAATTCGAAAAGTCGGTTGACGACCTGTCTGTGGTTATGCGCGCGGCCATCACGGCATTCGAGGCCTAGGCAACGCGCATCCTCGTTTCTTTCGTGCAGGTAAGCCAAGGGGTGCCCCGCCAACATCGGCGAGGCACCCCTTGCTGTTTGTTCATGAAGTTGTTTTACCTGATGGCAGGCATGAAAATGCCCCGGCTCTGGGAGAAAGTGAGAGCCGGGGCGGGTAGGAAAAGGTTTTGCGTCGTGGCTGACGCGAAAGGCTGTTAGCCGATGATCTCTTCGATCTTCTCTTCGTACTCCTCGATGGGATGATCGCCAGCGAGCTTGCCAAGGAACTCGCCATCGTTGAAGAACAGGACCTGCGGAACGCCCTTCAGGGAGAAGCGGGAGATCATGCCGGGCTCTTCCTCGACGTCGACCTCGTAGAAGTTGAACTTGCCCTCGTACTGAGAGTCCTCGGAAAGCTCCTCGATCTTGGGGTGAACCTGCTGGCATACGTGGCAGGATTGACGGCTGAAGATGACCAGGCAGGGCTCGCCGTCGTCGTAGATGATTTCTTCAAAGCTTGGTCCATCAAGTTTCTTCATGATACTGACCTCTCCTCGAAATGGGTAAAACTCAACGTGAACAAAGAATATCAACCCCAAACTGATGTGTCCATCAAATTAAAGTTGATATGCAGCTGTCCATGTCAAGTTCGAATTGATGCACGGGCAGGTGAGAGCACGAAACGGGCCCTTTGCATGGCGAAGCGCTCGATTGAGCAGTGAGGCACGGATCGCGGCGCTTTGCATGGTGAAAAACCCCGCCGAAACATCGCTGAAACAGCGCTGCTCGAAACCCCCTGCAAAGCGGCCGTTTATGCGCCATATCCGTGTAGTTGAGGTTTGACGATGCCGCCTTTGGGCTTATCTTCTATAATTCAAATCTCATTTGAAAACTTCTGCATTGAGGAGGTGCGTGCATGTCGGGTCTTCAGCTGATGGACACCACCATCCGCGACGGCCAGCAAAGTCTGTGGGCCACGCGTATGCAAATCGGCGACATGCTTCCCATCCTGCCGAAAATGGATCAGGTGGGTTATTGGGCAATCGAAGCCTGGGGCGGCGCCACGTTCGACACGTGCCTGCGCTTCCTGGACGAGAACCCTTGGGAACGCTTGCGCTCCATTAAGGCAAACGCTCCTAATACGCCTCTCTCCATGCTCACGCGCGGTCAGAACCTTATTGGCTATAAGCATTACTCGCGCGACATCGTCAATCATTTCATCAAGGCTTCCGCGCGCAACGGCATCCATGTGTTCCGCGTGTTCGACGCTTTGAACGACATCCGCAACGTGGTTGACACGGCAGAGGCCGTCAAGGAATGCGGCGCTCACTTCGAGCCCGCCATCTCTTACACGGTTTCGCCCGTCCACACGCTTGACAGCTATCTGGAATACGGCCAGAAGTTGAAGGATCTGGGCGCCGACACCATCGCCATCAAGGACATGGCCGGTCTGCTTACCCCGTATCGCGCCGAGCGTATCGTCAAGGCGTTCAACGCCGAAATCGGCCTGCCCCTGCATGTCCACTGCCACTACGTTGGCGGTATGGCGCCGGCCAACATCATCAAGGCGGCCGAGGCCGGCGCGGCAATCGCCGACACGGCTCATGCCCCGCTCGCATTCGGCAACTCGCTCCCCGCTGTCGAGATGATCGCTTCCGCACTGCGCGAAAGCCGCTATGACACCGGCATCGACGTCGACCTGCTGTTCGAGATCTCCGAGTACTGGGAAGAGGTCCGCAAGCGCGGCCACTACAAGCGCGGCGTTTCGTCGCTCACCCATATGAAGGTCTACTCGCATCAGGTTCCCGGCGGCATGATGTCCAACTTGGTCTCCCAGCTGGCCGTTCAGAACGCCGAGGATCGTCTGGCCGAGGTCATGGAGGAAATCCCCAAGGTTCGCGCCGAGGTTGGTTATCCGCCGCTGGTCACCCCGCTGTCCCAGATCGTCGGCACGCAGGCCGTGTTCAACGTTCTGACCGGTCGTCGTTGGGGCGTCGTCTCGCGCGAGATGAAAGATTATCTGTGCGGCTACTACGGCAAGGCTCCTGGACGCATCGATCCCGATATCCTCAAGAAGGTTGTCGGCGACAGCCAGGTTCTGCCTCCCGATGTTGCCCCCGGCTCTTTGGTCACCACCACGTACGACGAGGTGGCCGAGGAGATCGGCGATCTGGCGCAGAGCGAGGAAGACGTTCTTATGTACGCGCTGTTCCCGAACGAGGCGCGCACGTTCCTTAGCAAGCATCGCAATTCCGAGAAAGTCGACTTCCTCATGGCTGAGGAATCGAGTCTGACCAAGGAGGACGATTACGTGGATATCAATCAGATTCGCGAGCTGGTTCGCATCGCCGAGGAAAGCGGCGTAGGCGAGATCACCGTCGAGGAAGAAGGCGCACGCGTTTCCGTGCGTATGCCGTCTGCCGTTGCCGCAGCAGCTCCGGTTGCTGTTCCTGTTGCTGCTGCTCCCGTTGCAGCCGCCGCAGCAGCTCCTGCCGCCGCCGCTCCTGCACCTGCGGCTGCCGAGTCCGCACGCCCCGCATCCTGGAAGCCCGTCACCGCCCCCATGGTCGGCACGTTCTATGCCGCACCAGCTCCCGGTGAGGCTGCATTTGTTCAGGTTGGCGACGAGGTTGCCGCTGGCCAGACCCTTTGCATTGTCGAGGCCATGAAACTCATGAACGAGATCGAGGCCGAAGAGATGGGCACCGTCCGCGAAATCTGCGTCAAAGACGGCGAACCGGTCGAGTTTGGCACCGTTTTGTTCTACGTTGAGCCGCTTGGTACGCCCGCTCCTGCTCCGGAGACTGCATAATGTTCAAGAAAATCCTTATCGCAAACCGTGGCGAGGTGACGCTGCGCGTCATGCGCGCCGCTCGCGAGCTGGGTGTGAAAACGGTCGCCGTTTACTCGACCGAGGATAAAGACACCTATCCCGTTAGCTATGCGGACGAGGCTGTGTGCATCGGCCCCGCTCCCGCTAACAAGAGTTACCTGGTCATGGCTAACATCATCGCCGCTGCGAAGAACACCGGCGCCGAGGCCATCCACCCCGGTTACGGTTTCTTGGCAGAAAACGCCGAGTTCGCTCGCGCCTGCGCGGACAACGACCTGGTCTTCATCGGCCCTTCGGCTGAATGTATCGAGCGCATGGGCGACAAAAGTACTGCGCGCGAAACCATGAAGTCATGCGGCGTCCCCACCGTCCCTGGTTCTGACGGCTGCATCGACACCGCCGCCGAGGCGAAGGAATTCGCCGATCGCGTCGGCTACCCCGTGCTTATCAAGGCAACCGCTGGCGGCGGCGGCAAGGGCATGCGCGAGGTTCATGATCCCGAGGATCTTGAGTCTCAGTACATGGCCGCTCGCGCCGAGGCCGGTGCGGCGTTCGGCAACGACGGCGTCTACCTTGAGAAGTTGGTCCTGCGTCCCCGTCACGTCGAGATCCAGGTTCTTGCCGACGATTTCGGTAACAACGTGGCCCTGTGTGAACGCGATTGCTCGGTTCAGCGTCGCCATCAGAAGCTCATTGAGGAGGCTCCTTCGCCGGTTCTTTCCGACGAGCTGCGTCGTTCCATGAGCGTCGCTGCGGCAAAGGCCGTCCGTGCGGTTGATTACCGCAATGCCGGCACGGTCGAGTTCCTTCTGGACGAGTCCGGCAAGTTCTACTTCATGGAAATGAACACCCGCGTGCAGGTCGAGCATCCCGTTTCCGAGGAAATCACCGGCACCGACATCATCAAAGAACAGCTTCGCATTGCTTCGGGCGAGCCCATGAGCTGCGCTGAGCGCGCTCCGTTCACGCCGTTCGGCCATGCAATGGAGTTCCGCATCAACGCCGAGGATCCTGAGCACGGCTTCCGTCCGTGTCCGGGCACCATCACCAAGTTCGTGCCTCCTTCGGGCCCTGGCGTGCGCGTGGAATGCTACGTGCAGTCGGGCACCAAGATCTCGCCGTACTACGACTCGCTGGTTGCCAAGCTCATCGTGCATGGCGCCAACCGCGAGGAGGCGCTTGCGCGTGGCCGTCGCGCCCTTGACGAGTTCGTCATCGAGGGCATTCAGACGACCATCCCGTTCCATAAGCGCGTCTTGGACAACGAGGTCTTCTGCGCAGGCGAAGCCACGACTGATTTCATTGAAACCCAGATGGGGGATCTGCTATGAGTGAATTGAACATCGACGGAATGACCCTTGCGCCGGGTGTTGTCGAGACCATCGTCAACCTCGCCGTTTCCGATGTTGAAGGTGTTGCAGGCATTGGCGTTTTGAACGCCGCGGGCCGTGGCATCCGTAACGTTCTTGGCGGCAAGCCGGCGTTCCCGGGCATCGAGGTTTTCGTTGACGACGACGGCAAGCTTTGCGTTGGCATTCGTATCGACGTCAAGTACGGCTCCGTTTTGCCTGATGTGGCCGAGAAGGTTCGTCAGGCCATTGCCGATGCCGTGGCCGTTCAGGTTGGCGTCACGGTTGGCGTTGTCGATGTCTACATCGACGGCGTTCAGTTTGAGAATTAAATCTAAGCAAGTAAGAAGAGTGGGGGATTAGGGCGCCTTATGGCAGCACGAGCTAAACGACACGAACGCACGGTTGCGCGCGAAAGCGCATTGGCACTTTTGTATTCAAGCGACATCACTGATGAGTCGGTGGCGGATATCGTCGACGCTGGCCAGTACCCGGCCGACGACATCGAGTTCGCTCCGTACGCCGAGGCTCTTGTCCGTGGCGTGCAGGCTCATCGCGCAGAAATCGACGAGCGTCTTTCGTCCACTTCCGAGAATTGGACCCTCGACCGCATGCCGGTTGTCGATCGCGCTATCCTTCGCCTTGCCGTCTACGAGATGATCTACGTCGACGAGGTTCCCGTTTCCGTCACCATCAACGAGGCCGTTGAGCTTGCAAAGGCATACGGCGGCGAGGACGATTCTTCCCGCTTCGTGAACGGCGTTCTTGGCCGCATTGCCGCAGGTATCGACGCCGAGACGACTTCCTCGGAAGTTGTCGACAGCGTCCAAGGGTCTAATGCCGAAGACACCGAGGTTTCCTCTGAAGTCGCTGGCGACGAAATCCTTGAGGGTTCCGAGCTCAAGGAAGACTAATCATGGCTTCCCACGACCTTGACACATTCGCCGGCGTGAAGACGCGTTTGAGCGAGATCGTCGACGAAGTGAGCAACGACGCTCTTTCGCTTGATGACGCTCTCGCCCTGTACGAAGAGGCGGTTACCCTCGGTCTTCGCGCCAGCGATCTTCTCGAGGCCGGCATCGACGCCGATGCAGACGCGGAAGACGAGGCTGCATCGGAAAATCCTGACGAAAGCGCTCATGCCGCAGGTGCTTTTGCCGAAGTGCCTGGCGATTCGCGCGTTCCGGCTTCGAATGAAGCCGCAGCCGTTGTCGGTCAGGGAATCGCGTAAGGAGTCGTTATGGCCAACCGAATCCTCGATTGCGTGTCGTCGCCTGAGGACTTGAAGGTCCTGAGCGATGACGAACTTCAAATTCTTGCGCTTGAAATCCGCGAGGAGATCATCAAGGTAACTTCCAAGACAGGCGGCCATGTCGCTTCGTCTTTGGGAGCCGTTGAGATCATCCTTGCCGTTCATTCGCTCATCAACAGCCCGCATGACAAGTTCATTTTCGACGTCGGGCATCAGGCGTATGCACATAAGCTGGTCACGGGCCGTTTGGCCGAGTTCCCGACGCTTCGCCAGTTCGGAGGAATTTCCGGGTTCCCGCGCCCCAAGGAAAGCCCTCATGATGTTCACCCTTCGGGCCATGCTTCTGACTCCATCTCCATCGCGCTGGGTTTGGCTCAGGCGCGCAAATTGCAGGGAGGTGACGAGAAGGTTGTTGCCCTTATCGGCGATGCTTCGCTTTCGGGTGGCATGGCGTTCGAAGCCCTGAACCTTATTGGACAGCTTCAGTTGCCGTTGGTCATCATCCTGAACGACAACGAGATGTCCATCTCGAAGAACGTCGGCGGCTTGATGAAGCATCTTGGCGCAATCCGCACTACTACGAAATACCGCCAGGCGCGCGACAACGCTCAGGCCCAACTTGAGAACGCAGGAGCGTTGGCTAATGCCATGGTCTCGTTCGGACGCAACGTGAAGGAATCGATGAAGCAGTTCGTGCTGCCTCAGTCGTCCATGATGTTCGAGCAGCTGGGTATTCTGTGCACGCCACCTGTTGACGGCCACGACATCGGCGCACTTAAGGAGCTTCTTTCCACGGCGCTTGCTGCAGATGGCCCCGTGCTTATCCATGCTGTCACCAAGAAGGGCGCTGGCTACAAGCCCGCCGAAGACGATCCCGAGCGCTTCCACGGTATTGGCGCGTTCGATATCGCCACGGGCGAAAGCATCAAGAAGCCCGCAGCTGCGCCTTCCTACACGAGCGTGTTCGGAAAAGCCTTGGTTGCCGAGGGCAAGGTGGACGAGCGCGTTGTGGCCATCACGGCTGCTATGCGCGGCGGTACCGGCCTTGATGCATTCGCAGAAGCCATCCCCGATCGCTTCATCGATGTGGGAATCGCCGAAGAGAACGCTGTGGCAATGGCGGCGGGCCTTGCGATCGGCGGGAACAAACCGGTTGTTGCCGTTTACTCGACGTTCTTGCAGCGTGCGTTTGACCAGATCTTGATCAACGTCGCTCTGCCCGAACTCGATGTCGTGTTCGCCATTGATAGGGCGGGCGTCGTCGGCGCCGACGGCTCAACCCATAACGGCATGTTCGACATTGCCTACATGCGCATGGTTCCTCATATGCGCGTTATTGCCCCTTCCAACGAGGCCGAGCTTGTGAACGCGCTTCACACCGCGCTTTCGCTTGAAGGCCCTGTTGCAGTTCGCTATCCGCGCGGCCAAGCAGAGGGCGTTCAGGTTCCCGAAACGCCTTGCGAGCTTCCGTACGGTAAGGGCGATATTCGCCGCGAGGGCGAGGATGTGTGCATTCTTGCTTGGGGTGATATGGTGCGCGAGTCACTGGGCGCGGCCGAGCTGCTTGAAGAGCAGGGCATCGATGCGCGTGTCGTTGACATGCGCTGGGCGAAACCCCTCGATCACGACGCCATCAAGCATGCGGCGGCAACCAAGCTTGTCGTTACCGTTGAAGACGGCGTTATCGCTGGCGGCGCGGGCGAGGGCGTCATGGAGGTCATGCGCGGGATGGGCAGCCTTACCCCGGCCTTGGTGCTTGGTGTGGGTGACCAATTCGTCACGCACGGCACTCAGGCTCAGCTTCTTCATTCGCTTGGCCTTGATGCGGAGGGGATCGCTGACAGCGTTTTGAAGCGCTTGGCTCAAGATTCTCTTTCCAAGTAGCCTTTTCCGGGAAACTGTCAGTTTATGCGCCCTTCGGGGCGCATTTCTTTTTTTGCGCATCGGCCGCTCGCATGAGGCGCGCGCGAACTATGCGATGGACTCGCTTCGGCGCGCACGGGCTTCGCAGCGGCTGCGCTTCGGCGCGCACGAAACATCCCCGTAACCGTGAAACAGTTTCCGAAACGAATCGAAACAAGCGCGCAATCTCGGAAAATTAGCAAAATCGCTATTTGATCAGGCGATAAATCAACCATTAAAGGAACGTTAATCGTGAAGTAACGACGCTGTAACACACCCTCCCGAGAATCCAAATCGTAGCAAGGGTCACCGAAGACGGATGGTTCGAAGCGAGCAAGGAGGAATCGCGCCGACCTCACCGCCTTCCCGATTGGAAGAAAGAAGGAAAGGACATGTACGACACTGGTTCAACAGCATTCATGATCGTGTGCGCGATGCTTGTTTTGCTTATGACGCCTGGTTTGGCATTTTTCTACGGAGGCCTTTCACGGCGCAAGAACGTGGTCAACACGATGATCATGTCGTTTGCGGTTATCGGCATCGTTGCCATTACTTGGACGGTTTGCGGATGGTCGTTCGCATACGGTGGGAATGGCTCCATCCCGTTCTTCGGCGGTTTTGATCAGCTTGGTTTCTTGGGCGGGACAAGCGATATGCTTGCTGTCGCAGCTGATGTTCCCGAGGATGCGGTTTACCCTGACATCATCAACTTCGTGTTCCAGATGGCATTCTGCATGATCACCACCGCCATCATCACCGGTTCGCTTGCCGGCCGTATGAAGTTCGGCGCGGTGTGCGCGTTTGCGGCTGCTTGGACCATCTTGGTTTACCCGCTGCTTGCCCACATGGTTTGGGGTGGTGACGGCAGCCTGATCGGCGACACCATTGGTGCGCTTGACTTTGCTGGTGGCGATGTCGTTCATATCAGCTCGGGCCTTACCGGCTTGGTGCTTTGCCTGATGCTTGGAAAGCGCAAGGGCTTCGGCATGATGAGCTACCGTCCGCACAACGTTCCGTTCGTTGCTTTGGGTGCAACCCTTCTGTGGTTCGGTTGGTTCGGTTTCAACGGCGGTTCTCAGTTCGCAGCCGATGGCGTTGCAGGTTTGGCTGTCATCAACACGGTTGTCGCATCGGGTGCCGCGCTGGTTTCCTGGATGATCGTCGAGCGTGTGAAGGTTGGCAAGCCTACGTTGGTTGGCGCAGCTACCGGTCTTGTTGCCGGCCTGGTTGTCATCACCCCTGCTGCCGGCTTCGTCGAGCCTTGGGCGGCAATCGCCATGGGTTTGTGCGTATCCCCGATTTGCTACTTCGCCATTTCGGTTTGCAAGGCCAAGTTCGGCTATGACGACGCGCTTGATGCATTCGGTTGCCACTGCGTCGGCGGTATCGTGGGCGGCATCTTCACCGGCCTGTTCTGCGTGCCCGAGCTGTCCTGGACCGACTTCGGCGGCCTGTTCTACACCGGCGATTTCTCGCTGTTGGGCAGTCAGATCGCGGGCATCCTGATCACCATCGCTTTCGTAGCGGTGTGCGACGTTGTTCTCGGCCTTATCATCAAGGTGTGCTTCAAGGGCGACCTGCGAGTGAGCGAGGAAGAAGAAGCTCAGGGCCTGGATGTTGCAGCACACGGCGAGTCTGCTTACCCGGCATACATTGGCCTGGACTAATCGATTGCGGAAAGGACACGTATCATGAAGAAAATCACGGCAATCGTTCGCCCCGAGAAACTTGAGGCAGTGAAAGAGGCTCTGTTCACGGCGAAGGTCAGCGGCATGACGATCTCCCAGGTTCAGGGTTGCGGCAGTCAGCATGGCTGGAAGGAGTACTACCGCGGCACCGAGGTTCTGTTGAACATGCTTCCGAAAGTGAAGTTCGAGATCGTCGTTACGGACGAAGAGGTCGAACCTATCGTGGATGTGATCACGTCGGTTGCCCGCACGGGAGAGGTCGGAGACGGAAAGATCTTCGTGTTCCCTGTGGATGAGGTCGTTCGCGTGCGAACCGGCGAGCGCGGCGGCGACGCGGTTTAGCTTGCAGCGCCAGAGGGCTGGCGTGAAGCGACCTTCAGGTTTCGGATAGTCAAAAATCGTCCGAAAGACACTAATCATCAAGCACGGCAGTCAAACGGCTGCCGTGCTTTTTCTTGTTGCGATCGGCCGTTTGCCGGACGAGTTTCACACGAGTATTGCAAAGCGTGTGAAAGAAGTGTTACAAAGTAACAAATCGTAATACCGAAATGAAATCGCATTGAAGGGCGCCTGGGCGTCAAAGCCCAATCGAACTTCAGCCTTCCCTGCAAATACTGAGGATTCAGTGTCAAGTTGGCACCTCAATGCGGTTATCAAACGCCGAAAGGACGATCGCGATGACCGAACAGACCAACCTCACTCGCCGTACGTTCGCGAAAGCGCTTGGCGCGGGTGCGATGATGCTGCCGTTCGCTGGGGCTTTGGCAGGTTGCCAGGCAAAGGACAAGGGCGCGGCTTCTTCGGCAGCCGGCACCTCTTCCAGGGGAGATGCTAAATCGCAGGTCATTGTGACCATGCCCGCTTCCTCCGAGCCCTCAGCCGGCTTCAACCCCTTTGTTTCTTGGGGTTGCGGCGAGCACGTGCACGAACCTCTTATCCAGTCCACTCTTCTGGCCACGACGGTCGACATGGGCTTCAAGAACGACCTCGCCACTGACTACAAGTGCTCTGAGGATGGCCTGGTCTGGACGTTCGCCATTCGCGACGATGCCAAGTTCACCGACGGCGAGGCCCTTACTGCCAAAGACGTCGCCTTCACTCTTAACGGCATTCTGAATTCCGAGACCTCGGAGTGCGACCTTTCTATGGTCAAAGAGGCTCGCGCTACCGATGACTTCACGGTTGAGATCGAACTGAATAAGCCGTTCAACGCGTTCCTTTATACCCTTGCCGTCATCGGCATCGTACCCGAGCATGCATACAGCGACTCCTATGGCGAAAAGCCCATCGGCAGCGGCCGTTACATGCTTGAACGCTGGGACAAAGGTCAGCAGGTCATCCTTGCGGCAAACCCCGACTACTACGGCGAGGCTCCCAAGATGCAGCGCGTGGTCGTGGTTTTCAAGGATGAAGACGCCTCCCTTGCTTCGGCTAAGGCTTCGGAAGCGGACGTTGCATACACCTCCGCCACGTTCGCGGCAAACCAGCCGAAGGGCTATGACCTGCTGAACTGCGCATCGGTTGACTCGCGTGGCATCGCGCTCCCCACGGTGCCCGCGAATTCTCCGAAGACCCGCTCTAACGGTGCCGATTATGAAACGGGCAACAATGTCACCTCTGACATCGCCGTCCGCCGCGCCATTAACTACGCAATCGATCGCCAGCTGATGATCGATCATGTCCTTTCCGGTTACGCCGAACCCGCTTACAACGTGTGCGATGGCATGCCTTGGGCAAGCGATGCCATGCATATCGAAACCGATGTCGACAAGGCGAA
Organism: uncultured Coriobacteriaceae bacterium; assembly: GCA_900552365.1. GTDB lineage: Bacteria > Actinomycetota > Coriobacteriia > Coriobacteriales > Eggerthellaceae > UMGS1502. Next base: position 16,888 of record URZP01000007.1, read on the forward strand.
GAGCATCTTGGACGAAGCCGGCTGGGCTGTCGCCTCCGATGGCGTCCGCGTTAAGGACGGCGTGCGTGCAAGCGTCGAGCTGTACTATCCGGCAAGCGACACCGTTCGTCAGGCCATTGCCAACGAGTTCGCCGATCAGATGAAGGGCATCGGCCTCGAGGTCAACCTGAACGGCGCCGGTTGGGACGAGATCTACCAGCATGGTTATAACGATCTGGTCACCTGGGGCTGGGGAAGCAACTCGCCTATCGAGATGTACAACCTGTACTACTCCAAGGGCACGGGCAACTTCGCTTCCTACAAGAACGAAACCGTTGACAAGCACATCGACGCCGCGTTGGCTTACGCCAACGTCGAAGATTCCTATGAAGAGTGGAAGCTTGCTCAGTGGGACGGCGCCGAGGGCGTTGGCCCGCAGGGTGGCGCGACCTGGGTTTGGTTCGCGAATGTCGACCACCTGTACTTCACCAAGCAGAATCTGGTCATCGCCGAGCAGAAATTGCATCCGCATGGTCATGGCTGGAGCTTGGTCAACAATGTCGATCAGTGGGGATGGGCGTAGGGAGCGCCGCCGCGTTAAGAGCGTGAAGGGCGCTGCGTTCATGTTCGTCTGATTGGACAGAGGTTCCGTTCGCAGGTTTCATGTAGGCGGGCGGGGCTTTAAGGATGTCTTTTGCCAATGGTCGATTTCATTTTCAAAAACATACTGCGCTTCGTGCTGCTGATGTTCGCGGTCAGTTTCGTAGTGTTCGCGCTGGTCAGCTTGTCGCCCATCGATCCTATTCAGGCGAATCTGGGTCAGGCTGCCTATGTGAACATGAGCGAGGCGAAGCGCGCTGTGTTCGCCGAGCATTGGGGCGCAGATACGCCGATGCTCGAGCGCTATGCAAGCTGGATGGCTGGTTTGCTTCACGGCGACATGGGCACCTCGCTCAGGTTCAACGCGCCGGTGTCGCAGGTTATTGCGTATCGAGCGGGCAATTCGCTCATGTTGATGACGGTTGCCTGGGTGGTCAGCGGCGTTCTGGGCTTCGTGCTTGGCATCGCTGCCGGCGTGTTCCGCGGCAGCGCCATCGACAAGTTCGTTCGCGTGTACTGCTATGTTCTGGCAGCAACGCCGTCGTTCTGGATTGGCCTTATATTGCTGACCGTTTTCGCGGTTCAGCTTGGTTGGTTCCCGTTGGGTCTGTCGGTTCCCGTGGGCGTCTCGGGTGAGGTTTCCTTTGCCGACACGTTGTCGCACTTGGCGCTTCCTGCCATCACTCTTTCGCTGGTGGGTGTTGCGAGCATTGCGCTTCACACGCGTGAGAAAGTGGTTGACGTCATGGAAAGCGAGTACGTGCGTTTCGCTCGCGTCAGGGGCGAGAGCACGGGCTCCATCATGAAACACCATGTTCTGAGGAACGTCGCTTTGCCCGCGCTTACGTTGCAATTCGCTTCGATTTCCGAGATCTTCGGTGGTTCGGTGCTGGTCGAGCAGGTTTTCTCGTATCCGGGATTGGGTCAGGCTGCAGTTACCGCGGGCGTTGGCAGCGATGTCGCGCTTCTTGCGGGCATTGCCCTGGTTTCGGCGTTGTTCGTTTTCGGCGGCAACACCATTGCCAACGTGCTGTACGGCGTGATCGATCCGCGCATGAAGACTAAAACCGTGCAGGGTAAGGCGGTTGCCTCATGACGAATCTGGAACCTTGCGCGATCGTCGCTTCGAACGAGCCCGCCTCGCAGGCTGTGGCATCCGCGCCGACGACGGCCGCCCCGTTGCATAAAGATTTGGAGCCCGTGCTTTTGCACGAGCCGCTGTCGCGTGCTTCTAACCGAAAGGTCACGTTTGGCGTTTGCGTTGGCTCTGCGCTTGCGCTGGTTATTGTGGTCGTTGCCGGCTTGCTGCTGAGTGATGAAGCGGTTCGCACGAATTTCGCTTCTAAAAACATGGCACCGTGTCTGGCGCACCTGTTCGGTACCGACTGGATGGGTCGTGACATGCTGGCTCGAACCCTGACGGGTCTTTCCACCAGCGTGCTGCTGGGCTTGGTTGCGGCAACCGCTTCCGCGATCATTGCTCTTATCCTGGCGTCCATCGCCGCGCTTGGCGGCAAAAGGGCCGACGCGGTGGTCACGTGGCTGGTCGACTTGGTTTTGGGTGTGCCGCACATCGTGCTGCTCATTCTGATTTCCTTCGCCCTTGGCAAGGGTTTTTGGGGCGTGGCCATTGGCGTTGCGCTCACTCACTGGCCAAGCCTTACGCGTGTGCTGCGCGCCGAGATCCTTCAGTGTCGCGAGGCCCCGTATGTGGCGGTTGCGCACAAGCTGGGGCAAAGCCGCTTGAAGATCGCACTTACGCATATGCTGCCCGCGTTGTTTCCGCAGTTCATCGTTGGATTGGTTCTGCTGTTCCCGCACGCCATCCTGCACGAGGCGGCGGTGACGTTTCTTGGCTTCGGCCTTTCGCCCGACATGCCGGCAATCGGCATCATCCTAAGCGAGTCGATGGGTTGCCTGTCCATTGGCGCATGGTGGTTGGCCGTGTTCCCGGGTCTTGCCCTGGTGGCGTGCGTTCTGCTGTTCGATTTCGCTGGTTCGGGGCTTCGCAAGCTCATCGATCCGCATACGGCGCAAAGGTAGGGGTCATGGTGAACATTAATTCCAGCGCCGAGCTTTCGGACGGCGCTGTCGAAGGGGTGCGCGAGCAAGCTTCTTCGCATAACGAGACCCATGCTGATGCCGAGCGTCACCATCATCATGCGCATGCGCCCGCTTCGCATCACGAGCACGGTCACCATCTGCTTCAGGTCGAGGATCTCACCGTTGCGTTCAGTATGTACGACGAGCGGCAGAGCTTTTTCCGCGCGAAGAAGAAGCGCGTGGAGGCGCTGCACGGCTTAAGCCTTTCCGTCCACGCAGGCGAGATCATCGCGATTGTGGGCGCATCGGGTTCGGGCAAGACGCTTCTTGCCGACGCGGTCATGGGTGTTTTCGAGCCGAATGCTCAGGTTAAGGGCAAGATTTGGTATGACGGCGAACTTCAGGACGCGGGCGGTCTTGCCGCGTTGCGCGGTCACGGCATTTCGATGGTGCCGCAGAGCGTGCGCGCTCTTGACCCGCTGATTCGCGTGGGCAAGCAGGTGGAAGGTTTCGGCGCTTCCGGCGCCGACCGCGAGTCGCGTCGTGCGAAACGCGAGGAGTTGTTCACGCGCTATGGGCTTGACCCGCAGGTTGCCGACATGTATCCGCATGAGCTTTCGGGTGGCATGGCAAGGCGCGTGCTTTTGTGCACGGCGCTTATGGACGACCCGCGTGTCATCGTTGCCGACGAGCCGACGCCTGGCTTGGACCTAGAGCTTGCCGTGCGCGCCATGGATGACTTTCGCGCGTTCGCCAACCAAGGCAACGGCGTGCTGCTTATCACGCACGATATCGAACTCGCCCTTCGTGTGGCCGATCGCATCGCGGTGTTCAAGGACGGCACCGTGGTCGAGGAGACTTCTGTCGAGAACTTCGCCGCCCGCACGCCTGACGGGCTGATCCATCCGTTCTCCCTCGAGCTGTGGCAGGCACTTGCCGATCTCGGTGCCTCTGATGCGCTCGATGGCGGCGAAGGCTCAGCCCCCGATGACGCTTCCTCGGAAGTGCCTGAGGACGGCCGATTTATTAAAGAAGAGGGGGGGTTCGGCATGTTAGAGGCGCGCGACGTCACGTTCGGCTACGGCAAGCGAACTCTGTACGAAGGCTTCAATCTATCCATCGCCCCGGGTGAGCGCGTCGCCCTGAGTGCCCCGTCTGGCTTCGGCAAAACCTCGCTCTGTCGCGTGTTGGCCGGATACGAGCGCCCGTGGTCGGGTTCGGTCCTGATCGACGGCGAGCCGCTGCCCAGCAACGGCCCGAGCCCCGTTCAGCTTATCATCCAGCATCCCGACACCGCGGTTGACCCGCGCTTGCGCATGGCGAAGACTCTCGCCGAGGCAGGGGACGTCCCTGAGCGCATCGTGCGCGGCCTTGGTATCCGCGACGAGTGGCTTACTCGTTTCCCGCACGAGCTTTCCGGCGGCGAGCTTCAGCGCTTCTGCATCGCCCGTGCATTGGGCGCTTCTCCGCGTTACCTAATCGCCGATGAGATCTCGACCATGCTCGATGCTGTGACGCAAGCTCAGATCTGGAGATTCCTGTTAGAGGAATGCGAGCGCCGAAACATGGGTTTGGTGTTCGTGTCGCATTCGCCCGCCCTAACGAAGAAGATCGCAACGCGCGTTGTTGACCTGCGCGAATGCGTCAGACGGTAAGCTGATCGTAAAATCATTTGGGCGACTCGTGGTGAATTGTCGACGTCATTGAAACGCATCGCACGGGGACTTGCGGCATGATATACTAATGCGGCTTGTAAGACGGACTTGCAAGCAACAGTATTGGCCCCCGAGACATGTTTGTTGCACAACGAGGGGTTCGGCATCAGCCGGGCTTCGCGTCACCCGAACATGGTAAATGTCAGCAATCATTCATGGCGAAGGGTCCCCGAGAATTGAAAGGGGTCCGTTTTGACCGAAATCAAAAACCCGTCCGTCATCGATTTCTCCGACATCTCCGATGAGCAGATGAACCAGATGATCGATGGCACCCTCACCGAGTTCGACGAAGGCGATCTGGTTGACGGCACTGTCGTCAAGATCGAGCGCGACGAGGTCCTGGTGGACATCGGATTCAAGAGCGAGGGCGTTATCCCCGTTCGCGAGCTTTCCATCCGCAAGGACGCCGATCCTGCCGACCTGGTCACCGTTGGCGACAAGATCGAGGCTCTGGTTCTTCAGAAGGAAGATAAGGACGGTCGTCTCATCCTCTCCAAGAAGCGTGCCGAGTACGAGCGTGCCTGGATCTCCGTCGAGGAGAAGTTCAAGGCCGGCGAGCCCGTCACTGGCGAGGTTATCGAGGTCGTCAAGGGTGGTCTCATCCTTGACATCGGCCTGCGTGGCTTCCTGCCTGCTTCCCTGGTTGACCTTCGCCGCGTGAAGGATCTGGATGCTTACCTGGGCACCGAGCTCGAGGCACGCATCATCGAGATGGATCGCAACCGCAACAACGTTGTTCTTTCCCGCCGCGTCATCCTCGAAGAGGGCCGCAAGAACGAGCGCGTCGAGATCCTGGCCAAGCTCTCCAAGGGCATGCGCCTCAAGGGCACCGTTTCTTCCATCGTCGACTTCGGTGCATTCGTCGACCTGGGCGGCATCGACGGTCTGGTTCACATCTCCGAGCTTTCTTGGAACCATGTCAACCATCCCTCCGAGGTCGTCAAGGTTGGCCAAGAGGTCGAGGTCGAGGTTCTGGATGTCGACCTTCAGCGCGAGCGCATCTCTCTGGGTCTCAAGCAGACCACGCCTGATCCCTGGGTCAAGCTCGTTGAGAACTACCCCGTTGGCACCATCGTTGACGGCACCGTCACCAAGGTCGTTCCGTTCGGCGCATTCGTCGCTCTGGGCGAGAACACCGAGGGTCTTGTCCACATTTCCGAGATGGCTCCGCGTCACATCGACACCCCTGCACAGGTCGTTAAGGTTGGCGACGTCGTCAAGGTCAAGGTTATGGATGTCAACCCCGAGCGTCGTCGCATCAGCCTGTCCATGAAGGCTGCTGCTGCCGACCTGGGCATCGAAATCGCGGTCGAGAACATTGCCGAGGACGGCAAGAAGGAGACCGAGGCTCCCGAGGCTGAGGCTACCGAGACTGCTGCTGAGTAGTTTCTGCTAGCACCGAAACCGCTAAGGGCGGGAAAGCTTTAAGCTTTCCCGCCCTTTCTTTATGCCTCTCGGCCACGGCATGGAAAGAGGGGCGAATCGCCCCCCTCTGGATCATTGGTATTCAGTTGTCGAGGCGGTAGGCAAGACTGCGATTCTACGCCGCCTCACCCCCAGCGGCCTCGTCACCTTCCGTAGACTTTTCGGCAGCGGCTTCGTCTTCGGGGTGCTCGGGCAGGTACGCTTCTACCGCGCTCTTGACTAGCGCGGTGTAGATTCCGGCGCCTTCTTCAGTAAGATGCGTGCCATCGCCGTCGAAGAGGTCTTCGCGGTTTGCACTGAATGCAAACCAATCGATGATTCGGACGTTGCTATAACGGGCGGCCGCATTCCACAGCGCGGCATTCGAGTCGTCTTGCCAGTCGGTGGTCGAGCGTGTGGTCACGAACCACACATCCCTTTCGGATCCGACCACTCTCATCACGTCATCGATCTGGTCGTCGGTGACCACGCCGTTGGTTCCCAGTGCGAATACGACCACGTCACCAACCATTCCCATGTCCAGATAGTGTTGCAAAATGCCCGGTGCGTCCCAAAGCTGGCGATTTACCTGCGCATCAATGAGGCCATGTGGGAATGCTTGGCTGAAATCGGGGATAGCACGTACCGATACCGAGTCGCCGATCATGACTATGTCGTAGGGGTCGGGTGCCGGGGCAGCAGGCTCGGTCTCGTTGTTTTCGGGCGCATTGGTTTGGGCTTCTTCGTTCATTAGTAGGTCGCCGCCATCAAGGGCGCTGGTGTCGGGAACGAAGATGCAGCCGATAGCGGTTACCAAAACAACCAGTGCGCAAACAGCTACGGGAATCAGATGGGTTTGAACCCATTCGCGTAGGGTGAACGCGCCTTCGTGCAGGTTGCGCACGAAATTACCGATGGCGCCGTGCCTGATGGGGTTTTCGACGAAGGTGTAAGAAAGCCATGACATCCCGATGATCAGGGCAAGCTGCAAAATCCTGAGATACCAAGGCAGGCCATTTTGAAGGTTGCCCGGGGTGGTAAGAAGCAGAATGGGGTAGTGCCACAGATAGATGGAGTAGCTGAGCTTGCCGATGGTCACCAGCGGTTGCCACGAGAAGATCTTCCCGATAACGCTGACAGGATGAACCATTACGGCAATGGCAAGCGCGGTTAGCAGCGAGCAAAGTACCAGGCCGCCATAGTAAATGAAAGGCGAGTAGCCGTTGGTAAGGCCCACCATCAGAACCAGCCCGATAAGCGCGGCAATGCCTACGCCGTCAAAGGCGATACGTTCTGTGCCTGAAAGGTCGCGACCGCTGATGTCGGAAAGCTTCGCCGAGGGCCAGATCATGGCAAGCAGTGCGCCGATCAGCAGCGAGAACGCACGCGTGTCGGTGCCGTAGTAAACGCGGCTGGGGTCGCCTGTCGGATCGAACAGGATCATCATCAGGGCTGCTGAGACGACGATCAGCGCCGTGGTGACTTTCCGCAGCGTACCCTTGCGCATGCCAGCGCGCAGGGCCAGCAGCATGAAGACGGGCCATACGATATAGAACTGCTCTTCAATGGAAAGCGACCAGCAATGTGTGATGGGGGAAGGGGCGCCAAGTGCCTGGAAGTACGAGATGTTGCCGAAGATCTGGAACCAGTTGTTGAAGAACAGGGCGGTTGGCAGGATCTGCGGGCGCATTTTGGTAAGCAGTGCGTGGTTGAACAACACGCATAAGAAAGCGACGCCGATAAGGGTAAAGAAGACGGCGGGGATGATGCGGCGGATTCGTCTCATCCAAAAGTCTTTAAGATCGATGGTGCCCGAGTAATCGAATTCGGCTATAAGAAGCCCGGTGATCAGGTAGCCGGAAAGGACGAAGAACATGGTCACGCCAAGAAGGCCGCCGGGGGCCCAGGACATGTTCATGTGATAAGCGATGACGGTCAGAACCGCAAATGCCCGCAGTCCGTCAAGCGAAGGGATGTAGCGTGTTTTCGGTCGACTCATCGAACGATTCCCCCATCAAGCTATCGATCGGCCGTGGGCGTGACGAATGCCTGCCAAGAGGCCGTTGTTTTTTGCGCCAACCCCAATTGGCGCGTTTGGTCACGCCGCGGAAAAAGACGCAAGTTGGATGCGATAGCGGCGAAACGCTCGTGTATTATAAAATATACGGCTCTGCGCAGACCTATATTTATCTCTATTGTTTCAGATCGACATGCAGGAGGTCACCATGCTCACAATCTTCGTCATCGGCGGGATGGGTGCCGGAAAATCTACCGCACGCAAGGCCCTTGTCGATCAAGGTTTGGACTGGCTTGACCTCGATCAAATCGGCCATGACATCCTTATGTGGGAGACGGTGAAAACCGACCTGCTCGGCGCTTTCGGAACTGACATCTTCGATCCGTACGGCGAAGTCAGCCGTCCGGCCCTTGCACGCAAGGCGTTCGAAAGCCCTGCTCAAACGCGTAAGCTCAACCGCATCACCATGCCCCGTATCGAGGAGCTGTTCGTCGAGCGACTGGACGAGCTGAAGCGCAAGGGCTGCAAGGCCGTGGTTGTCGAGTATTCGGTGTACAAGAATCGCGCATCGTCGATGGGCTATGCCGCCGACATCGTCATCGGCGTTCTGGCTCCGCTTGACGTTCGCCTTCAGCGCGCTGTTGCCGCAGGCTGGGCCGAGGACGATGTTCGCCGTCGCATTGCCCAGCAGGTAACCGATGCCGAGCGCATCGAGGAGTCTGATGTTGTGTTCAGCAATGACGGCACTAAGGAAGAGCTGTATAACAAGGTTGTCAGCTGGTGGAACGACTACGCTGAAAAAGAGGGCATCCAGCTTTAACACCGCTCGCATGTTGCTATGACGCGGCGCCATGCCCGTGCGGGCGCGGCGCCGCTTTTCTGTTTCACCATCGTGTTCTAAGGGGCATTCGCAATGGCTCATCTTTCGAATCTCGAAGGTATCGCTATGGAAGGCAAGCTGCCTGACGTAAGGCTTGCCAACACGCCGTTCAAGGTTGTCTCGCCATACGAGCCCGCAGGCGATCAGCCCCAAGCCATCAAGGCGCTTGCCAAGAACGTTGACGATGGCATGCGCTATCAAACCCTTTTGGGCGTTACCGGCTCGGGCAAAACCTTCACTATGGCTAAAGTCATCGAGGCCACGCAGAAGCCCACGTTGGTGCTTGCCCCCAACAAGACTCTTGCAGCCCAGCTGGCGGGCGAGCTGAAGGAGTTCTTCCCCAACAACTCGGTTGTCTACTTCGTTTCTTACTACGACTACTATCAGCCCGAAGCATACGTCCCTGCTTCGGACACGTTTATCGAGAAGGATGCATCGATCAACGAGGAAGTCGAGAAACTCCGTCATGCGGCCACGTCCGCTTTGCTCTCGCGTCGTGATTGCATCGTGGTTGCGTCTGTAAGCTGCATCTACGGCATCGGTTCGCCGATGGATTATGCGGGCATGGCGGTTTTCCTTGACAAGGAAAAACCTGCCGACCGCGATGATGTCATCCACGACCTTATCGACATTCAATACGATCGAAACGATTACGAGCTTTCGCGCGGGACTTTCCGCGTGCGCGGCGATAACCTGGATGTGTTTCCTCCGTATGCCGACAACCCCATCCGCATTGAGTTCTGGGGTGACGAGATCGAGTCCATTTCGGAAGTGGACAACGTCACGGGCGAGGTTCTTCAAACGTACGAAGCGCTTCCCATCTGGCCGGCCTCTCATTACGTCACTGCGCGCCCGAAGCTCGATCGCGCCATGGCAAGCATCCGCGAGGAACTTCAAAACCGCCTCGAGCAGTTCCGCTCCGAGGGCAAGCTTCTTGAAGCGGAGCGCCTCGAGATGCGCACCAGCTACGATCTTGAGATGCTCGAGACCATGGGTTTCTGCAGCGGCATCGAGAACTATTCGCGCCATATTGACGGCCGCGCTCCGGGCGAGCCACCGTACACGCTCATTGATTATTTTCCGAAGGACTTCCTGTGCATCATCGACGAGAGCCACGTCACGGTGCCGCAGATCCGCGGCATGCACGAAGGCGACCGCTCTCGCAAGATCACCCTGGCCGAGCACGGTTTCAGGTTGCCCAGCTGCCTGGACAACCGTCCGCTGCGTTTTGACGAGTTCGAGCAGCGTGTGCCGCAGTTCATTTACGTGTCGGCAACCCCGGGCGATTACGAGGAGCGCGTCAGCCAGGCGAAAGTCGAGCAGATCATTCGCCCAACCGGGTTGCTCGATCCCGAGATCATCGTGCGTCCCGTTGCCTCGCAAATCGACGACATCATCGACGAGGCCAAGTTGCGCGCTTCGCGCGACGAGCGCACGCTTATCACCACGCTTACCAAGAAGATGGCGGAAGACTTGACCGATCATCTACTTGACCAGGGCGTTCGCGCGCGATACATGCATTCGGACATCGCCACGCTCGACCGTGTCGAGATCCTGCGCGATCTGCGCATGGGCAAGTTCGACACGCTGGTAGGCATTAATCTGCTGCGCGAGGGCCTTGACCTGCCCGAGGTGTCGCTTGTTGCCATTCTTGACGCAGACAAGGAAGGCTTCCTGCGCAACCATCGCTCGCTCATTCAGACCATTGGGCGTGCGGCACGTAATGTGTCGGGCCAGGTTTTGATGTACGCCGACAAGATCACCGATTCCATGCGCTTGGCCATTGACGAGACGCGTCGCCGCCGCGCCATTCAGATGAAGTACAACGAGGATAATGGCATCGAACCGCAAACCGTCCGCAAGGCCATCAGTAATATCATCGGGTACGTTACCGAGGGAAGCGCCGGCAGGACGGCCGAGCAGGTCAATCAGGAATTGGCCGAGCTTTCACGCGAAGAGGTCCTTCGCATCATCTCCAGCATGGAGGACGAGATGGCCGAGGCGTCGAAGAACATGGATTTCGAACAAGCTGCCCAGATCCGCGATCAGGTGGTCAAGCTGCGCGCGTCGTTCGAAGGCACGTCTGAAGAAGACGCGCTGGCCGGTTTGAAGAAGCAGGCGCGCAGGGGAAGCGCATTCGGCAATAGGAAAAACGCGGCTTATGGTTCAAGCCGCAGAAGCTAAGGGAGTAACAGCAGATGAAAGCAGTGATCCAGCGAGTGACGCAGGCTCAGGTTCGGATCGAGGGCGACGTAGTCGGCTCTATCGGTAAAGGTTTCCTGATTTTATTGGGCGTGGGTCAGGACGATTCGGAAGAGCAGGTCGAGAAGCTGTGGTCGAAAATCTTCCGTATGCGTATTTTCGCTGACGAAAACGGGAAAACCAATCTTTCGCTTGGCGATGTCGCCGGCGAGGTTCTGGTGGTCTCGCAGTTCACCCTGTATGCCGATTGTCGTCGCGGCAATCGTCCCTCGTTCACGAAAGCGGGTTCGCCCGATAGCGCCAACGCCCTGTATGAGCGCTTCGTCGAGCGCGCTCGTCGTGACGTCGAACGTGTCGAAACAGGTGAATTCGGCGCCGATATGCAGGTTTCCCTGCAAAACGACGGCCCCTTCACCATTTTGCTGGACACCGACGAATTGTAGGACACCGCGAAATGTGTTGGGGTTGCTATTTGATCGTGCGTTTGCGGCGCAGCGTGTGAACGGGTTTCGCGGCGGGCCGCAGTTGGGTGCTTGTTGGATTCCCGTTGGATAACGGTTGGGCGCTCGATGGGACCGCTTTGTTATACTCGGAGCGGTTCTCTGAAACCCTTTGGAGGATGAATGATCGACGAGATTCAAGTTCGCAACGTTGCGCTAATCGAGCAGGCAACTTTGCTGCCATCTCGTGGGCTTACCGTGCTCACGGGTGAAACCGGTGCGGGTAAAACCGCGCTTCTTTCTGCCATGAAGCTGCTTATGGGCGCCCGATCGAGCGCCGACATGGTTCGCGACGGGGCTTCGGGGCTTGAGGTTTCGGGTCGCTTTTTCTTTACGCCTAACGAATCGGAGCAGCATGACGCAGGCGACATTCAGTCCGATGAAGCCGACGAGCCCTTCGAGGACGACGGCGAGCTTGTCGTTACCAGGCGTGTTGGATTGGACGGGCGCTCGCGCGTGTCGCTGAACGGGCGCATGGCCAGCGTGCGCGAGGTTGCCCAAAAGGTCGCTCCTCATGTCGACTTGTGCGGTCAGTTCGAGCACCAGCAGCTTATGAAGCCCGCAGCCCATGTCGGGATGCTCGATTCGTGGGCAGGGCAGCAGGTTCTTGACGTGCTTGGCGATTACCGCGCCGCTTTCGATGAGGCTTCTCGCGCCGCGGCCGAACTCGACCGAATCAAAATCGCAGCCTCCGAAGGTTCGGCAAAGCTTGACGATGCGCGCTTCACACTGGCGCGCATCGACGAGGTTTCTCCTGTTCTGGGCGAATACGAAGAGCTTCGTCAAAGCCTCGAGCTTGCCGAGCACGCCGAATCGCTGGCAACGGCGGTTGCGGTCGTGCGCGACTCCCTTGCGGGTGACGAGGGCGCTCTTGATCGCCTGAGCATCGCCGCCGATCAGCTTGAGCAAGTTTCCAGTGTCGATCCGACGCTCGGCCAGCTTGCCTCCTCGTTGCGCGAGGTTGGCTACGTGGTCGAGGACGTGGCTGCTGAAGTGCGCGGCTATCAGGACAAGATCGATTTCGATCCGCAAATGCTTGCGGAAAGCCAAGAGAGATTCGCTGCCCTTCAGGGGCTTATGCGCAGTTTCGGTCCCACGATGGATCAGGTTTTCGAAAAGCGCGATCAGGCTAAAGAGGCAATCTCGTTGGTTGACGACGCCGATGTCCGTTTGCGTGCGGCAACGGCTGCGCTTGATGCCGCCGAAGAACGCTTGGCTGCAGCGGCCGATGCGCTCGATTCCGCTCGAGGTCAAGCGGCGCCCCGCTTTTCGGAAGCGGTTTCCAAGAACATGGCACGCATGGAGATGTCGGGTGCCGAAATCGAATGCCGCATCGAGCGGCTCGATCGTTCTCAGTGGACGAAGTCGGGCCCGTCGGCTGTCGAGTTCATGTACCGTCCCGGCCACGGTATGCAGGCGCGACCCCTTGCGCGCATTGCCTCTGGCGGCGAAGTCAGCCGCGTGATGCTCGCCATCAAGGTTGTCCTTGGCGAAACCGACGCTATCGATACGCTGGTGTTCGACGAGGTTGACGCCGGCGTGGGCGGTTCAACCGCAGTTGCTTTGGCCGAGGTTCTTGCCGATTTGGCTAAGACGCATCAGGTTATCGTGGTCACGCACCTCGCGCAGGTGGCGGTTCGCGGTGATTCCCATTACGTGGCGAAGAAGAGCGTTTCCTCCGAGGGCGCTCCCGTCACCGTGCTTTCCAGCATTTCAGGCGACGATCGCGTGGCCGAGATCGCACGCATGCTTTCGGGTGACGCAACCGATGTGTCCATCGCTCATGCTCGCGAAATGTTGCTGAAACAAAACTCTTGACAGGAAAGTTGCGGTTTTCTCTATTTTGCTGGCGCTGATAGCCTTGCTGTTCTCGCCTTCGGGCGACGTTTTGGTCACGCTTCCCTGGGGTTATGTAGGCACGGGTAGCGTGGTTTCGGCGTTGCTGATCGTGGTTCGCCTCGTTGCATGCGCGGTTCCGCTGTTCTCGGTGTTCTCTGTCACGAAGCTCACAGACATGGCTAATGCGCTGGTGAAGGTATGCCACGTACCCTATCGATACGCGTTCGTGTTCGCGTCGACGGTTCACTTCATCCCTGTTTTCCTGAACGACATGCAGGGGGTCATGGAGGCTCAAACCGCGCGTGGCGTCGAGTTCGATCAGGGTGGCATTGTGAACAAGGCTCGCCTGATGATCTCTCTTTGCGTTCCTTTGTTGGTAAGCGCGGTGCGTAAAACCGATTCGGCGGCGATCGCCGCCGAGGTTCGCGGCTTCAATCTGCGCACGCGGGAAGGCGGGTTCAAGGAGTATCCGTTTTCGGCGGGCGATATCGCGGCGATGCTGCTTACGGTGGCGCTTCTGGCGATTGCCGTTGCGATTTAGGCGCCCAGCAGCCTGATGAAAGGCACGGCAATGAAGATCGCGCCAACGATCAGCGCAAGCGGCACGAGCGCGATGTTCTCGAATCGGTTGACCTTGCAAACGGTTAGGTCGTTCTTGTTCACCCAAATGGGGTATTCCTTCCCAACGGTGAAGCGGCGGTCGATTTGCCCCGTGGTGAACGTGTCCACGCTTGTTCCGGTCAGACGCGCGTCTTCGATGTTGTACGAGAACGTGAGTACCTGCCTCCCCGTTTCGCGCGATTCGATTTCGGGGGTGTGACCGCGGTAGGTTGCGTTGATCTTGATGTTGCAGCTGGCGGCGTCGAGCAAAGGCATGATGCCTGCCCAAACCATGCCTGCGCCTAAGGGCACGCAGATCAGGAACGCCAGCGCGATGGGGGAGTCCGCCAGAACGGTGGCGCCCATCAGGAAGAACCAAGCAGCAATGCCGATGGTCAGGCGTGAATCGCGCGATATTCCTTGGCGCGTGAAGAAAACGATGAGCGCGCCGCCCGCCCAAAGCGCAACGGTTATCGGCCACGAACCCAAGCTCATCTTGATTCCTTTCGTCGGCGGCGTTTCGCCGGTTTGCAGCGCGGGCATGCAGGTTGCCGGCGCAGTTTCGGTAGTCTTCGAAGAAGTGTAGCCGCTTGGGTTCTTTATGGGTTGCACGAGGGCTTTCTTTCGCGAAATCAATTTGAAGATGCCCACAGATGACGCCGTGCCTTGCCGATTGCGCTATACTGACGGCTACATGCGCTCGACGAAGACGACATCGTGCAGGCGCCCGTTCCAAGAGATGCCCTCCATGGCTGGAAGGGGGCAAGCGGGTAGCGCGGTGGTTCCCCTTCGAAGCAGCCTGCCTGAAGGCGAATGCGCGGCAAAGCGCGCAAGGCGAGATAGGGTGGGACGGATTCCCCGTTATCGGATCAAAACAAGAGGGCGTGGCTTAGCCGCGTCAACCAAGGTGGTACCGCGAGAGCTTTCTTTCGTCCTTGGACCGGGTTCGGCAAACGCCGTTCCCTCCAAGTCGGAAGAAGGCTCTTTTTCGTTTTTCGGAAAGGAAAGGCAAAGGCATGGCAATTACTGATGAGCTCGCCCAGCTGCGCGTCGAGACGCTTGCCGCGATCGAGGCGGCGCAGACGACTGCCGCGCTCGACGAAGTGCGCGTGGCCGTCGTGGGCAAGTCCGGCTCGCTTACTGGCTACTTGCGCAACATGGGCAACGTCGCGAAGGAAGAGCGCGCTACGGTTGGCAAGACCGTGAACGAGGTTCGCAACGCAGTCGAGGCGGCGCTGGAAGAGCGCAAGGCCCAGCTCGCTGCAGCCGAGCTCGAAGCTTCCATCAACGCTTCCGCAATCGACATCACGATGCCCGGCCGCTCTCAGCAGATCGGCACGCGTCATCTGATCAACCGCATCACCGACGAGATCTGCGACATCTTCCTGGGCCTTGGCTATACGGTTGCCACCGGTCCCGAGGTCGAGACCGACTGGTACAACTTCACGGCCTTGAATGCGCCGGCCGACCATCCCAGCCGCAGCATGCAGGACACCTTCTACGTGCTTGACCGATCGGGCGACCAAGCTGCGGTCCGCGGCGAGTCCGACGTTCTCCTGCGCACGCAGACCTCCGGTGTTCAGGTTCACTGCATGGAAGACCAGGATCTTCCCATTTACGTCATTGCTCCTGGCAAGGTGTACCGCCGCGACGTGGCCGACCCTTCGCATCTTCCCCAGTTCACGCAGTGCGAAGGCCTGGTTGTCGACAAGGGCATCACCTTCGGCGACCTCAAGGGCACGCTTGAGCATTTCTGCAAGGCCATGTTCGGCCCCGATCGCAAGACGCGTTTCCGCGCTCACTACTTCCCGTTCACTGAGCCTTCCGCCGAGGCCGATGTCAGCTGCGGCGTGTGCGGTGGCACGGGTCATACCCACGACGGCGAGCGTTGCCGCATGTGCAAGGGCACGGGCTGGCTTGAGATCCTGGGTTGCGGCATGGTCGACCCGAACGTCCTCGAGATGTCCGGTATCGACCCCGAAGTTTATTCCGGTTTTGCGTTCGGCGTAGGCGTCGAGCGCGTTGCGTGCTTGAAGTACAACGTTCCCGACCTGCGTCTTCTGCTGCAGGGCGATATGCGCTTCCTGCGTCAGTTCTAGGAGGGTATTGAATGAAGGTATCTCTTAAGTGGCTCAGCGAGTACGTTGACGTGCCCGCAGACACGCAGGCTTTCTGCGACAGGCTCGACCTTACGGGCACCGGTGTCGAAGGCGTCGACAAAACCGTCGCCGCGTTCGACCACGTGGTCACGGCCAAGGTCGTCTCCAAGAACCCGCACCCCGATTCCGACCATATGTGGGTGTGCATGGTCGACGTGGGACAGACCGGCGTCGACGGCGCCCCCGAACCCCTCCAGATCGTGTGCGGTGCTCAGAACTTCAATGAGGGCGATCATATCGTCACGGCGCTTGTCGGCGCCGAGCTTCCCGGCGACGTCAAGATCAAGAAGTCGAAGCTGCGCGGCGTCGTCAGCAACGGCATGAACTGCTCGATGCGCGAGCTTGGCTTGGGCGGCGACCACGAGGGCATCATGATCCTCCCCGAGGATGCGCCGGTGGGCATGCCCTTCGCCGATTACGCCAAGCTTTCCGACACGGTCCTCGACCTTGAAATCACGCCGAACCGTCCCGACTGCCTGTCGATGGTGGGCATGGCTCGAGAGGTTGGCGCGATGTACCGCACGCCGGTCACGTTCCCGTTTTACGAGCTGGAAGAGGACGCGTCCGAGTCTTCCGTCGACGAGTTCGCTGACGTCGTCATTGCCGACGAGGATCGCTGCCGTCGCTACACCGCCCGCGTCATCAAGAACGTGAAGATCGGCCCGTCGCCCGACTGGCTGGTCGAGCGCGTGACCGCGGCGGGCGCCCGTTCAATCAACAACGTCGTTGACGTCACCAATTACATCCTGTTCCTGTTCGGTCAGCCGCTTCATGCGTTCGATTTCGATCGCGTGAAAAGCGCCGACGGCAAGGCGCACATCATCGTGCGTGCCGCGGAAGATGGCGAGAAGTTCACCACCCTTGACGGCGAGAACCGCGAGCTTACTTCCGATATGACCGTCATCTCCACGCCCGAGCGCGCCGTTGCGCTGGCCGGCGTCATGGGCGGCCTCGATTCCGAGATCACCGATGACACCACCACGGTCCTGCTTGAGACCGCAACCTTCAACAGCAGCCACACCAGCCGCACCAGCCGTAATCTGGGCCTGATCAGCGAGTCGTCCATGCGCTACGAGCGCGGCGTTGACGACAACCCCATCGCCGAGATCGCCGACATGGCCGCAGCCCTTTTGGCCGAGGTTTCCGGTGGCGTCGTTTGCCCCGGCTTGATCGACGTTTATCCCACTAAGACGGTTGCCCCCGAGCTCAACTTCCGTGTCAACCGTTTCGGTTCGATGATGGGTCTTGACGTGCCGCGCGCCGACATCGTCGACATCCTCGAGCGCCTTGACTGCGACGTCCAGGACACCCAGGACGCCGACGTCCTGAAGGTCGTTCCGCCCACGTGCCGTCCCGACCTCGAGCGCGAGATCGATCTTTACGAGGAAGTTTTGCGCCTTTGGGGCATGGACCGCGTTGAGTCGACGCTTCCCGCAAGCCCCGCTCGCGTTGGCGCCCTGACCGAAGAGCAGAAGCTCATGCGCCTGGTTAACAACAGCATGCGCGCCAGCGGTCTTAACGAGACTATGACCTACTCGTTCGCCGATCCGGACGAAATCGCCAAGCTGCGCATGAGCACCGAGGGTCTGGGTGATCCGGTTGAGCTTCTGAACCCCATGAACTCCGATCAATCGGTGATGCGCCAAAGCATCATCCCCGGTCTGCTGCGCAGTGTCGCTTACAACCAAAGCCATGGCGTGAAGAACGTCCAGCTTTACGAAACCGGCAAGGTGTTCTTCGCTCACGAGGGCAAGAAGAAGCCTAAGGAGAAGTCGCGCTTGGCAGGCGTTCTGGCTGGCTCCATGCACGACGCCGCTTGGAACGCCCCTGTTGTTCCGTTTGATTTCTTCGATGGCAAGGGCGTTGTCGAGAACCTGATGCGTGAGCTCGCTGTTCCCAAAGTTCGCTTCAAGGCCGCTACGGCTGAAGAAGCCCCGCACCTGCAGCCCGGTCGCGCTGCTTTCGTCTATTCGGGTGGCACGCTGCTTGGCTGGCTGGGCGAGCTTCACCCGCTGGCCGTCGATGCATATGAGGCTCAGGCCCCGGTCGTTGCATTCGAGCTCGATCTTGAGGCTCTTCAGAAGTCCACGCGCCCTGCGCGCGACTACGTCGACGTCCCGACGTTCCCCGCGGTCAGCACTGACATCGCTTTCATTGTGAACGAGGAAGTCACCAACGAGACCATGATGCAGCGCATCAAGTCGGCTGGCGGCAACCTGCTTGGTGAGGCTTGCCTGTTCGACGTGTACCGCGACGCCGAGCGCATCGGCGAAGGCAAGAAGTCCATGGCGTACGCGTTCACGTGGCGCACGGCCGACCGTACTCTGACCAGCGAGGAAGTTGACAAGGCTCAGACCCGTCTGGTCGAGAAGGTTTCCCGCGCCGTCGGCGCCGAGGTTCGAGGGTAGGCGACGCTTGATGTACGACGACATGAAATCGCCCGGTCGCAACGACGAATGCTGGTGCGGCAGCGGCAAGAAGTACAAGAAGTGCCACCTTAACGCCGATGAGCGCATGGAAGAGCTTTTCGAGCAGGGTTTCGAGGTTCCCGATCGAACCCTGCTGAAAACCCCTGCCGATATCGAGGGCATCAAGCGTTCCGCCGAGGTGAACATCGGCTCATTGGACTACGTGGCCGAGCACATCAAGGCTGGCGTTTCGACCGAAGAGATCGACAAGTGGGTTTACGACTACTGCATCGAGCATGACGCGATCCCGGCAGATCTGAACTACGAGGGTTTCCCGAAGAGCGTCTGCACGTCCATCAACGAAGTAGTGTGCCATGGCATCCCTTCGCCCGACGACGTGCTGAAGGAAGGCGACATCGTCAACGTCGACATGTCTACCATCAAAGACGGTTATTATTCGGATTCCTCTCGTATGTTCTGCATCGGCGAGGTTGACCCCGAGCGTAAGCGTCTGGTCGAGGTCACGCGTGAGGCGGTTCAGGCCGGTCTTGACGCTATCCGGCCTTGGGGCTTCCTTGGCGATGTCGGCCATGCGGTCAACAAGGTATGCACCGATGCGGGCTTCACGGTCGTTCGCGAGTTCGGTGGTCACGGCATTGGACGCGAATTCCACGAGGATCCGTGGGTCAGCTTCACGTCCGAGCCGGGTACCGGCATGATCTTGGTTCCGGGCCTGTGCTTCACCATCGAGCCCATGGTCAATCTGGGCGCTCAGGAAATCGACATGAGCGATCCGAACGGTTGGACCGTGCGCACGGCCGACGGCAGCCCCACCGCCCAGTGGGAGGTACAGGTTGTGGTGACGGAAACCGGTTACGAACTGATTTCTTGGTAAACACAAACAAACGTTCGTATTTTGTGGTATAGTGTTCGTAGACAATTCAACGAGCGCTATACCACGTTCTTTTTGGTGCAGCCCACTGAAACGCCCCGCGATTTCACCGAACGCTCGTGCTT
This sequence comes from uncultured Coriobacteriaceae bacterium, assembly GCA_900552365.1. Lineage (GTDB taxonomy): Bacteria > Actinomycetota > Coriobacteriia > Coriobacteriales > Eggerthellaceae > UMGS1502. Next base: position 36,251 of record URZP01000007.1, read on the forward strand.
TTTTTATCGGGAAAGGGGTTATCAATGGAACTCATCGCATCGGAAGGCATCGCCAGTATTCGCTCTTTTTTGAACTTCGTCGGTTTGTCAGACGAACCCGTCATCGTCACGCAGAATGGGCAAGAGTGCCTTGTGGCTATGACGCCGGATGTGCTCGATCGCCTGCTGTTCGACGTCAACCTGCTGAATTGGTCCGAGCGGTCCATAAGCGATTATTAGATTTCGGGCATGTTGGCCCCGAACGGGCCCAAGACCCCCTACGCTATCGTTGTTGTGCTAGGCGTTGCTTGTTGCGCGCCAAGTTGACCAGCGGCTCCAGGAACGGACGCTCGTCCTCTTCAAGTCCCTGCTTTGCCATTTCCAGCAGTTCTATAACAGCTTGCTGTGCGGGTTTCCCATAGGCGGTTCCGTCGTAGCCATGCGAAGCAAGATTCGTTCTTGTCATGGCGATGTCGCTTGTTCCCACATTGCGGTATAGCGCGTCAAGTTGGTCCAGGTTCTTCTCGCAATACAGAAGGCCCTTGATCAGTGAGGCATATGCGGCCACGTAGGGTGCTGACATCGAGTCCGCGGGCCTGATCTCCAAATAGGTTTTCACGCGAACGTCGGTAAACAGCATCGACAGGGCATGTTCTATTTCATGACGATTCATCAGCGCGTTTGCGTACACTTCGCCGAATGTTTCGGCTGTGGGGCGATAGTCGTCACCGTCAGGCACGAGTATCGCCGGGGTGTCAAGCACGAACGCTGCGTAGCTCTGAAGGGAGAATCCCTTGTCGGCAACGTTCGGAACGCTTTCGCACCTGTCGGGGTCGCAGTAACGCCATACGTCGGCCCTCATCATGGGATGGCTGCTTGGCTCGTTTTCGAAAACGGGTGTGTTGTCGCATATAAGAGTGAGCAAAGGGGCAAGTATTGATGCAAGGCGCAGCTTTCTTAAGCAGTCCGCCTCCGAAAAGAAGTCGATCGATATTTGGGTTGCAGCGCTGCAGCGCATCATGCGCCTTCCATAGTCGCCGATTCGCGCAAAGTAGGTATCCATGAACGCATAGCGCTTTTTCGGAATAAGCTCGATATCGGCGGCAATGCCGCGGGGCCTATAGCCAAGTGCCACAATGTGCTCGTCGTAGGGGGCCAGCGCTTCCGACACGGTGCGGACGAACTGTTCGAAATCCTTTTGAATCGAGCAAACTTTATCGTATGGGCCTGAAGAAAGCTCAACTTGGGCGCCTGGTTCAAGGGTCACGCTTTGACCGTCCCTTGCAACGCCGATAAGTTCGCCGTCGGTTCCGTAGGTTTTCAGGGGAAAGGCGCCGGAAAGCTCGTTGAGGAGCCAATCAACGCCGTGTTCGTCGCTGAACATCACCGGCTCGTTGCTTTTTTTCACAATGAAGTGCTCAACCTCAACGCCAAGCTTGCCGCCGGTGTTTCGAGGCTTAATGCCTTCTTTGATGTACTCGACGATGGCGTCAATGTTCGCTTGGCGCATAGGTTGCTTGGGGTCGTCGATGTTGAGTTCGAGTGGCTTGACCATGCGGTCCGCAGCCCTTTCTTATGTGGTGGTGCCAATGGCATATACGATACCGCAAAATCAAGGGCATGGCTCCCGCTCGGACGAAACCGACAACTTGCCCTTGTCAAACTCGGCGGGGGCAAGCT
>URZP01000008.1 GCA_900552365.1 uncultured Coriobacteriaceae bacterium
AAGGCATACACCCTGAATCGCGAGCTTCCCATGCCGGGAGCCTTGTCCGACATTTGCCGAAAAGCAATTGCCCAACCCGCCTTCAAGCAGTCGCTTTCCTCCTATCGCAGCTGAATTCGCGCTCTGTCAAACGCGAATCAACCTGTTGCCGCCCTATTGGTCCGCGACAGGCAACTCCCATAACTGCGAAAGGAACCTATGTCTAGCACTACTGTTTCCGCACCCGCCGATGGGCGCATTACCGGCACCCAAATCCGTATCGTCGCCGTCGTCGTCCTTGGCGCTTTCCTGGCCCTGCTGAACCAAACGGTCATGTCCCCGGCGCTGCCAGTTATCATGACCGACTTCAACATCGACGCCTCCACCGCGCAATGGATCATGTCCATCTATCCGCTGGTCAGCGGTATCATGGTGCCGGTATCGGCATTCCTTATCGACAAATTCAGCACCCGCAAGCTCTTCTTCGGGGCCACGCTGGTGTTCGCTCTTGGCACGCTGATGTGCGCCGCAGCGCCTGATTTCACCATCCTCATCGCCGGACGCGTGCTTCAGGCCGCAGGATCAGGCGTGCTTATGCCACTGGTCTCGGTTGTTCCCATGCTGGTCTTTCCCGTTGAGAAACGCGGAACCGCCATGGGCATGGCGGGCATCGTGATGTCGGCCGGCCCTGCCGTCGGCCCCGTCGTAGGCGGTGCCGTGATCGACGCCTACGGCTGGCGCACGATGATCGGCGCGATCGTGCCCTTTGCGTTCGCGGTGTTGGTTCTGGGCGTCTTCATGCTGAAGAACGTAGGCGAGCTTAAGAACCCGAAACTCGATCTTCCTTCGGTCGCCCTTTCGACCATTGCTTTCGGCGGCCTATTGTACGGCTTCTCGAGCGCCTCGTCGTTCGGCTGGGGCAGTATCGTCGTGCTAGGCCCCATCGCCGCTGGCGTGATCTGCCTGGCATTGTTCATCGTTCGCCAAGGTCGCATTGACGACCCTCTGCTTCAACTGGGCACGCTGAAAACGCACGAGTTCCGCGTAGCGGCTATCATCGTCACGCTCATCAACGCCGCTTGCTTGGTTACCAACACGCTGCTGCCGCTTCTTCTGCAAACCGCTCTGGGCGCCTCGGCTTTCGAAACCGGCATGGCCATGCTGCCTGCCGCGGCAGTCGGCATCATCATCAGCCCCATCTCGGGCATCGTCTTCGACAAGTTCGGGCCGCGCGCCATCTCGATCTTCGGCCTGACGCTGATGACCGGTGCGCTGTTCCTGCTCTCGCTTTCGACGGCGAACACGCCCATCGCAGTGGTTGCGCTGTTCTGCATGCTACAAGCTGCTGGCCAGGCGCTGGCGAACATGCCGGTGAACACGTGGGGCGTCAATGCCTTGAAAAACGACATGATCGCCCACGGCAATGCCATCGCCAATACCGGTCGTCAGGTTGCCGGCGGCTTGTGCACGGCTCTTATCATCACGGTCATGACCAGCGTTACTGCATCTGCCAGCGCGAGTGCCGGCATCCAGGTTGCCACGGCCACAGGCGCCGGCGTCGCCTACAAGGTTTGCGCCGCTATCGGCCTGGTGTCGCTGATCTACGCCATCGTGAGCGTTCGCCCTTCCAAGAAAACCGCTTCTCAAACCAAGGAGGCTTAAATCATGTCCGAGATCCTTTCCGAGCGCATCCCGCTTGAGTTCGAAGGCACGCCCATTTCAAGCATCATGATCGAAGACCCCTTCACCTGCTCGCAAAGCAGCACGATCTCCGACGTGGTTCGCATGCTTGCCGAAAACGAGGTAACGAGCATGCCCGTCGTCGACGAGTGCAAACAGGTCGTCGGGTTCATTTCCGACGGCGACATCATGGGGGCCATCGCACAGCACCGTGCACGAACCATCTTCACAGGCGGCGACGCGTCGATGCTGTACTTCGACGATCAAACCCTCGAGCAGCGCATCGACGGTCTGAAAGATCGAAACGTCATGGACTTCGCCACACGCAAGGTTGTTTGCGCGCGGCCCGATCAAAGCATCGCCCGCGTAGCCGATATGCTGGCGAAGAAGAAGTTCAAGAAGCTTCCCGTGGTAGACGAAGAGGGAAAGCTGGTCGGCGTCATCCGACGCTCGGCCATCACCAAATACATCTTCAACGTCATCTTCCAATAACGAAACGTAATAGAAGCGAGATAGGCGGTGTCGGACTTGTTCCGCGCCGCCTTTTTCGCGTTCAAGCTCAGATGGCCCCTGTCTTGCGCACCCGCAGCGACAAAGGCACGACAAACGTTACGGCCTGCCAGATCAAACGTTTTTCAAACAGCCGCCCAACAGCCATCGAACGGGAATTACCAATATGAAAGCGGACGCCCTATCCCCCGTGAGCAGGCATTAGAATCAACCGAAATCGAAAGGACGGGGATGGGCAACCAGGACGAATACCACGCCGCACGGCTTGAGCTTGCCGCCGAGACCGCAAGCATCTTGGAAGGGACGCGCGAGATAATCGGGCTTATCGCAAACGACCCCACATGGAACGGCGAGTCGACGGCACTGGGACAGGTTGCTGTCCTTTTGGACGTCGGCCTTGGTCATGCAGAGAAAAACCTTGAGGAGCTGACGCGCATCGAAAACCTTGGTCTTGAATGAAGACGAAGCGCGGCGATATACGACACGATATGAAATTGCTGCGCTGAAACGCGGCTTGATATCTTGCAGGATATCAGCTTTCTTTACAGCGGCAATACGCTTGCCGCATGGACATGGCCACCAAAAAGAAACAGCTCGGACGAGCAGTGGAACGTGAGCGATCTAAGCAGAGGCTCACCCAGCGTCAGCTTGCTTACATGGCCGACACCACGCAAACCGAGATCTCGAAAATCGAGAACGCAACCTCAGACGTCAAGGTCAGCACGCTGATCAGGATCAGCGAGGCACTTGGCATCGAGGTGCGCGAGTTCTTCTCGTTCTAGCGCTCGCGCCTTGAAACGATCAGAGCGGTCGGAACGCATGCTCCGACCGCTCTTCATTAATATGCGATTCTTGCGATCCCCTATGCCTTCTCGCGCTGAGCGACGCGGGTGATGCTCACCGTGGTCAAAGCGGGCTCGCCTTCGGGCAGCGCGTCGTTATACAGCTTCAAGCATTCCTGCATAAGCAGATCGGCACGAAGGGCGCCGGTGTCGTGCGCTTCGAGCGCGAAATGCGCAACCTCAGGACGTTCCGCATCGAACATGATGGGCTCGACCAGATGATCGGCCACATGAAACACCTTCTCTTTCTTGCGACGAATGCGCACGATGTCCTGAGGAACGGGCAGGCTGCCGGGAGCGCGCGAGAACTCGACCTCGTAAACGCTCACCGGATAGGCAACCGACGCAGCCTTCGCATGCGAATCGATGTAATAGGCGTCCTGAACCATCAGGTCGCGCACGCTTGCCGCTTTAAGCGCCGCAAGCGCCTTATCAACGGGAACGTACTCGCGCAACTGGATATCGAAGATCTCACACGTCGATCCAACACCGACAGGCAGCGCCGCGCCGAATGCGATCTTCATATGCGGCGAAAAGCCTTGCGAAATGGCGAAAGGCAATCCCGCACGACGAACCGTACGCTCAAGAGCGTGGGCGACCTCAAGATGCGACAGAAGCGCCAGACGATCGCGTTCGATGTACATGGCACGAAGCACGAAGCGACGGCCGGACTGTTCAGCGTTGACGTTTTTCTCGCTCATTTGCTTACCTCAATCCGCCAAGCACGCGAGGAGCCGCGAGCTCGTTTTCAACCTTCATGCCAGGGCACACGCCGCACGCCGAGCAACGCTCGAACGAACAGTCGGGGGTGGTGATGCCCTGCGACGCCAACTCGCGCTCGTGACGCAGGAAACGAGTGCTCACACCCGTGGAGACATGTTCCCACGGAAGCACATAGTCAAGCGGGAAGGTGGTCTGCGCAAGACCGGCAACGTCAATGCCGATATCGGCTGCGGCGGCAGCCCACGCTTCTTCGTCGAAGTGCTCATCCCACGCGTCAAAGCGGGCGCCACGACGCCACGCGCCTTCAACCAACGCGGCGGTTTCACGGCCGCCACGACTCATGATGGCCTCGATGAAGCTGGTTGCCGCATTATGCCAATGCACGATAACCGAACGGCGCTTCACGCTGGAGCGAACCAAATTCACGCGACGAATAGCCTCTTCAGGAGCAATCTGGCCGTCCCACTGGAACGGGGTCTGAGCCTTCGGCACGAACAGGGCAAGCGACGCGCTGATCTGAACAGCGCCCTTCTGCTCGCGCGGAACGGCGGCAACGGCGCGGTCGTAAGCGCGTTCGCACAAACTCGCGATTCCGCGCAGATCGTCATCGGTTTCGGTGGGAAGGCCAACCATGAAGTACAGCTTGCAACGACGCCAACCCATCGAGAAAGCCGCGTCGATAGCCGAGAACAGGTTCTCCTCGGTCACGTTCTTGTTGATGACGTCGCGCAAACGCTGTGTACCGGCCTCGGGGGCGAACGTCAATCCGCCCTTCTTCTTGCCCGCAACCAGCGCAGCCATCTCGGCGCCGAACGAATCAAGGCGCTGCGAAGGGATGGAAACGCGCACGCCCGTGCCGTCGCATGCCTCGTTCAAGCGCGTGAGGATCTCGGCGATCTGAGAGTGATCGGTGGTGGAAAGCGAGGTCAGGCTGACCTCGTCGTAGCCCGTTTCCTTAAGGCCGGCAAGAACGGACTGCACCACGTTGTCGGCGGAGCGCTCGCGCACTGGACGATACATCATGCCTGCCTGGCAGAAACGGCAGCCACGTGCGCAGCCGCGCAAGATCTCAACATTCAAACGGTCGTGAACGGCCTCGGCAAACGGGACGATGCACGGCTCCCAACCGGGACTTTCCGCAAAGCCGGTGAACAGCTGCTTCTCGATATGGGTGGGAAGACCCTCTTCAAGCGGCTCGATCCACGAGCCCGCAGCCTGCGCCTCGTCGGTATCACGCCAGCGATACAGAGACGGCACGTACCAGCCCGGTTCGGTTGCGAGCTTTCGAAGCACCTCTGCGCGCGTGACGCCTGCCTTGCGCTGGCTCCTGATGAACTCCAGGCCATCGGGCAACATGACTTCGCCCTCGCCCACGCAGAACGCGTCGAAAAACGGAGCGTACGGCTCGGGGTTGTATGCGCACGGGCCGCCGGCGATGACGAACGGATCGCCCTCGGAACGATCGTCGGCATGCAAAGGAATGCCGCTCAGGTCAAGCATCTCAAGCACGTTCGTGGCAACAAGCTCGTGCGAAAGCGTGACGCCCACCGCATCGAACTCGGCCAAGGGCGCGCAGCTTTCGATTGAGAACATAGGGATGCCCTCGGCGCGCATTTTGTCGGCCATATCGGGAGCAGGCAAGAATCCGCGCTCGGCAGACAGACCCTCGCGGGCATTCACGACGTTCACCAAAATGCGGAGTGCCTGGTTGGGCTGACCGACTTCGTAAACGTCGGGATACACCATGCAGAAATGGAAATCGGCGTCTTCCTTGTAGACGCTTCCCCATTCATGGTTGATGTATCGCGAAGGACGCTCGGCAGTCGAGACGATCTCGCGAACGCGGGGCCAAAGATCAGTGAGTTTGGACATCGTCTGGGTTTCCCTTCAGGCAGTGAACAGCCTGGATCGCACGTCGCATCAAACGAAAGCGATCCAGGCGATGCTGATCAAATGATAGTTGAAATAAGTTTAAGCGACAGGCTTGGTTTCCATCGAACGCACTTCAGCGACCCTGTCGCGCACCTGCGACGCGGCTTCTCCTGCGATAGTGGCGGCTTTCTCAACCACGCGAGTCACGCCGGCGACGTTCTCGCCGCCCTCGAAGTACTCGATAACCGCACGACCCATGGCCTCGGTACCGCCGAAACCAACGCCGGCGCGGATGACGCCGCCCAGTGCGGGGACGTACCCAACGGCCGTACGGGCAATCGAGCGGCAACCGAAGGCACCGCCAACCACTGCCAAGATCTCCTTCGCGCGTTCCATGCCCATGGGGCGTCCATAAGCGGCAGCGATCTGAAGGACCATCTTCGCCTGGTTGAGCGTCATGATAGGCATGTCGGCCGCCTTCAAGAACGGAACCAAACCAACACCCGCGTTCTGCAACGCGGTTTCAGAAACAGCCTCAAGGGCAAGCGGTTTACGAACGAACGGGAATGCCAGCGCGAACGCCAGGCGCTTGGAACGACAGGCGACGGCGATCCACTCGCCCATGCGCATGTCGAGCGCTGCAGCCGCCTCGCCGTCGAGGGGCATGGGGTCGGCCATGGCTTCTTCCTCGGTGATCTGCGCGGCGTGCATCATGCCGGACAAGCCCTTCGTCATATCGGCAGCCTGCTTGGGAACGACGCGCGAAACCACCTTGCAAACGTTCTTCGCGATGGTTCGCTCGGGATCGGTGGGAACAACCAGATCGCCCTCGGGAATAGGCGCGTTCGCCGCTGCGGCGATAAGCTCGACGCGAGCGGGCTGTGTGGCGCATACCATAACGGGAACGCCCGCGCTGCGGATAGCCGCAGCCGAAGGCCCAACCACGTCGGAAGATCCAGCGACGATGATGGCCGCGTCATCGGTGGGGCATACGCTTGCGGGCTGGTCGCCCAAGTAGCTGAGCGTAAGGCGCACCGTGGCCAATTCGCTGGCGAAGGACTTGCGCACATGGGCGATAAGATCGGCAGGGGCCGAATCGTCGATGTAAACGCTAACAGAAAGCGGGGTTTTACGCGCAGCCTCGAGATTGGTTGCCTCGTCGAGCAGCGCAGTGATATCAACGGGTAGTTGCATAGGACGCCTTTCGCCCGGACTGATTGCTACATGCCCACACCGAGCCGATAAGACCCAACAGGGCGAAGTTGACCATCATGAACGAAGAGCCGTAGCTCATGAACGGCAGGGGGATACCCGTGATGGGCATGAGCCCGCACGTCATGCCGATGTTCTCGAGGATTTGGAACAGCCACATGCCGACGATGCTCATGACCAAGACCAAACCGAACATGTCGTTCGATGACCTTGCAATACGAAATGCTATTACAACCAGCGCGATATACAGGCCAAGCAGCACCAGAACACCGAAAAACCCGAGCTCTTCGGCAAGCACGCAGAAGATGAAGTCGGTGGGCGCCTCGGGCAAGATACCCAGCGCATGCTGCGTTCCCTGCATGTAGCCCTGGCCGAACAGACCGCCCGAGCCAATGGCGATCATCGCCTGCTGAAGGTTGTAGCCCTCGTCGGAAAGGTCGGTGGAGCCCTGGTTCATGAACACCAGCAGACGGTTTCGCTGGTACTGCTTGAGCAGCTTGTACTGATGCGGATTGCTGGTCTCGTAAATGATTTGGTCGACCACGAACACCATGGCAATAAGCGCTATGCCAACCGCTAGCGTTATCAGCAGGTACTTCGGACGGGCGCCGCCAACCACAAGCGCGACGGCGGCGATGAAGATGTATACCAGGCCGGTTCCCAGGTCAGGCTGCGTCATAATGCAGAAAAACGGGACCAACATCAGGCCGACGGCCTTCAAATATTCGCGCAAGTCATCCAAGTGACCGTTGTAGCGAGCCATGATGCTGGCATCCATGAGGATAACCGTGATCTTAGCGAACTCGCCTGGCTGAAGCTGGATGCCGATCTTGATCCACGACGTCGCACCCATGGTGTTCACGCCGATAACCGGAAGATGCGGCGATAAGATGAGCACGACGTTGATGATCATCAGGATCTTCGTCATATCTGACAGGCGCCGGTAATCGAACTTCCAGAAGGCGACCATGGCCACAACACCCACCGCGACACCCATCAGCTGTCGCGAGAAGTTGTAGTCGACATCGGACGACACGGCGGAGTACACGACGATCAGACCGTACGCGGTAAGCGCGCATATGACGACGAGAAGCGGCATGTTCAGCGACGGGAAACGCGAAGGGCGCACCATGCGCGGCGTTCGCGAACCGGCTGTGCGCACCGTTGAAATCTGCGGTAACTGCGGCATGTTCCCTCCTAGTCCGTTCGTCCGCCCGACGAGCCGCCGTATTCGACCGACTCGCCGCTTGATGCAGCAACAACGCCCACGTCGGTAAGCTCGCCGGCATCATACGCCTTAAGAGCGCCCATGATCTGAGCGCCAATGGGACCCGCAGCGGAAGCGCCGCCACCGCCCTGCTCGACCAACACGGCGCATACGTATTTCGGGTTGTCGAACGGCATATAGCACACGAACCATGCGTAGTCGTCCTTGCCCGCAACCTCGCCCGTGCCGGTTTTGCAAGCGATGTCGTCAAGGCTGACGCCTGCTTCCTCGAACGCCGTGACCAAGTTGGCGGAACCCGCGGCCACGTCATGAAGGGCGTCGCGCACGGTTTTCAGGTCCTTCTTGTCAATATCGGGCGTGGCAAGCTCTTGCGGCTTGTACGTGATGGCGGGCGTGGTGCTGTCGGAGTTGCGAACCTCCTTCAGCAGGTGCGGCTTCATCATGGTTCCTGTTGCGATGCCCCCGTAAGCAACGGCGATCTGCAACGGCGTAACCAGAACGTCGCCCTGACCGATGACCATGTTGGTAAGGTCACCGCCGCGCCAAACGCCCTCGGTGGGGACGTCCACCCAATGCTGCGCCTTCCATTCGGGCGTGGGGATGCGGCCCGCTTCCTCGCCCGAGATGTCAACGCCGGTGGTTTTGCCGAAGCCGTACTTCTCGACCTCTTCTTGCATGGCGGTATCGGAAAGCTTGCCGCCCTGCGATTTGCCCGCGAAATAGAAATCGTAGGCGATCTCGTAGAAAACGACGTCGCACGACTGAACGATGCCCTCGTGGAAGGTGATGTTGCCATGACCGGACGAAAGCCAGCATTTCTGGATGTCGCCCGAACCGAAGCCGTCCCACGAACCGGTGCAGTTCCATTCCTTCTTCGTATCGGCGAAGCCGTACTTCAACGCCGCCAAGCCGGTGAACGACTTGAACGTCGAAGCGGCGGGATACGTGCCCGAAATGCAACGGTTCAAAAGCGGGTAATACGACTCGGCGGATTCGTACAGATCCCAGGTGTCCTGCGAGATGCCGCCGATGAACGTCTGGGGGTTGAAGGTTGGGTAACTTGCCATGGCGACGATGCTGCCGTCGGTGACGTCCATAGCCACCACGGCACCGGCAACGCCCTTGCCTTTGCCGATGATGCCGGTTGGGGCGATAAGGTCTTTAAGGGCCGTTTCCGCAACGTACTGAACGGGCGCCTTAATGGTGAGGTAGACGTCGGAACCACGCGAAGGAGCCGTCTCGCTCACCACCGACACGACATTGCCGTCAGCGTCGGCCATAACGGTACGAAGGCCATGCTCACCGGCCAAGATCTCGTCGTACGCGGCCTCAACGCCGCTTTGCCCGATGCTATCGCCAAGTTCGACACTGCGGTTCTTCGGCATACTGGCAAGAATGTCCTTGCTCACCGAGCCGGTGTAACCCACCGCATGGGAAGCCAAGGCGCCGTACGGATACGAACGCATGGATCGCTCTTGAATGGTGACGCCCGAGAAGGCGTCGGAATGCTCGGCGATGAACGCGACGTCGCGCATGCGAGCATCGCTTGCCACCACGCGCTGGCTCTGCGCACCCGACGAATTGTCCAGGATACGGCTGCGAACAACGTTGTACGGAATGCCCAAAACAGTGGAGAGACGCTGGACGACATCATGGTCGTCAGCAACGTCGGCATCAGCCAGAACGGTGAGCGCCGAGCGGTTCTTCACGATGGCGATGCCGCCGGCGTCGTAAATGTAGCCACGCGGTGCGGGCGTTTTGATCTTGGAGTACTTGTTCTCTTCGGACTGGCTTTCGTACGAACTGGAGGCAAGCACCTGCATGCTCCACAGCTTCGCGGTAAGCGAGCCGAAAATGGCCGCAGCCAGAACGCCCATGGCCACGAAGCGCGAGCGCACGGCATCGGAAATACGACCGGTCGAAGAGGTTTTCGGCGCGGAAGATTCGGAGCTTGCGCCCAACGTGCGCGGACCCGTTCCACCCACAGGGGTGTCGTCGAAGGTGGTTTGCACGCCGAACGTGTCGATAGACGACACGCTGTGCTTTCCGCCAACCAGCGGCTCGCCCGAACGGTTCGAGCGCACGCGGAAGAACACCACAACGGCGATGACACAGATCACCAGTACGGCAAGTCCGACAAGAACAGCCTGCAGCACACTACCACGTCCTAGCGCAATTGCGTGGCGACGATCGGCGATGCCGGGCCGCCCGACGAGAAGAATCGCGATGCCAAGGGGTACAGAATGAAGGCGATGACCGAATCGTAGATGGCGCACGGAAGCGCACGGAAGATAAGCGCGTCGATGAAGCTCGCGTTGTAACCGGTTGCCAGCAGGAAGATGCCGTAAACAAGCTCGGCCAGGAGCATGCCCGCACTCATGACCGCAATGGGCATGAACAGCGTGTCGTTCTCCATGGCGGCGAAAACGCGCGCGCCGACGTACGAAAACAGCGTGAGCGCGAACGACATGGCGCCAACGACACCTCCCGAGAGAAGGTCATACAGAAGACCCAAGACGAACGGCATGACGCAACCGAACGACTGAGAACGCGTCACAGCGCATAGGAACACGAACACCATGACGAAATCGGGCATAGCATACCCGATGGCGATATAAGGAGCGAGGATGAGTTGCAACAAGAAGGCAATCACGCCCGCTATGGAAAGAACGAAGACGTCGTGGGAATCCGTCACGCGCGCCACCTCCTCTTCAATGAAAATCCGCCAGCCGGCATGATCGGCATTACTGAGCGGACGAGCTTGCAGACGAGCCGCTTGCACTCGAGCTTGCGCTTGCGCTGGAGCCCGAGTCGTCGGCGGCCGTCACGACGATAACGTTCTCAAGTTGGGAGACGTCATCGTTCATGCTCACGACGATACGACCAGTCGCGTTCGCCGTGGTTTTCTCGACGCTGACAACAGTACCCACGATAAGGCCCGACGTATAGCTGCCGCCTAAACCCGACGTGATCACCACATCGCCGACAACGGGGATCGAATCCTCGGGGATATCCTCCAGATAAAGAAGGCCCTCAAGAGAACCACGCACGATGCCGTTCGCGCGGCTGGACTGAACCATGACCGCAGCACCCGAATTAGGGTCGGTAAGCAAGCGAACCGTAGCGGAATGCTTTTCAACACGCGACACCTGGCCGACAACGCCCGACGAACCCATGACGGTCATGCCGCTTTGCAGGCCATCGGCAGTGCCCTTATCAATGGTGACGGTTTGATTCCAAGCATCAAGGCTCTTCCCCACCACCGTGGCGGTGACGCCGCTGACGCCCGATTTGCTCTTGATGTCAAGAAGACCCTGAAGGCGCTCGACCTCGATGCGGTACTCGTCCGCCTGGGCAAGCAGCGAACGAAGCTGGCGGTTCTGCTCACGAAGCTCGGCAAGGGTCGCGTCGTCGGCGGTGGCGTCGGCAACCGAGTCGCCCGTCGATTCGATAGCGGAACCCACGTGGGCCCCGACGTTGCGCATAGGCGATGCAACCACGCCGAAGGCGCCTTGGATGGCATGCAGCGGGCCGCCGTCGCCCTCGCGGCAGTAAACAGTGGTGAGAACAAGCGACGCCGCAAGCAGCGCACCGAACACGATGCGCCGCACGGACGTCGCTTCATTTTGTTGAAAATTCAAAGCCATAGGCGAAAACGCGCTACTTAGTCCTCATAAGGGGCTGGCGAAGCGCGGTGGGGGTTTCGAGAACCTTCATGCAGCCGGTTACGACGTTGGTGAGCGCCGTCTCGGAAACCCAAACCGGGATCTCAAGCTCCTGCGTGAGGAAGCGGTCGAGGCCCGAAAGCAAGCCGCCGCCACCCGTAAGCAGGATGCCGTTCTGGATGATGTCGCTGGCCAGGTCGGGGTTGGTTTTCTTGAACGTTTCCTTGATGTTCAGAACCATCTCGGAGCACGGCTCGATAAGGGCCTGGCGAACATCCTCGGACTGAATGGTGACTTCCTTGGGCTGTTCGGTGATGACGTCCTGGCCGGAGATGATCATGTCGCGCTCGCGACCGTCCTCGAACGGGAGGATGGAGCCGATCTTGATCTTGATGACCTCGGCCGTGCGCTCACCGATCTTGATGCCAAGAAGATCGCGCAAATGCATGGAGATGGCCTCGTCCATGCGATTGCCGGCAAGGCGCAGCGAGGAAGACGTGACGATGCCGCCCAGGGAAATGACAGCGACCTCGGTGGTGCCGCCACCGATGTCGACGACCATCGAGCCAGTAGGCTCGGTGACGGGCAGGTCGGCACCCATGGCGGCCGCCATGGGTTCCTCGATAAGGTAGGCCTGACGTGCGCCCGCCTGAATGGCAGCCTCGAAAACGGCGCGCTTCTCGACGGAAGTGGCACCGCAGGGAATGCAGATGACGATGCGCGGCTTAGCCTGCCACGGGTACTTACGGGGCGCGGCCTTGTTGATAAACGCCGAGATCATGGCCTCGGTGACATCGTAATCGGCGACGACGCCGTCTTTCAGAGGATGCTCGGCGGAAAACGCGTCGGGCGTGTGGTTGATCATGTTCTTAGCTTCATGGCCAACCGCCAAAACGCGATGCGTGCTTTTCTCGATCGCGACAACCGAAGGCTCGTTGATGACGATGCCCTCGCCTGCGATTGCAATCAGCGTGTTCGCAGTGCCAAGGTCGATAGCCATGTCCGTCGACATACCGCCGAAGGAGTCCATGAAGCGATCTAAAAAGGACATCAGGTGCAACCCCTTGAATCTCGTTTAAGTTCCGTTTAGGTCAAAATACCTAGTCGTGCAAGTAAACAAGAATATTAGCACAGGCGCAACGAACCGTTCGTCGCCCATGAACCCCGACTAATGAAATCCATACCACGACGAAAATCCATACCTTACGAAAAAGCTAATGGACGCTGCAGCTAAAGCATGGGTCGTATGCACGAACAAGCTTCTCGATCTCGGCGCGGATCTTGTCGGGCGACGCGTCGATCTCAAGCATGTTCTCGGCAAGGAGAAGCATGTCGCCTTCCAGGTTCGCCACGTTCTGCGCAGTCGGGGTGATGATGGACGCATGGACGACGCGGCCCTCATCGTCAAGCTCAAGCTCGTGGAAAACGGTGCCGCGCGGAGCCTCGGTGAAGCCCGTCCCCTTGCCTGCGCAAGGCGTGAACGCCACCAGCTCGCTTGAACCCTCGAACTCGTCGTTCGCAAGGCGACGGCATAGCTCGGCGCAACGCTCGAGCGCGTCGACAAGCTCGACGGCCTGTGCGACGTTGTTACGGAACGGGTTGAGCTCGGGCGGACGCAGACCTGCCTTGGCGGCGGCGACCTTGGCCGTCTTGCTGAGCTTGTCCCACGAGGCGTTCACGCGCGCAAGAGCACCGGTGAAATAGTTCGAGCCGGTGACACGCGAACGCGCGAACAACGCGGCGGAATGATCGACCTTGTATTCGTCGACGTTCTCGTCGATGTCGTCGGCGTCGAACGAAACGCCTGTGTGAACGAACGTCGCAATGCGCGAATCGGCAACGGCGTAACGGTCGTCGGCGGTCATGGCAAGGAAGTCGCCCGCGGTCTGGATATCAGGCGTGCGGAACGAATTGAACAGATCGACGGTCTGCACCGCGAACGGGATGGACGCCTCGAGCTTGTCGGCAAGATCGAGGTATTCCTCGCTCGTGATCTCGTGCGTGAAACCGCCCACCACAGCCGTGATCGGGTGGATGGAGCGGCCGCCCACCTTCGTGCACAGCTCGTTGCCCAGGGCCTTAAGACCAAGCGCTTTGTCGAACAGCGCCGGGTCGGACTGGGCCAAGGGGAACACGCTTGGCTGGTTCAGGAAGTCGGGAGCGGCAAGCACGAACAAATGAGTTGCGTGATTCTGCAGATACGAGCCGTACACCAGAAGCTCGCGAAGGGCCTTGGTGCGGTCGGTCACCTCGACGCCGAAGATGCGTTCGATGGCCAGCAAGCTGGTAACCACGTGGCTTGCCGAGCAGATGCCGCATACGCGCGAGGCGATGTAGGAAACCTCGGTGTAGCTGCGGCCGCGAACCATGCTCTCGAACAGGCGCGCGGGCTCGATGACGTTCATCTCGACGGTCTGAACGGCGCCGTCCTCGATCACGACATGAACGTTGCCGTGCCCCTCGACACGGGCAAGGTGGTCGACTTTGATTGATGCGGTGCTCATAAGGCCAGCCTATCGATTCTGAGCCGATGCAAGATCGACTTGGTTGAACATTTCCAGTGCCTGATCGAAGTCTTCTACAGGGATGCCGTTCCTTCGGCAGGCTTCGCGAGCCGAATCGAGATTCGCGTCGGGGGACAAGCCCGCGCAACCGAAGCACGGGCGGCCCAGGTTCACGCAACGGCCGCCGCAGTCGGCGCGCGTTACCAAGCCAAGGCACAGACGGCCCTTCTCGAAGAAGCACTCGCTTTCGTTGCGCTTGCACTCGCCGCACATGGTGCGCATGGGGAGCGCCTTGTTCGATCCGTACAGCGCGCGCTGCAGGATGTCGATGAAGTTGTACGGGTCGATCGGGCAGCAGCGCACCTCGTAATCGACCTTGATGAGCTCGCTCACCGCACGCGGGGAAACCATCTCGCCGCATGCGCTGGGAGCGCCCTCGTAAACCTCGGTGATGCGCGATTCGAAATCAGGCTGGGCCATGCCGGGGATTCCCGCAGTGGTTGCGCAAGATCCGATGGCGATGACCTTGGCCGCCTTCTCGCGAACCCGCTGAACGGTCTCCATGCCCTCGCGCGTGGTGACAGCGCCCTCGATGACGGCGACGTCGAACTTATCGGGCATAGGCTCCGAGGAGGTAAGCTGCCAATAGCGCATGTCTATCTGGCCCAAGACCTCAAGAAGATGAGCCTCGGCATTGGTAATCTGCAACTGGCACCCAAAGCAGCTCGCAAGGCCGACAACGACCACGCGAGGAGGCGCCTGAGTTTCACCCGCTACGCACAAATTGCTCATGCTAGATCGACCCCTGGATGTTCTTCGCTTCCCAATAATTGAAAACCGGGCCATCGACGCACGCGTACTGGTGGCCGATCTGGCAGTGGCCGCACTTGCCCATGCCGCACTTCATGCGACGCTCGAAGTCGAGGTAGATTCGGTCGTAGCCAATGCCCAGACGGCGCATCTCCTCGATGACGAACTTGTACATGACCGGAGGCCCGCAAACAGCGCCGAACGTGTTGTCCGGATCGATCTCGAGCGTTTTCATAGGCTCGGTGACAACACCCACCGGGCCGTCCCATGTATCGTCACCATGATCGACGGTCAAACGCAAGTCGAAGTCGGTGCGATGGCGCCACATCTCGAACTGGTCGCGGAACATGATGTCTTGAGGAGTACGCGAACCGTACACGATGGTGACCTTGCCGAAGTCGGCGCGCTCGTCGTGAATGTAGTTGATGAGCGAGCGGACCGGCGCGATGCCCAGGCCGCCGGCAACGATGAGCACGTCATGGCCGCGCATCTTGTCAACGGGGAAACCGCGGCCGAAGGGACCGCGCAAACCGACGATGTCGCCGCACTGCATGGAATGCAGCTTTTGGGTGACGGAACCGGCGCGGCGAATGCACAGCTCGACGAAGCCTTGCTTCGTCGGCGAGCTGGTGATGGAGATGGGGCACTCGCCTACTCCGAACACGGAAAGCTCAACGAACTGGCCGGGCATCTGATGGAACGCCTCGCGCACGCGTTCGTCGACGATGCGCAACTCGAACAGCTTCTCGTTCTCGGTAAGCTCGATGATGGAGGTGATGCGCGCCGGCCACGGGCGATACGCGTTCTGGGCGATCATTTCCTCGCCGGTCAGCGTCGCGGGAGCTTCCCGCAGGGCATACACCGCAATGCGGTCGACCTGGTCGGCCTCAGCCACGATGTTGTGCTTGTCACTCATCGTCCGCCTCCCCCTTCTTCTCGAAGAATTTCAGCACTTCAATAGGATTGATGCCCGCCTTGCAGGCAGAGACGCAACGGCCGCAGCCGACGCACAACATGCGGTCGTGCGTGACGAAGAAGCCGTTGAGCTTGTGATACATACGATGACGCACGCGCTCGCGTCCGGTCGGACGGAAATTGTAGTCGCCCGTGACCTTGGCGAAATCGGGGTTCGTGCACGCATCCCACGTGCGAACGCGGTTGCCTTCCCTGCCGTTGGGCTCAAGCTCGTCGGTGATGTCGAAGCAGAAGCACGTCGGGCATACGGCAGAGCATGCGGTGCACGAAAGGCATCTGCCTCCCAGCTCGTCCCAAAACGGGTCTGAATGGAAGGCGTCCATGAGCATGGCGACATCCTGAATCTTGGGGATATCGGGGTTGAAAGCCTTCTGACGGGCTCGCGTGGCGTGACGGAAATCGATGCGGTCGGTGTCGGTTGCCTCACGCGGGTTGCATGCGGCCTCAAGGATGTTTGCCGCCTCGACACTGGAAATGCTAACCAGATAGCGATCGCCGATGCGCTGCAAGAACAGGTCGTAACCGAACTGAACCTCGTCGGCGCCCCACAGGCTGCAGAAGCATGAGTCGGTTGGAGTGCAGCTGATGCCGACGATCATGGTAGCCGCGCGACGGGCGCAGTAATACGGATCGGGGTAGTCGCCATCGCGGAACATAAGGTCGATCCTGTTGATGGCGTTGATGTCACATGCATGCACGCCGAAAATCACACGCGGAACGACGGTCTCGGCGAAATCCTCGACCATGTTCTCGGCGGTGTTGAAACGCATCAGCGTTTCCTTTGGCGGAAGCAGGTACTTTTTCGGAGACGAGCTGGTCGTGGGATAATCCAGGGCCACCTCATAAGGATCATCGACGACGTCGAAGACGTACGAATCGCCGCGCTTGATGGGCGCAACGACTTCATACGACTGCATGAAGGCGTCGATGAGCGCGGGCATCTCGCTCGCGTCAATTACCCGATAGAGCATTCTTTTCCTTTTCTCGTCTGACGTTTTCAGCTTAGCGTCGAGAAAACTTTAACATCTTGGTCGCGGATTGCCATTCGCGGTGCCTCTTTTTCGAGCGGTGGCGCAAAGCAGCGTCTGTTCGTCATCTTATGCAGATCGCCCCACGATACGCCAGCAGCACGGTTCATTCGCCGACAGCACATCCAACCCAATACGCACTCTAAGCCAAATGCGAATCGTGTCGCATCATCGCCCTTCAGGCAAAGAAAAAAGGCGGCAGCACATGAAGCGCCACCGCCCAAGAAGCAACAATCGAAACGATTAGTTGAAGAAGATGCCGATCTCGCGCTCAGCGGACTCGGGGGAGTCGGAGCCGTGGATGACGTTCTCGTCCATGATCAGGCCGAAGTCGCCACGAATGGTGCCAGGGGCAGCATCAGCGGGGTTGGTTGCGCCCATAAGGGTGCGGACCTTGGCGACAGCGCCCTCGCCGGAAACGACCATCTTGACAACGGGGCCGGAGGTGATGTAGGAGATCAGGCCATCGTAGAACGGCTTGCCCTTGTGCTCGGCGTAGTTGGCCTCGGCCTGCTCCATGGTGACGTTGCCAAGCTCCATGCGCTCGACCGTGAGGCCGGCACGCTCGAAACGGTTGACGATCTCGCCGATGTGGCCATTGCGAACGCCGTCGGGCTTGATCATGGTGTAAGTCTTCTGAACTGCCATTTCGATCCTTTCGTTAATAAGATTCGTTAAAGCGCGGATGCGCTTGATAACCGGTTTCAGACAAGTTAGTTCTTGCTGTTGAAGTAAAGCTCGATGTCGGAGACCTTCCAGCCAATACCCTCGCGCGAAAGCGTGACCTTGTACTGGATGGAGCCGCCGGCAGAGGTGTTGACGGTGACGTAGGCAACCGAGGTGCTCATGGACTTGTTCACGCCGTCGACGGTAGCCGTGCCACCCTGCGGGATAAGGGCCGTCATGGAAGCGACGTCGTCTTTGGCCACGCTGGAAGCGAAGTTGGAAGCCGAGCTAGAGGGGTTGTTGAACACCTGCTGAACGACGGTTTCCTGCTGCGGGTAGCCATAGCCCATGGCAAACGCGCCAACAGCGGCGGCCGCAAGGGCAACGACGAGCACGATAACGACCAGCAGGATCTTCAAACCCACGCTGCGACGCTTGCGATCCTTCTTGGCCAAGCCGCGCGACCACTGCTCAAGCTCCTCGTCGGAAGAATTGAAGAAATAATCGTCAGCGCGGTTCTGGTCCTGTTCGGAACCGTAGATGTCGGCGTAGTAATAGGCGTCTTCCTCGGACATTTCCTCGGGGCTATCGACCGCGGGGAACATACCGGTGCCGGATGCAGGTTCGGCTGCGACCACGTCAAGTCCGGAAGTGTCAGCGGAAACTGGAGGCAGAGCCTGCGTCTTGTCGCTAGAACCCTGGGAAACAACAGCAATCGCACGCTGGTAATCGACGCTTGCCGAAGCGGACAGGAAATAGGTCTTGTCCTGAATGGCGTTCTCGAAGGCGTCGACGGCCTGTTGCATCTGCCCACAGGCGACGTATGCCTGGCCCAAGCTTGCGTACATCTTGTTGCGCACGTCGGGGCTCATGTCGAACTGAAGCGCGCTCTCGTAAGAAGAGACGGCGTCAGCGGGACGGTCGAGGGCCATAAAACAAACGCCCAGGTTAAGCAGGGCCTTCGTGGGATCGGGGTTCGACTCGTCAAGAGCCGCCTCACGGAAGGCCACGCCGGCCTCGGCCGACTTACCCTGCTTCATAAGGACGTTGCCCATTCCCATGTACGCCTTGAAGGGCGTGGGGTACTTCGAGTCGGACACGGCGATCTCGAAATGCTTGACCGCATTGTCATAGTCGTGCAGAGCGGCGTATGACATGCCCAGGTTGTAGTTGACCGTGCCAACCGCATCGTAAGCGGCATCGGCGGTTGCCTGAGTGTAAGCCTTGACGGCCTCAGCGTTGTTCTTGAGCTTGGTCAGGCAGTTGCCGATCTGGTGGTAGATCAAACCCGTCTCGCCGGGGGCAAGGGGGTTTTCAGTGTCCTGCAGGCAGGAAGTGTACAGGTTGAGCGCCTGTTCGAAATCCTTGGCGGCCGCAGCGGCCTTTGCCTGTTGGAATAGATCGTTGTTCATGAAGGTTCCTTAGTTTGCACCGTTTACGAGATGACGCTACTCGGTGGCGTTCTCGATCTCGATGTGCTCGACCACGTCGCCGACGCGCAGCTTGGCGATGACGTCCATGCCTTCGATGGTCTGGCCGAAAACAGTATAGCCGTCGTCGAGGCGATGCTGTGCGCCCAGGCAGAAGTAGAACTGCGAACCGGCGGAATCGGGATCCATGGAGCGGGCCATGGCCAATGCGCCGTCCTCATGCTTGTTGTTGGGGTTCGTGGCGAACTCGCCCTTGATGCAGTAACCCGGGCCGCCCATGCCAAGACGGGGGAACATACCACCGGAAACGCGGACGACCTCGTCGCTGGAGTACTTCTTGGACTCGGGATCGCCGCCTTGGATAACGAAGCCGGGAACGTAGCGATGGAACTTGGTGTTGTCGTAGAACCCGTCCTTGGCAAGCTCGACGAAGTTGCCGACGTGAATAGGAGCATCGTTGCCGGCCAGCTGAACGCGAATGACACCCTGGGACGTGGTGACGACCGCCACCTCTTTGCCGTTGGGCTGGTACTTGGGAGTGTAAAGAGCCATGAAGGCGCCTCCTCTTCGTGTTTATAAGCATTTGTGCAGGTAACGCCACTACAGCGACACTGCATACAGATTTTAGTTTAGCAGTATGCGTTTATCGGCGCTTGAAAATACTTACAACCTCTACGTGGTATGTCTGGGGGAACAAGTCAACCGGAGTCGCAAGCTGCAGGTCATAGCCCTGCTCCATGAAACGCGCCACATCGCGCGCCCATGTGGACGGATTGCAGCTGACATATGCGACGGCCTCGGGCGCAGCCGCTGCGATGTCGCCCGGCACGCTGTCGGCAAGGCCAGCACGCGGGGGATCGACCACGAGCGCGTCAAGCTGGCCAAGCTCACGAAGCTCACGCGCGGCGTCGCCGCCCACCACATCGACGTACACGCCGTTCGCATCGGCATTGAAGCGCAGGTCGCGAACGGAAGATCCCGCCGACTCAACCGCAACGACGTCGGCCCCTGCCATGGCAAGCGGAATCGAGAACGTGCCGCCGCCGGCATACAAATCGGCCACGAACTTGCCGTCAACACCGCCAAGACCTTCCATCACCTTGTCCACCAGTTTGGCAGCCTGAGCGGTATTCACCTGGAAGAACGACGGAGCCTGCGTGGAAAATCGCGCGTCGCCGATGCGGTCGCGCCAATAGCCGCGGCCATCAAGCGTCTCGACGCCCTTGATCTTGCGCGCTTTGCCCGGGTCGGCCATCACACGCACGACGCTGGTAGCCTTAAGCGAATTGCCCAGGATCTGCGCGAAGCGGCTACGCGGAAAGGGGCCGGGGGCCGTCCAAAGAGCGATCTCCAAGTCGCCGGTTACCAGGCTGTGCCTAACGCCCACGCGATAGATTCCCTGATCCTGGCTTCCCTGAGCATAGCGAATGGCGCCGCGAAGAGCTTTCGGGGCCTTCTGGATGGACTTATGCGCAAGCAGCGTCTCGTCGACGGTTACCAAGTCATGCGAGCCTTCGCGATAAAACCCCATCTCGATCTTGCCGTCAGGACGCGTCTTCGCCCCCATCTCGATCTTGTTTCGATAACCCCACTCGCGCTTGGACGGAAGCGTTTGCGCGACGATGCGCTCCGCCTCTTCGGTGGGAATATGCGCCGTGCGCACGAGCTGGGACACCACATTGTCGCGTTTCGCGCGAAGCTGGGCGCTGTAAGCGATATGCTGCCACGGGGCCGAACCTGTCATGGCATCGCTCAAGCT
This sequence comes from uncultured Coriobacteriaceae bacterium, assembly GCA_900552365.1. Lineage (GTDB taxonomy): Bacteria > Actinomycetota > Coriobacteriia > Coriobacteriales > Eggerthellaceae > UMGS1502. Next base: position 20,884 of record URZP01000008.1, read on the forward strand.
TGCCGGAGACACGCGATCGGGGGACGCCTCCACCACCTCGACCAAGCGGGCACGGGCGAACGAGGACTTTTCCTCGACGACCTCAACCGACACGACATCGCCCGGCGCAGCGCCCTCCACGAACACGGTTTTCCCCGACGGGAGATGACCGACCGCATCGGCGCTGTACGCCATGCGCTCGATGTTCACGTTGATTGCATCCGTCACCGTATGCTCCTTTGCGTTCTTCTCTTTGCAGCACATTTGCAGCTTTTATCTCAAAGCGCTTCAACGCGCCATGATAACGTATAATCAGCGATCGATGCGCCCTAGTAGCTCAGTTGGATAGAGCGTCTGCCTCCGGAGCAGAAGGCCACAGGTTCGAACCCTGCCTAGGGCACCATTTGCATTTTGTACGAACCCGCTGGACGTCAAGTCTGGCGGGTTCGTTGCTTTCCACGTCGTAGTTCAGCGTCACTATGCACTCTTCGTCGCTCACGCTCACCTGGTAGACGAACGCCCTCAGCAGCGTCGCGTCGTCCAGGGCGGAGCCGCATTGCAGGAAGTCGGCCAGCCGCTCGGGGTCTATCTGATCGTCCCTGATCGCCTCAAGGTCGAGCTTGGCGCGGTCGCGCTGGTGCTCAAGCTCCGCTATGCGTTCCTTCGCGCCCGGAGCGATTATGCCCTGCTCGATGGCGTTGAGGATGTTCTTCAGGCCGCGCTCGGCTGCTGAGAGCGATTGGGCGGCCTGCTTGCGCCTCGCCGCCACCTCCGCGCCGTCCGAGCTTTCCGCAACCATGCGGGCTATCCGCAAGGCCTCCTCGCGGTCTTGCAGGAGCGCCCGCAGCGCCTTGACGATCTCGCCCTCAAGCTCCTCGCGCCTCACGGGCTTCACGCAGCCGTCATGGCAGCGGTAGTACTCGTATTTCACGTTCTTGCGCCCGCGCCCGCTCACGCCTTGCAGGTTGCGCCCGCAGCCCGCGCAGATCGCCTTGCCGGAAAGGGCGAAGTCGCCCCAGCTCTCCGCGCTGCGCTCCTTGGCCGCGCGTATGCCCTGTGCCTCCATGAACGTCACCTCGTCGATGATCGCGGGCATGCCGCCCTCTTTGACAACGCCGCCCCACTCGTAGCGCCCTGTGTACTTCCGGTTCTTTACCATCCGCTCGACCATCGAGTAGCCGCACGGGTTTCCCTGCGAGGTCTTGACCCCGCGTGCCGCGAAGTCGCGCGCTATCGAGTTGGTGGTCTCCTTTGCTATGCGCCGCTTGAACGCCTCGCGCACGAAAGCGGCCTCGTCCTCGTTGATTACGTACTCGTCGGCCTCGTTGCTGGCGTAGCCGAACACGCGCACGCCGTTGGTCTTGCATTTGAGCGCGTTGCCCTCCATGCCGCGCCTCGTGCGGATTGCCGTCTTCTTGGACTCGCACGCGGCCAGGCCCTCAAGCAGCTTCTCGTAGATGATGCCCTCGGGCGAATCGGGTATCTGCTCAAGCGCCGAGACGAGCTTCACGCCGTGCTGGGCAAGCTCGCGCTTGTATATGGGCGCGTCGTACTCGCCTCGGCTGAAGCGATCCATCATGTACACAAGCACTATGTCGCTCTCACCCGCGTTGGCTACCATGCGCTGGAACTCGGGGCGGTCGTCGGTGCGCCCGCTTATGGCATAGTCGCAGTATTCCGCCACGATGGCGTACTTCTCGCGCTGGCACCACTGGCGGCAGATGCGCAGCTGGTCGTCGATTGATGCCTCGCGCTGCTTGTTGCACGAAAAGCGGGCGTATATCACCGCAGTTTTTGGCATAATATGGAGCGACCTCCTTTCATGGGCAGGTTTTGCATGACCCACGCGACGAGCGGTGCGAACGCTTTGACCCGCGTGGGCTTTTTCTTTTCCTAGCGGTAGAGCACGGTGAAGCTGTAGAGGATCATGTCCGTGTCGCGCGTGTTGGAGCATGCCGACATCTTCACGTCGACGACCTGGCAGCCGCTCTCCTGCACACGCGCCAACGCGCCGTCCAGGCGCTCGGTTACCTTGTCCTCGAACTGCGTAGCTGTTGAAGCTACAGCCTTTCCGCAGACCTGGAACACTAGCGCGTGAAGCTTTCCATCATTGACGATGTAATCGTTTGCGTCGCTCGCCATTTTCTTTGCGACGCTCTTGTTGAACATTCCCATAGCTACTCCTTGTCTTTACGCTGGCTTTCGACTTCATGCCAGTACCACGTGCCCAATAACTCATCGACCGAACATCCGTAGAACTCGGCAAGCTTTATGAGCTTCGACGAGTTGATCTCGCGCTGGCCGCTTTCCATCATTGAGTAAGCCGGTACGCCGATACCGAGCACTTCAGCCACTTCAGGCTGCTTCTTGCCATATTTAAGCCGCGTTTCTCTAAGACGTGTGCCCACCGTGTCCTCCTTACTCCATGTGCATATTGTACAAAAAACTTTACAGATAGTGAATTATCTACTTGCAAAAAGTCCCATGTTCTTCTATATTCACTAATTGTGAAGTTCACAGATAGTGAAGTGGAGGTGCAAATGAACCCGATCGCAAGTGAACGCGTCCGCATTGGCCTTAGCCAGGAAGGGCTTGCAAACAAGCTCGATCTGAAGAGCCGAGCGACTATCGCCGCATATGAGAGCGGCGGTGAAATCCCTAGCTCAAAGCTTATTGCCATGACGCGCCTATTCCACTGCTCGGCAGATTATCTGCTCGGGCTTACGGAGAACAGGACGGTGGCGTAATGCCAGACGATTCAAAGCGACACCAAGAAGAAAAGCCCAAAACTGCCCGCGAGGTCGCTTTCGACACCATGTGCTCGACGATTAAGCAGGCGTACCGCGAATGGGAGAAAGGAGAGAAGAAGACGGCATGAGGCAATGGTCTACACGTGAGCTTCGTTACCTCGAAGAGCACGCAGGCGAAGGGGCAGCGGCTATAGCCAAGGCCCTGGGGCGATCGGTCGATTCGGTCGAGTGGCAGGCGCGGAAGTGTGGCATATCGCTGCGCAAGCGCAGGCAGTGCCCACACTGCGGCCGGTGGACGTTCCGCCCGCTGAACCGCGTCAACGGCTGGTGCATCGAGTGCACGAAGGAGCTTCACATGGCAGACCTCGCCGAGCAAGCGGAGGCCATGAAGGAAGAGGCCTCAAGGGAGATCAGGAACAACCGAACGCGCCAGTGCTTCTACAGCGCGAAAAGCCGGGCTAAGAAAAAGAAAAATAGCCACGGAAAAAGCCACGGTTAACCTGACCTGCGAAAACACCGAAAGGAGAACGGAAATGCAGACAAAAAAGAAAGCGAGCGCCCCCAGCTTCCACACATCGGGCACCCGCTACGTAGCCGCCTCGAAAGAGGCTGCGACCATCATACCATTCGAGGGCAAGCGCCCGACGGCACAGGAGCAGCTTGAGCGCTCCCAGTTCAAGGCGGGCGTCATGGTCGGCTTCCTCGCGGCCCTCATGATCTTCCTCGCCGTGCTCTGGCTCTGGGTCATCCCCACGATGGACCAGGCTGTTGCCGACGCCCAGCGAGCCGTGGGCAGCATGGCGGTGCTCAATGCGTAACGACGAGATATACCGCCCCAAACCCCAGAGCAACCAGCTTGAGATCTTCGGCCTGGGCATGGCTGGCGAGCAAGACGTTGCCGAGGCCAAGAAGTGGATCGAGGCCAACCCCGAGGCGTGGCGGTTCATGCTCTCCAACGCCCGCCGCCTCAAGGAGAAGGGCTACGTGTCGATCAACTACCTGGTGAACATGGTGCGCAACGAGCTGCACGTTGGCTGCAAGAACAGCATAGCCCCCGCCCTTGCCCGCATCATGGAGGCGCGATACCCGGAGCTGCGCGGAGCCTTCAACAAGCACCGCAGCCAGAGCGATGGGTTCAGCGAATGAGCTGGCGGCGAACCCTTGCGGCCACGGCGCACATCACCATGCACCCCGCCCAGCTTGTCGGAAAGCAGCGCCCCATGACCGACTACCGCAACCACCGAACCTACACGCCGGCCAAGACGCTCAAGGCCGAGAAGGCCATCAAGGACGCGTTCCGCGCGGCATACGGCGAGACCTTCGCCAACCACGACGGCCCGGTCGTGATGCGGATCTCGACCACCAGACCGCTCGCGAAAAGCAACCCGAAGTACTGGGAGGGCCGCGCCGACCTCGGCAAGCCCGACTGGGACAACCTCGGCAAGCTCGCCTGCGACGCGCTCAACGGGATCGCCTTCAAGGACGACTCGCAGGTCGACATGGGAGCCGTCACCAAACGCCCGAGGTCGCCATACGGCACCAAACCACGCATAGACATCCACATCGAGTACTTCGTCGAGGAGTACGTGAAGGAGAAGAAATGAACGCCAAATACTTCGAAGAGAACGGCTTTGAGGACTTCCACGGGAGCAAGTTCCACAAGGCAGTGCTCGACCACGCCGCCTGCATCGCAAACAACCTCATGTTCGACGCCACGCATCCTGACAACAACGACGGCGAGACGGCGGCAAACGCCTACCACGTGATGATCGCGCTTTGCGAGGCCGGGCTTTCAAGAATCGACGAGAAGTGCGTCGCCAAGAGCCGCGAGCTCATCGCCGACGAGATCAAGCCCGTCAGCGAGGAAGAGCGCGAGTTCGGTCGCGCGTTCCTTGCCGCCGTTCTCGGCATCAAATAGGAGGTAACGACATGATCAACGAAGCGACCATCCAGGCGCAGTTCAAGCAGGCCACCGTGAAGGGAAGCGTGGCGACCCTGCAATTCGAGATCCTGACCGACAACGCCGACGCCTTCCGCATCATCAAGCAGAGCGGCAAGACGGTTTTGCTCACCGTGGCCGAGCAGCAGCAGGCCATGGACTTCGACGACGAGACGGGCGAGATCTATGGCTAAGGAAACCGAACCGCAGCAGGTCGAGGCCGAGGTCATCGAAACCGAGGCCACCACGCTTGAGGTCACCTACACCGAGGCCACTATCGCTTCGAACATGGACGCGTTGGAGGCCCACGTGAAGAAGGTCGTCGCCGACTACGAGGGCGCCACCTACGACCTCACGAGCGCCCAGGCCATCAAGGAGGCCAAGCACGACCGCAGCTACCTCAACGGCATCAAGAAGGAGATCGACGAGCGCCGCAAGGCCGTGAAGCGCGAGTACAACAAGCCGCTCGACGCATTCGAGAGGCGCTGCAAGCAGATCACGGCCATCATCGACGAGTCAACCGACGCCATCAAGGCGCAGCTCGACGAGGCCGAGCAGACGCGCAAGGACGCGCTCTACTCACGCCTACAGCAGCACTACGAGGAGTTCGCGGGGCTGCTCGCGCCGGTCATCCCCTACGAGCGCCTGCATGAGCCGCAGTGGCTCAACAAGACCTTCGGCGAGATCAAGGCGCAGCAGGCGCTTGAGGCCAAGGTGTCCGACGTGGCCAGAGACTGGGAAACGCTCAAGGCCCAGCAGGAGGCGATGCCGCACTACGCCGACGCGGAGCGCGAGTTCTTCCGCACGCTCGACCTCGGAGCCGCCTTGAACGCGGCGCGTCTGGCCGACGAGGAAGACCAGCGAATCGCCGAGCTGAAGGCGGCCATGGCACCCGAGCCTGAGCCGGAGCCTGAACCTGAACCAGAGCCTGAGCCAGAGCCGATCGCAGCGCCCGAGCCTGAGCCGATGCCCGCGCCAGTGCCAATGCCCGCACCAATGCCGGCACCCATGCCAGCACCGGTCGCGGAGCCTTTGGAGGCGTGGACGGTCGAGGTGCCGAGCGCCACGCGATCGCAGATGCAGGCGCTCGCATCCCTGCTCAAGGCGCAGGGAATCACCGGAAGCATCCGCCGGGGCACGCCAGCCCAGGTGGCGGCGAGGATGGAGTAGACGATGGCAGAAGACAAGCACATGACGCTGGCCGAGGCCGTGGCCCAGGTGCAGCGATCCGTGGTGGTGCCCAAGGCACGCTACAACGCCCACGGCAACTTCTACTACCGCTCGATGGAGGACATCGTGGCGGCGCTCAAGGAGCCGTGCAAGGAGGCGGGCATAGCCTTCACGCTCAACGACAGCATCGTGCAGATCGGCGAGCGCTACTACGTCGAGGCCACGTGCCGCCTGTTCTTCGAGGACGGCCACGGCGATCCCATGGACGTGACGGCCTACGCCCGCGAGCCTTTGAGCCAGAAGGGAATGAACGAGGCGCAGGTCACGGGCAGCGCATCCAGCTATGCCAGAAAGTACGCGCTCTGCGGAGCGTTCGACATCGACGGTACCTCAGACCCCGACACGCTCATGGGAACCGAGAAGTCCGCCGAGAAGGAGCCGCCAGAGTTCGGCCAGTTCATCGCCAAGTGCAAGAGCTGCGGCACCTCCTACGTCTTCGAGAGCCGCCAGCAGTACGAGCAGTTCAAGGCGAACCCCGGGTGCTGCCCGTCCCCCGCGTGGCAGGTCGTGTAGGCCATGCAAGACCTCTACGCCGAGCGCATGCAGCTCTTCGACAGGCTCATGGACGAGCTTCAGGCGCTGCGCAACAGCGGAAGCCAGTACGCCGAGAACGAGGCCGAGTACCGCAAGGCGCTGCGCGTCGCGATCCTTGAGGAGCGATCCAAGGGAACGCCAGTGACGGTGATAAGCGACCTCTGCCGAGGACGTGAGGACATAGCCGAGCTGAAGCAGCGCAGGGACTGCTCCGAAGCGCTCTACAAGGCGAGCCAAGAGGCGATAAACGTGTACAAGCTCAAGATCCGAACCGTCGACGAGGACATAAAGCGCACCTGGTCCAACGGGACGGGCGAAGGGAGTTACTAAATGTCGATCAACCGAGTGAACATCAGCGGCAACTTGACCCGCGACCCCGAGCTGCGGGCTACCCAGGGCGGCATGCAGGTTCTGGGCTTCGGCGTGGCCGTCAACGACCGCCGCCGCAACCAGCAAACCGGCGAGTGGGAAGACTACCCGAACTTCGTGGACTGCACGATGTTCGGCAACCGCGCCGAGAGCATGGGCCGCATCCTGCACAAGGGCATGAAGGTGGCCATCGAGGGCAAGCTGCGCTATTCGAGCTGGGACAATGACGGCCAGCGCCGATCCAAGCTTGAGGTGATCGTGGACGAGATCGAGCTCATGAGCCAGAAGCAGGGCCAGCAAGCGCCGCAGGGATACCAGCAGCAGTACGCGCCGCAGCCCGCCCCGCAGGCGGCGCCGCAGCAGTGGAACGCGCAGCAGGCCTACCAGCAAGCCCCGACGGCACCGCAGGGCTACCAGCAGGCGCCCGCACAGTACGCGCCGCAGCCCGCCCCGCAGGCGGCGCCGCAGCAAGCGCCCATGCCGCCCGCCCAGGAAAGCCTGTACGACGGCGACATCCCGTTTTAGGAGCCATCGTGCGAGCGGAAATCGGCGGTGAAGGCGATGGCTGAGGAAAAGCGGATGAACTTCTACCGCACCTTCTACGACCTCACGACGCTTCTACCGGAGGCCGAACGAAGGAAGGTGAACACGGCCCTGCTCGACTACTTCTTCGAAGGCATCGAACCGAAGGGTTTGAGCGAGAGCGGAATGAAGGTTTTCAAGGGCTGCGAGGGGCGCATTTCGAAAAGCAGGACGAACGCCGCAAACGTGGCTAATCGGTACAGCGATTCGAAGCCTACGAACGAGCCTACGGAAGACGCTACGAACGATGCTGCGGAAGGGTCTACGAAACCCCTCCCAGATAGAGAAAGAGATAGAGAAGTAGATAAGGAAGGAGCTAAGGAGAAAAGGAAGGCGGCGCGTTTCCGCGCCCCTTCCCCCGCCGAGGTGTCCGAGTATGCCCAGCAATACGCCGCAACGAAGAACCTCGACCTCCGCGCCATCGACTTCGATCCCGAGTACTTCTGCGACTACTACGAGTCAAACGGATGGCATGTCGGCAAACAGCCGATGAAGGATTGGAAGGCAACGGTGCGCCGATGGGTGCGCTCCTCGAAGCCAAAAAACGGCATTGCGAAGGAGGTGCCAGACGATGGATTTTCGGCCTACGACTGAGTGCCCGCACTGCGGCGCGACCCTCAAGGCCCGCACCACGCGGCTCGCTGGGCGGACGCTGTTCTGCGGCTACGAGCAGTGCGGCTGCGCAGGTGCCGAGGCCGAGCGCGAGAAGGAGCGCCAGGCCGAGGCCGAGGCGGCTCGCAAGGCTGCGCTCGACAGAGCCATGCACGACTGGAAGCGGGCGGGCGTGCCCGATCGCTACGTGAGCCTCGACCACCCGTTGGCTGCGGAGATCGCCGAATGCATGAAGCGCGGCCAGTGGGTGTACCTCTGGGGAGACGTCGGAACCCACAAGACTACCTGCGCCGCAGCCGTGGCGAAGCGCCTTGCGGGAGGCAAGCGGTCGGCGCTCATGGCACCGATGTACCGCATCCTCGACGAGATCCAGCGCAGCTTCCACGACGGCGGCGACCCGCTCAAGCGCTACGCCGAGGTGCGCTACCTGATCGTGGACGACCTGGGCAAGCGCAGGCCGACGGGCTTCGTTTTGGACAGCCTGTTCAGCCTGATCGACCAGCGCTACTCCGCGATGCTGCCCACGCTGGTGACCACGCAGTACAAGCCAAGCGACCTCGTGCGCAGGCTCGCCGAGCAGGGAGACCCCGACACCGCGAAGGCAATAGTGTCGCGGCTGAGGGGCGGCGCGAGGGTCGAGTACTTCGATGGCCCGGACGGGAGGCTGCAATGATCCTCGATGCGGGGGTGCTTCGCGGCTACCCCAAAGAGCGAGCCGAGCTTTACGGCAAGCCTCACCTGGGGGCGCACTACACCCACGGAAAGGCCTACGAGGCGCTTTCGCCACGATGCTGCGTCTGCGGCAGGCGTGCGGGAAGCGTCCACCACGTGGCGCACCGCTCTTGGGGCGAGACGTTCCGCCTGGTCACGCCGTGCGGCGCCTGGGACTTGCGAAGCCCGCTGTTCTGCCTCTGCGGCAGCGGTACCACCGGATGCCACGACAAGTTCCACGGCGGGGCGCGGCTCAAGGCCGAGTGGGCGTGGCGGCATCCGGTCTACGAGGAGGCCTGGTGGACGGGCCAGCTGTTGCAGGTCTACGAGCCGCACGACCCCGGCCTCTACGAATACGGATATTGGCTGATCACAGACCGTGACGGCAACGAGATGATACGAGAAGGGATATGACCCATGGAGATTAAGACATGCGAGCAGTACGTGCTCGACCAGTTTGAGCAGGCGCGGGCTGAGCGCGATTGGCTGCGCGGCAAGCTTGAGCAGGCGCAGGACGAGGCAGAGGAGCTGCGCGGCAAGCTCATGGAGCGCGGCGAGCGCGATGCCTCGAAGGTCGAGCAGGCCATCCGCAAGGAGGGCCGCGCCAAGCTCTACCGCGACGGCACCGATTACCGAACTAGCGTCAGCAGCGGCGGCGAGCTCATGCCGTTCGAGGAGTGGTGCATCGAGCACGTAGGGTACTCAAGCCAACGCTGCGGAATGACCAAGACCGAGTTCATCGCCTACTTCGAGCCGGAGTTCCGCGCCGAGTACGAAGAGCTAGCCGAAGAGTGGAAGGCGGAGCAGGAATGATCGGGATCTACGAGCGCTCGCTTTGCCAGAGCTACGCCAGCGCCTACAGGACTGGCATCAAGATCGGCGAGGCCGAGACGCGCGAGGACGCGCTGAAGCAGGTCGAGGCCATGACCGAGGACAGCTACCAGTGCTTCGCCGTCGACGATGACGGCACGTGCATCGACCTGACGGGCACGTTCCCCGGATGCCTCGCGGGGGTGGTGAAATGAGCTGTTACATCATCGAACTGGCCGATTGCGCACTGACACCGTACGCAATCGAAACGGAGAGTGGCACGGAATACGGATGGGGCTTGATGCCGAAGAGGAAGGTTGACCTCGACGAGCTTTTGAGGGTCGCCGACGAGTGCGACGCAGCCGACGTGGACGGCGTGACCGACTGGGCTGCGCGAATCAGGAAGGCGGTGGGCGAATGAGCGCCAAAACAACCGAGCTGAAGCCGTGCCCGTTCTGCGGAAGCGGGAACGTGCGCTATAAGGAAGCCGAGCACGCCGTCGTATGCGCGCGCTGCAAGGCCAGGGGAAGCATCGCTCCGGACGAGGAGATGGCTATACGCATGTGGGACGAGCGAGCGGGCGAACTGAAGCCCGACAGCTGGGAGAAGCTGGAAGAGGAAAACGCCGGGCTGAGGGCCAAGCTTGAGGCCCTGATCCAGTCCAATGATTCGTACATGAAGCTGCCGCTCGATGCCGACGGCGTGCCGATTCGAATCGGCGATGAGATGGTCGATATATGCGCCGAAAAACCTGTCGTTGTCGACGGATACCGCCGTTTTCCAGCGTGGGAAAAATTGGGCTTCACGGCCAAAAACAAACCTGGCATATACGACCCGAGCGCCTACTGGCACAAGAAGCCCGAGCCAGCCGACAGCTGGGAGAAGCTGGAGGAGGATGTGGAGCAGTTTGAAGATGGTGGCACCGCCTGCGAGTATTTTGGCAGCGAACTGACAAGTTGCAACGGGTGCAAGTCTCCTCGTCCTATCGGCGCCAATTGTCGGAATAGCGTCGCCCGCGACGTCCTGAGCCGCGCCAAGAAGCTCGCGGGCATCGAAGAGGAGGCGCAGCGATGAGCAAGCGAAGAGAAACGAGGTGCCTACGATGAAGCTCAAAAACCTGATCAGGGAGATCAGGAAGGCCAAGACACCGCCGTGCACCCGATGCGTGCACTCGTGCTTCAAGGTCTTCAACAGCGTGACCATCTTGTGCAAGTGCGGGGCATACCTCGACCACGTGGAGCGCACGCGCTGCGAGTGCTACGGCAATTTCGTTGCGAGAGACGTGCGCGGAACCAGGTGGTGTCGATTCGAGCAGAAACCGCCGAAGGCCGAGGACGGTGACGAGTCATGAAGACCGTCGAGGTGCCGGAAACTATCGAGCCGTGGCGCATCATCTGCGCGGCCCAAAGCGAGCCTGATTACAGCGAAGAGCGCTACATGCTGATCTACGCCGGCGATGGAAGCGACGACTATTACGACAAAGGCTACATCCTGCTTGAGGGCTGGCACTGCTCCTGCTACGACTGGCCCGAGGTCGATTGGGACGCCACCCATTACGAGGAAGACGAGCTGCTGAAGATCGCCGACATGCGAAAGCGCAACCCGTCGGACAGCGCCGAGCGCCGCTTCTTCATGCTCGTCGAGCAAGCATTGGGGGCGCACCAATGAAGTACGTCTCGCTTTTCAGCGGCATAGAGGCCGCAACCGTGGCGTGGGAGCCGCTCGGATGGGAGCCTGTGTGCTTCGCCGAGTTCGACGAGTTCCCCAGCGCCGTTTTGGCCGAGCGGTACCCCGAGGTGCCGAATATCGGCGACGTTACCAAGATGAACTGGAAGAAGTACCGCGGCAAGGTGGATCTGGTGGTGGGTGGAAGCCCGTGCCAGTCCTTCTCGATCGCGGGCAAACGGGAGGGGTTGCAAGGTGAGTCAGGGCTCATGTTCGAGTACATTCGGGCGGTACGTGAGATACGTCCTCGATGGTTTCTTTGGGAAAACGTCCCGGGAGCGCTCTCAAGCGAGAATGGGGAGGCTTTCCGACAGCTCCTGTCCGAAATGGACAAGCTCGGGTACGGCCTGGCGTGGCGCATACTCGATGCGCAGTTCTTCGGAGTGGCCCAAAGACGCCGCCGTCTCTTTCTTGTCGGACATCTTGGAGCCTGCCCCCCCCATCGGCGTACTCATTGAGCCGGAGAGCATGCGAGGGAATCTTGAATCGAGCGCGGAAAAGAGGGCGAGCCTTGCCGAAGAGGCTGGAAGAAGCCCTCGCAGCGCAGGCTTCAAGTACCACCAATGGGCAGGCGCGGGAGGAGTAGGCGCAGAGCCCGAGCAGTCTCCCACGCTCACCGCCGATTGGCACAACCCCGCCGTCTACCCCATCGACGAGCCGATAACGATGGCCGACCTCAACGCCAACACGGCGATCGGATACGACATGGTTGGCACGCTCAAGGTTGGCGGCGACGCGCCGTCGGTGTGCCTGTGAGCGCCTGCACGCTGCTCGTCCGCTGCGGATGCGCGGGCGGTGGCAAAGGAGCGCTGGTGAGCGATGAAGTGTCGCTCACCCTCTCCACCAGCAACACTCAGACGCTTTTCAGCGAGGAAGGAGGCGACATGGTTGTGCGAAGGCTCACGCCGCGCGAGTGCGAGCGTCTTCAGGGTTTTCCGGACGATTGGACGAAGATACCCTATCGCGGCAAGCCCGCAGACGAGTGCCCGGACGGCCCGCGCTACAAGGCGGTCGGCAACAGCATGGCCGTTCCCGTTATGAGGTGGATCGGCAAGAGGATCGCCATGGCCGAGGCGGGTGAGATTTCATGAGCTGCGATTCGTTTGAGTGGGCGTGCGAAAGATGCGGCAGGACGTACCGCAATCCGTTTTTCACGTGCTACCCGCGCGAGTTTTGGAAGGACAACAAGAAGCGAGCCGGCGAGGTATGCGAAAAGTGCCGCAACGAAATCGACTATGACCAAGTTCGCCGCAGGAAAGCGAAGGCAGGCGAGGCCTCATGAGCTACGACATAAGGCTGTGCGACCCCGTGACGCACGAGACGTTGGAGGTCGATTCTCCGCATCTCATGGCGGGCGGAACATATGCCCTGGGAGGCACGACCGAGCTTTGGCTGAACGTGACCTACAACTACGCCAGGCACTACCACTGCTTGGGAGAGCGCGGCATCCGCGAGATCTACGGGAAGACCGGGGCCGAGTCGATACCGATGCTCAAAGCAGCGGCCTTGAGGCTTGGCGACGATGTTTCCGACGACTACTGGGAGGCCACCGAGGGCAACGCCAAGCGGGCGCTGTTACAGCTGCTCGCCATGGCGAGGATGCGCCCCGATGGCGTTTGGGACGGTGATTGATTTGAGCATAGCCGGATACGAGCCTCACAGCGGCTGGAACCTGCCGCCAGGCTGCTACGAGGGAGACCCGAACGCGCCGTGGAACCAGGAGGAGCCAGACCCGTGCTGGGACTGCGCGTGGTTCAAGGGCACCGACGGAGACGACGGCGTGTGCGGCCTTGAGCTTGAGGCCGCGATCTCGAACGAGGAGCTTGCGGGCGGAACGATGGCAGACACGGCAAACAAGGCCGTGGACTGGGCGCTCGGCCACATGAGGGACGGGGGCGAGATCGCTTGCGAGCGCTTCAGGCCCTAGCCGCCTTGGCCGTGGCGCTGCTGCTGGCGGTGCTGGCCCTTGAGATTTGCGCGATCCGTATGCTGGCAGCGGGGCTGGTGGTTCTGGCCCTGCTCGCCTGCGGATAGGAGGTGGACGATTGACCAACTGGGAGCGGTACTTCGGTTCGCCCGAGGCCGCCATGCGCATGGAGGTGCGCATGATGCGCGACGGGCGGCGGTTCAGAATCTCGCTGAGCGAGTGCAACCCCTTCACAACGTGCGCGTTCGAGTCGCGCTGGGTGCGGGACTTCGGCTCATGGGGCGAGTACCTGGACTGGCTCAAGGCCGAGTACGACGATGGAACCATCAGGTGGGAGGACTAATGAGCCGCCCGGGATGCAACCGGGGATGTCTGCTCGTGATAGCGGCATCCCTGCTAATAGACGGATTGACGCTGTGGGCGGCGGTATCGCTGGCCCGCATGATCATTGGAGGATAGATGTTTGACGATACCTACCAGAACACGGTGGAGCTTGGCAGCGTGGCCGTGTTCGACAACGTGGAATGCAGCAAGGCCCAGGCCATGAAGGTCTTGGAAGAGGCTGCGGAGGTCTTCGGCGCTTGGCAGAAACGCGAGAAGGTCTGCGGTATCGATGCCGACGATCTTATCGGCGAGCTGTGCGACGTGATCCAGGCATGCTGCAACATGGCGGCTGCGGTCGGGTGCGACGACCTGCGCCTTGCCCTTTGGGACTGCGAGGATCGCAACCGCAAGCGCGGGCGCATCACCGGCTCGAATCCCTATCCTGGTGCCTGCGGGCGCGAGGGTTGCAAGCGCTTCGTGTTCGTGCCAATTCCTCGCCCCTATGGGGTACTGAGCAAGATCAAGGCCAAGATTGGGGGCCTGAAGTGAACCGCGCGCAGAAGGTCATAGCCGCCGTGGTGTATGCCGGTAGCCTCGTGGCTGTGTCGCTCGCAATGATCGGGGTTTGTTCCCTGCTGGCTCGCTGGGTTGCCAGTATATGGGGGCTTGTGTAGCCCCTGAAGGCATGAAGAAACCCCCTAGAATCAAATCTAGGGGGCTTTCTGCTGCCTGCTGCTATCTGCTCTGCCCTGTGGCCTTCTCGGCTGCTATAGCCTTCTCTAGGTCTCGTTTGGCCTCGCTGATGATCTGCAAAAGCTCGTGCCACTGCTTCGGCTCTCGGTCTTTCATGGCTTGCCTTTCTAGTTGTATGTGTCGCAGATGCTCGGGGTGCCGTCCCATAGGGTGAGCCGGTAC